>PKXK01000247.1 GCA_003132325.1 Acidobacteriaceae bacterium
GATAGGTTTTTTCACAGCTTCGATTTTCGAGACGTGGGTGCTGATCGCTGGCATTCCGACCAGTGTCGTGCTACAGTATATACATATTCGTCATTACAAAGGCTACTGTGGAATTTGCCTGGGACGAACGAAAAAACCGGATCAACAAGCAAAAGCACGGCGTCAGCTTCGAAAACGGCCGCCTTGGTCTTTGACGATCCTTACCAACTGACACGGCAAGACCGGGAAGTGGAGGGCGAGCCGCGCTGGCAGACGATTGGAATCGTCAACGGCGTTCACGTGCTGCTCGTCGCTCACACCGTGAGTGAGAACGAGGAACAGATCCGCATCCTGTCGGCACGAAAAGCGACGCGCCGCGAACGGAGCATGTATGCGCAAAGCAACTAAGAACAGGAAAGTAAAGCAAATGTCTGGACGGGCTCTCACCACGAGACAGAAGAGGGAACTGGCGGCTCTGGCCGCGTTGCCCGACGATCAAATCGATACTTCGGATATCCCGGAGCTTCCGCCCAGCGCATGGAAGAATGCGGTGCGAGGCAGGTTCTATCGTCCGATAAAGCAGGCGGTTTCCATGCGCCTTGACGCCGACGTGATCGCATGGCTGAAGAAGCGGGGCAAAGGATATCAGACGCGGGTGAACAGCATCCTAAGGCAGACGATGCGGGCCGATACCAAGCGGGCCTGAACAGTAGGTTCCGCAGTATTATGAAGACTCGTAAACCTCGAAAGCGAATCCCAGCAGAAGCCATCGCCCGAAATGCCGACCAGGGCAGCGACGTTTCACGCTTCTTCACCAATACCGGGCGCATGAGACAAAGTATTCCGGCACCAAGCGCGCCTGAGAAGCCCAGACGTTCAAGTTTCAGGCGCGGCCGCACCAACCGCCGCAATAATAGTTGACATCGCGAGTTATAATAAGAAACAGGAATAAGAAACAAACGACAGTCCAAAGCGGCCGTAGCCGCAATTTTCACTAAGTTCTTTGNNCGAGCCCGGAAAACTTGGAGCTAACCACTTTGTTTTCTAGATTTTGTAAGTTAACCCCTTTAAAGTCAAGGATCTAGCGGAAAAATCCCCGTAAAGCGCTGATTCTACTAGATAGGGGGGGAGGGGGGTACCCCCACCCGTACCAACTGGTAAACATAGTCAAGACGGGAATTTCCCCAGTGAAACTTGCAGACGGTCATGCAAAATGGCAGACACCCGCAAGCTCAGAATTGGCGCTCTCAGAAGATTCGCGCTGACGAGATCTGCGCCATCGGAGTGGCCACGGCCCGGCAGCCGGCGCACAGCGTGCTTTCCTTGAGGTCGATCCACTCCACGGCGTGGGAAGGAGCCATGGCGCAGCGGTAGTCGTCGCAGTGCGTCAGACTCAGAGTGTGGCCCAGTTCATGAACCGCTTCTTTGATCACGCGCTGGCGAAACAGTTTCGGGTCGGGCGGAAGGCCATAGAACTCCTGATGCAAACGGTGCGCGGAGATCACGGCGCAAGGGCCGCCCATCTGCGCCTCGCCGAAAACGAAGGTGAGAATCGGAATGTAGAGATCCACGGCGGCGATGCCCAGCAAGCGCCAGGAGTCGGCGGTAAGAAAACCTTGCATGCGCTGCAGCATTTCCGAGGAGTGGTACTGCTGCCGCTCGCCGTGGAAGGCGAATTCGGGATCGAGCCGGACGGGAAGCACTTCGCAGGGAACGCAAAAAGTCGCTTCCATGGCGGGACGCAAAGCTTTCAGCAGCCCGTCATCCAGATTCCCGATCGGCAACAGTTGCAAGAGCTTCATGGGAGCAGGTCTTAGGTCTTAGGTCTTAGGTTTCGATTCGGCACTTAGACCTAAAACCTAAGACCTAAGACCTGAGACCTCGACTTCGGTTTCAATGCGTCTCGACCGGAGTACGCGTCCAGCCGTACTTTTTCAGCTTGTGATAGAGAGTGACACGGTCGATGTCGAGGATCTCGGCGGCACGGCTCTGATTGCCTCCACACTCTTCCAGCACCCGCAGGATGTGGGCACGCTCCATATCTTCAAGGGTCTTGCTCGATCCGTTGGAGACGCTTTGCGGCTTGAAGATGAAGTCCTGTTCGCGGAGTTCCGGCTCTTGGCCTACAACCATGGCGCGCTCGACCGCGTTTTCCAGTTCGCGAACGTTTCCCAGCCACGGTTGCTGCTGCAATAGGTTCATGGCCGCGGGTGTAACCCGGCTGATGCGTTTGTTCATCGCCAGAGAGAACTTGCGAACGAAGTGGTCCACTAGCGCGGGGATATCGTCGCGGCGGCTGCGCAGGGGCGGCAGTTCGATGCGGAAGACGTTGAGCCGGTAAAAAAGGTCGGGGCGGAATTTGCCTTCCTCGATCAGTTTTTCCAGATCCTTGTTGGTGGCGGCGATGCAGCGGAAGTCCACCTTGACGATCTGGTTGCCGCCCACGCGGGTGATTTCGCGCTCCTGCAGCACGCGCAGCAGGTCGGTCTGCGTCTTGAGCGAGATGTCGCCGATCTCGTCGAGGAAAACCGTTCCGCCCTCGGCAATTTCAAATTTGCCTTTCTTGCGGTACTGCGCGCCGGTAAACGCGCCCTTCTCATGACCGAAGAGTTCGCTCTCCAGAAGCGTCTCCGTCAAAGCGCCGCAATGAATGACGACCAGGGGATGATATCTTCGCGGGCTGGCTTGATGGATGGCGCGCGCCACCAGTTCCTTGCCGGTGCCGCTCTCTCCGGTGACTAGCACGGTCGCGTCGGTGGGACCTACGGTTTCAATGGCGTCGAAGATCTTGCGCATGGCGCTGCTTTGGCCAATCAGTTCTCCGGGACGCGCTACTTCGGCTACGGTCTCGCGCAACAGTACGTTTTCCTGGGCGGCGCGTTTATGGGCCAGCGCGTTCTTTACCAGGTGGGCGATCTCGTCGGGGTCGAGTGGCTTCGTCACGTAGTCGTAGGCGCCATTCTTCAGCGCTGTGACCGCGGTTTCGACCGAGGCGTAGCCGGTCATGATGATGACTAGCAGCTCGGGGTCGACTTCGTGCATGCGGCGCTGCAACTCGATGCCATCGGTGCCATGCATCTTGATGTCGACCAGCGCCGCATCCCAGCGTTGTTCGGCCAGGCGGGTTAGGGCGTCGTTGGCGTTCTCGGCCGTGCCAATTTCGTAGCCTTCTTCGCGGAACCATTTGGCGAGCGAGTCCCGCACGCTTAGTTCGTCGTCCACGATCAGCAGCTTTCCTTGGGTGCTCACTGCAATCACCTCACCTTCGTTGCGGCATTGCTGGCTCCGGCGCCTGCCAGCGAAGTGTCATCTCCTGGGACGGGCAGGGTTATGGTGAAGGTCGTGCCCCGGCCCGGCTCCGATTCCACTTCAATGCGGCCGTGGTGGCGCTCGACGATGCCGCGACTGATCGCCAAGCCCAGCCCGACTCCGCGGCCGCTCTCTTTCGTGGTAAGAAAAGGTTCGAAGATCTGCGGCAAAACGTCGGGGGGGATGCCCGTTCCGTCGTCGCGCACCTGGATTTTGATTTCATTTTCAGCGCTATTCAGCCCAGTCTCGATCCGAGTCTCGATCCGAGCTTCGATCCAAAGATTGCCGCCCCGGGGCATGGCATCGATGGCATTGATGATCAGCGCGAGGAAGACTTGTTCAATCTGAGCTGGATCGCAGGGTACACGCGGCAGGGTTTCCGCCAGCTTGAGTTGCAGCTCGATTCCGCCCAAGTCCAGTTTATGGCGCACCAGCAGCAGACAGCGATCGATCACTGCACGCAGGTCGGTCAACTGTACGTTCATGGGCGCGGTGCGAGAAAGATTGAGCAGGTTCTTGATGAGTTCACCGCAGCGCCGGCTTTCGGCGGCAATCAGATCCAGACATTCGATCGCCTCCTGGCGTCTTTCATGTTCGGCTTGGCCAGACTCCACCCACCGGCGCAGCAGTTTCGAATAGGTAAGAATTCCCGAGAGCGGGTTGTTGACTTCATGCGCCACCACGGCCGCCATCTTTCCTACGGACGCCATTCTTTCCACATGCAGCACGTGATCGTAGGCGCGTTTGACTTCCTTGGTCTTCTCCAGGACGCGATCTTCGAGCGTCTTTGCCCAGGTCACGATTTCTTCGTTCGCCGCCCGCAACTGCAGGCTCATGTCGTTGAACGAACGAGCCAGGTCCCCCACTTCGTCTTCGTGCTGGGATCGCGCCTCGATCTGGTATCCAAGCTCTCCCTGGGAAAGATGTTCGGTGCCGTTCTTAAGCGCCTTGATGGGTTTGCCGACCACTCGCCAGACGAACACCCAGCTCAACACCGCCACCATTAGCAGTGCCCCCGCCGTGTAAGCGAGCATGCGGGCGCTGCTGACTTTAAGTTGTGCGTCGGCGTTCGCCAGGGAAAGATTGGTGTCAAGCACGCCCAGAACTTGCTGGCTGGCCGGATGCGCGTGGCAGTCGGCGTTGGAGCAGCTGGGTTGATTTTCGAGGGGAGTGATAATTCCCAGCACGCGCTGCCCGCTACTGCGATAAATGCGAAAGCGGTCGGGACGGTTCAGACGCGCCAGCGGCTGGGCTTGGGTGTGGCAGCTGTAGCAGGCCTCTGCCGTCTTGTCGAGGACGTGGCTGACTTCGTTGGGATCGGTGGAGTAGCTGATCCTCCCCTCCCGATCAAAGATGCGCACCTTGACCATGCCGCCCGCGTCCGCCATGGTTTGAATCGCGTGGTAGAGTCCCTCACGATCGTTGCGCATCATGTAGTACGTGGTAGTGCGCCGGATGACATCGCTGACCCGCTCGGCGCTGGCCAGCGTGGCGGCTTCCAGGCGTTGGCGATGCAAGCGGATATTCAGATATCCGAGGAGGGCGAAGATGACGACCATGACCGCCAGCAGAGACCCGATCAATTTTGCACTGATGCTGTGCGTCAGGCGCTTCCATCCCAGATCGCCGCGATTTGGCTCAGTCTCCGGCATGGCCTAACACCGCTGTAGCAACCGCAGGCCTGGTTTGGGTGCGGGGAAGCGGCTCCACTGCGTGTTGTTCTTCGGGAAAGATGGGCAGGTACTTCACCGCCAACCCGAACAAAGCGAAGCCCAGCGCGATGATCATGAGGGTCACCGAGAACTCCGTCCACTTCGGCAGGTAGTGATGCCCGGCGTAAGTCTCAAAGCCGGTGAGGCTGACATTGAGCCGGTTGGTGATGAACCCGAGCAGACTGAAGATCGAAGCCAGATATAACCCGTTTGGCGATAGCCTGACCTTCCTGAAGCTGAGCATGGTGATTGGAATCACGAAAGCCAGCGATAGTTCGAGCCATAGAAAATATGCTTCGTAACTGGGTTTCATGATTTGTCCCAGCAAGCCGCGGTGGAAGTAATCCTCGAAGCGCAGCAGAGCGTTGACCCAGAGAGCAACCAGCAGTGCGCCGCCCAGTTCGACCAGAACCGGGAGTTCAAGGTGACGGCCGAAAGCTTTCGCGCTTTGCGTGGACTCGAAGATCGTCATGGCCAGGCCCACCGCAATCGCGGAACCAAAGAAAAGGAACGGCAGCGCGGGCGTGTACCAGAACGGATGCAGCTTGCTCGGCATGATCAGATAGAGCGATCCGAGCGAACTTTGGTGCAGGGTGGAGAGCAGGATGCCCAAGATGATCAGCACGGGATAGATCTTCTTAATCCACCGGATTGGAGTGTGAAGGTGGAAGCGCTCGAACACGTTGGGAAGGAATTCGAAGAAGAGCACCGTGGTGTAGGACATCACGCATATGCCCACCTCGAACATGACCGAGTGCGGGTTCATGTAGATGAGCTGATGCCAGATGTACCAGGGGCGGCCAAGATCAAACAACAGTCCGACGATGAACAGCACATAGCCGAGGAACGCCGTCAATACCGCGGGGCGCACCACGCTGTGCAGCCGCTCGACGTTGAACAAATAGACTGCGCCCACAATGCAGAAACCGCCCGCCGCCAGCATGACCCCGCACAGCAGGTCGAAGCCGATCCAGAGGCCCCAGGGAAACTGGTCTGTCATGTTGGAAACCGCGCCCAGGCCATAGAAAAAGCGAATGAATGCGGAGTACAGGCCCAGGCCCATGATCACAACGAATACCACTCTCCAAAAGGTCAGCTTGAACTTCATCGCGCGCTCCCGTTCTTCTTCTGTTCTGCTTCCGCAGCGGCTACTTCTTCGCGGCGATGCGAAACCCAGTAAATGCCTCCCAATACCAATGTCCAGACGGGTATAAAGTCTGGAATTCTCTCCATCACTCGCCCGGTGTATTCCGGTATCGGGGTGTCGCCGATTTTGGTGGACGCTGGGTAACCGTATGCTTCGACATTCATGCTGGAAAGGATGAGGACCGACGTTCCGCCGACTTCGTTAAGACCGTAAATACGAGGCAAGTAGTTAGACGGATTTTGACGGATACGGTCTTGCGCTTCCTTGATGAGATCGTCGCGCTCTCCAAACTTGGTGGCGCCAGTTGGACAGATCTCGGCACATGCCGTCTGCTTGCCGGCAAGCACGCGGTCCGGGCACATAATGCATTTGCGGACCCGGGGATTCAGCGATTGCCATTCGTACTTGGGCTGGGCAAACGCGCACGCCGTCATGCAATAGCGGCAGCCGATACACTTCCAGACGTCGTAGACGACCGGACCCTCCTTTGTCTTATGCATGGCGCCGACGGGACAAACCGACGCGCAAGCTGGGTGCTCACAGTGCATGCACAGGCGACGCATGAATTTGTCGTCCTTGGTGAGAACGACCGTGTATTTATGTTCCGATTGCACCGGCTCGGCGGCCACTTTGTCGTCGTAGGGCAGCTTGTTCTGCTCGGCGCAAGCGCCTTCACACTGTTTGCAACCAATGCACAGCGTCGCGTCATACAGCAGGGCCTTACTCATGGGAATTGCTCCTCGTTGTTCCTAGCAGCCATCGATTCTGCCCGTGGTTTTGGGTGGCGCAGCGCTTCAGCGCTGCAGGAATTGCCTTGTGGTGAATGCGGCTTCAGCCGCTGAGGTAAAGGTTCGTGCTTGAAAACCAGTTCTTCCGCAGCCGCTTTAGGCGCTGGTTCCGGGCGCTGGAGTTCTACCGGGCCAACGCGGGAAAAAGAACCGGGTCCGGAGTGGTGTGCATCCGGACCCGGGTGTGCTGTTCCGGGGAAAGCGAACCGGGGAGAAGAGTTCCGCCGGGCTACGGTTCGGCTAGTTTTCCGTTCCGTCCGCCGAATTGGGCCGGACACCTTCATCCTCACCCTCATGCTTTCTTCAGCCGCCGGCCGCGAGTTGGCGGCAGCGGCCTGGCGCAGAGAGAAACAGCCAATGACTACAGCCAGGTTCTGCTGCCAACAACTACTTCTGCAAGGTGCGTATATAAGCCACGACTGCTTTCACGTCGTCGGCGGCCAAGGCCTTCACTCCGGCCGGGTGCTTCGCCTTCCCCGCAACGGCCGTCGCCAGGTCGGCGTCTGACAACTTCTTGGCATCGTCCGAAATCAGGCTCGGAGCCTTCATGGCGGGCTTGCCGGCTGCATCCGCTCCGTGGCACATGGCGCATTTTGCTTTGTAGAGGGTGGCTCCGTCATCGGCAGCCCATGACAGATTGGGAATCAGGATGAACAGGGTCGCCGCGATTGTCATTACCAGCATTACCAGCTTTGTCGTCTTCATGATGTCGTTTCTTCTCCTTGTGAAGTTTTGCAACCTGATGAAACTTGGCGGCGCTGCTCGCAGTCCTGCGTGTGTTGCGAAAGTCACCACCGATACAACCGTCCACAAACTGGGTGTAGGAAAACTCAGCAGCTCGGCGCTGCCTAGTTGAGAGTTTCATCATTCAGAAGAGCAGCCGCAGTGACGCAAGTCACACCAAGAACGTGACTCCGGACGGGATGATGCGGTCAACAAAACCAGGCTCGAAGGCCCTGGGTCACATCAACAAGTGATTACGGTCACAGCTTCGCCCACCCTCGGGAGAGACAATCTGCACAGCAGCGAGGTGTAGCTATGCCGATACTAATGATGGCTCTGCTCGCATTGATCATCTTTGGTCTGATTGGGATTCTGCTGACCGCCGCGACGGTCCTGGAGCATCGCGCGCACGCACATGCCGGCCAAGGCGCCGCGGGCATTTTGCGACCACCACCGCGACCACCAGTATGACCTCCGGCGCCGCCTCCTCACCTTAAACCGAAACATCCGTAGCCCGCGTGGTACCCGAGCGGCAACCGCGCGGGAATCCGTCGTTCAAGGAGAAATCCTGAAGGAGAAATTCTGATGAGCACGGTTGTCCTGGATAAAAATAAAGATAAAGAAAAAGACAAGAAAGCCGACCTGGCTGGACCGGGAATCGGCGATTACAAAGAATTGGAAAAGATTCTGCCGCGCGATTACCGCTCGTTGCTGACCCCGAAAGAGACACAGCAGGCTATCTTCCAGGTGAAGCGTTATATCGAAGACAACCTGTGCAAAGAACTCAACCTGATGATGGTCGAAGTGCCGCTGATCGTGGATGTGGAGAGCGGCGTCAACGACATGCTCGATCGCGACGGGTCGCGCACGCCGGTGCAGTTCCATATTTCGAACGATCGCAACCTCCATCCCATCGACGCGCAGGTGGTGCAGGCGGCCACCAAGTGGAAACGCGCGGCGCTCAAGCAATTCGATTGCAAAGTCGGCACGGGCATCTGTACCGACATGCGCGCCGTTCGCAAGGACTATTTTCTGGATCACGACCATTCCGCCTACGTCGATCAGTGGGACTGGGAGCGCGTTATCACCGCCGAGCAGCGCAATCTGGATTTCCTGAAGGCGATTGTCGGCAAGATTTGGAAGGTGATTGTTGGGGCGGAGAAGTTTGCGCAATCGCTGTTTCCGCAATTGGAAGACGCTCGTTATCCGAATCTTCCGCAGAAGTTGACCTTCTTGCACGCCGAGGAAATTCTCGAGATGTATCCCGACCTGCCGCGCAAGCAGCGCGAGACCGCGGTGCTGCAGAAGTATCCTGCCGTGTTCATTGTTGGCATTGGCTGGCCGTTGAAGGACGGCTATCCGCACGAAATGCGCGCCGCCGATTACGACGACTGGGTGACCAACACTCACGGTCAGACCGGCAAAGAAACCCATGGCCTGAATGGCGACATCCTGGTATGGAACTCAGTGACCAAGCGGCGGCATGAGCTGACGTCGATGGGAATCCGGGTTACGGCCGAAACGCTGAAACAGCAGCTGACGATTTCCAAGCAGTTGGATTTCATGAAACTGCCGTATCACCAGGCGATTCTGAACGACAAAATTCCTCTGTCGATCGGCGGTGGCATCGGGCAGTCGCGGACGTTGATGCAGTTGCTCCGCAAAGCGCATCTCGGGGAAGTTAGCGTTACGGTGTGGCCGAAGGTGCTGAAGGAGATGTGCGCGGGGAAGAATATTTTCGTGCTGGAGTAGGGCGGGTATTGGGGAGAACTGGGAAGGGGGCAGTCGAGGCGGCTACCCCTTCATCATTTTCCATATTTGGTGAGCATCACTGCGCCCTACTAAAAAGAGGCGGCCCCCTTTCAAGGAAGCCGCCGCCGTTCGTCGGACGATACCCCTTACGCTGCCACAGCGACGTTATGGAAGGTCGAGGTGACGGCTTCAAACGTCTGAACCTTGGGTGTTCCATCGATCATTCTTGCAAATGTTCTCAACACTTCTGGGTAGGTATTCGTGTTGTAAGCTTCTGCATAGGCTTTGTCCTCCCACAGACTGATCGCAATCGCATCCAGGCTGCCAGGATTTGACAATGTGATTTCTTCCTTGAAACCCTTCTGCTTGCGAAGTAAAGGAAGAATTTCGTTCTCAAGGGTCCGGGTATAGTCGGAAAGCATGTTCGATTTCAGATGAAACGAGACATTGCGTGCAAACATATCAACCTCCTAAGGTTATTGTCGCTAAGAGGAGAGAACTTCAGACGGGCTGACTTAGTTTCAGGGAACCTGAAAGAGGAGAAGGATGCTCACTCCACCCAACTGTTGCATTCAGGTGGCCCTCTGTATCGACGCGCAACTTGTTGTATCGATAGGTCAGAAAGCAGATCCGGCACCACAGAGTCTGGGGTTCCGTCGTGGACTTTTGGCGGAAGGCGAGCACAAACGGCCGGTGGGCCACATTACGTTGAAATATAACGCGGTTTGTCGTTGAATCTTGCCTCGAAATAACTGGGGGTGCGCCACTTCTCGCTTTTCGAGAAGTGGCCTCCCGAACCGCCGACACCGTCCAACTCCGCTCTATGCGTCCGGAGGTCGGATCTTCATCTTCAGCACTTCCCACTCATTCACTCTTACCAGACCTAAGGGATGCCCCGCTTCTCGTGGGTTTCGAGAAGTGGGGAGCAAGGGAGGCGGCGTCGGATGGTTGGTTCCTGCGAGCCGGTCTCGCTGCTCCGCGGTGGCGACGGACACCGTGCGGAAGGGATGAAAGCAACCGAGTCCATCGCAGCGCAAGGCCCCACTTCGCGCAAAGAACACGAGAAATGGAGCGCCCGTTCTGGTATGTAGAAGAAGTGTCCCACCAACCCGCCTGCGTCACCAGGCCCGGTCCCTGACGATCGATCCTTGATCGCGATGGCTCCGATCGGCAAAGGATTGAATCACATTTCGGAGTTTGCTCTCGTCGCCTTGATCGATCTCAACGAAACGGAAGGGCTGCTGCGTGCTGGAGAGAGAAGGCAGCATTTCGGCCGTGCCCAGCACCGCTCCCGCGTCGGTCAGGAACATCAACTTGATGCGCGAGCCCTGATCCAGCGGGCTGGACAGGTTCAGCAGTCCGCCGGTGATGGAAACGACCTGCAACTTGCCGCGAACGCTGCGGCCGGTCTGGAAGCGAAGGACGGCCGGCGGCGCCTGCGTAAACTGCACGCGTGGCGGTCGCCGTTTCGGCGCGGCTTGCAGGAATGGACTCATGCTCCCTCTATTATGTTCCCATGCCCGGGGATGCGGGATATTACGGAAGGACGTGACCAAACGGACTCAATCCAGCGAAAATACTGTCAAGCCCCCGTCTCGGCGATTTTCCGCCTAAGACAATGAATTCACGGGGAAAATAAAGTCAGAAAACGTGTCCGAAGTAGTCCGGCAAATTGATATAATCAAAAGATAGAATGAAAAAGGGTGCGGATCACTGCCGCACCCTTTCTTATTGGCGCGAACACGGCTGGGAAAAGAGCGAGAGACCACGGCTAAGCCCTTATTCCGGAATATTTTACGTATAACTGCTTTAAAACCAGAGATTTTGATCGTTTTAGGCTGTAACTCNNCGGGCGCGTCCCTAGAGCCTGCCATGAGCCAGTCAAAGTGCCGCCCGCGAGCCTGCTGCCGCAACCTCAGCAGCCTGCTCTCTACACTTCGATCGGCAGCTCCGACCGTAGCGTTGTGCTAGTCAAGTGGCTCTTCACGGCCGCGGCCAGGCGGCGGATGCCCTCTCGTATTTGCTCCGGAGCGGCGTTGGAAAAATTCAAGCGCATGTGGCGGGAGCCTTCGCCGCCATCGTGGTTAGGACCGTCGTTGGCGTAGAACGAATCGCCCGGCACGAATGCCACATTCTGCTCCAGCGCGGACTTGAGAATCGCCTTGATGTCGAGTCCTTCGGGCAGAGTCACCCACAGGAACAGTCCGCCGTGAGGATGAGTCCAAGTTACTGCGGGCGGGAAGAATTCCTGCAAAGCCTGAAGCATCACGTCGCGGCGTTCGCGATAGATCTTGCGAATCAACTTGACGTGTTGGTCGAGAAATCCATCGCGTGCGACTTCGTAGGCCACGAACTGAGTAAAGGTCGAAGTGTGCAGGTCGGTACCCTGCTTCAGNNGAGAACGTACTGAGGTAAATGACGTTGCCGATGGAATAGCCGTTGTCGCGGCGCAGGTTCTCGCGATCGAGCACAACGAGCGGTGGCAGGTGCTCCCCTTCGTAGCGCAACTGGCCGTAGGGGTCGTCTTCGACGATCGGAATGCCGAAGCGGTCCGCGAGCAGCACCAATTCGTGGCGGCGGACCTCGGACAAGGTGGTTCCGGCGGGGTTCTGGAAGTTGGGCAGCACGTACATGAATTTGGGGCCGGAGCGCAGAGGCTCTTCCATAAGGTCGGTGCGCAGGCCGTTTTCGTCGATGGGTACGGACTCATATTCCGCGCCATAGATATTGAAAGCCTGCAGCGCGCCGAGATAGGTGGGGGCTTCGACCAGCACGCGATCGCCGGCGTTGATGAAGAGCTTGCCGATCAGGTCGAGCGCCTGCTGCGAGCCGGAAGTGATCAGGACGTTTTCCACCTTGGCCTTGATCCCGTAGCGCGACATGTTCGTTGCAATCAGTTCGCGCAGGGGTTCGTAACCCTCGGTGGCTCCGTACTGCAGGGCGGAAGCAGCCTGCTCGGTCAGCACTTTGTGGCAGGCTTGCTTAAAGCGTTCGACGGGGAAAACATCGGGGGCGGGCAGGCCGCCGGCAAAGGAGATCACTCCCGGTCTTTGGGTGAGCTTCAACAACTCGCGGATTTGAGAACTGGTAACGCCCTTGGTACGCAGCGCGTATCGGGATGTCCAGGCAGTCGACATGGCAGACCCTCGGCAGAAATATTGTAAGCTCCAGGCGGGCGTCCTTGATGTGATGCGTGAGGTAGGAGATTGTGACGGGGGTGAGATGATTTTGGGTGGCGCAGCGGTTTACCGCTGCGATAAGGGCATCGCTTTGAATGCGGCTTTAGCCGCTGAGGGCAAGGTCAATCGCCCAAGGACGACTTTTTTCGCAGCCTTCTGAGCGTTATTTCTCTCTCGCCACGACAAATTCCGGCGCCCACAAAAGCGCTCGTTTGATCTCCGAGTCCGGGAACGAGCAGATGGCGTTGCGCGCCGACTCGGCGTAGCGGGCGGCCTCTTGGGAGGCGTATTCGAGAGAACCGTAACGGTTCAGGATGGTCAGGATGTCGGCGTGCGTGACGCCATTGAAGGCGCGGTCGTGCAGGATGGTTTTGATTTGGTGGCGTTCGGCGGCGGTGCAGCGCTCCAGCGCGTGAATGACGGCCATGGTGGCTTTGCCTTCCCGCAGGTCGCTGGCCACGGGCTTCCCGAGCACGCTCTCGGAAGCGGTGAGGTCGAGCACATCGTCCACGATCTGGAAGGCTAAGCCGAGATTGCGTCCGTATTGGCCGAGGCGTTCTTCCTGTTGCTCGGTGGCGCCACCCAGAATGCCGCCGACGCGCATGCACACCGAGAACAGGCACGCCGTCTTGCGATAGATCAGGTCGAGATGCTCTTGCAGAGAGATCAGCTTGCCGAGCTTCTCCATCTGCAGCAGTTCGCCTTCGACCATCTGCTGCGTGAGTTCGATGAGCACATCGAGGGTGCGGAAATTGCGCTCCTGCACGGCGATCTTGAAGGCCTGCATATAGAGCCAATCGCCGGCCAGCACGCACATGGAGTTGCCCCACTGGGTGTTGGCGGCGGGACGGCCGCGGCGGAGTTGGGCCTCGTCGATGATGTCGTCGTGGACGAGGGTGGCGGTGTGAATGATCTCGACGACGGTGGCCAGCTTGACCGCTCCCGTGCCCTTGTAGCCGAGGAGTTTGGCCGAGAGCAGCAACAGGGCCGGACGGATTCGCTTGCCCCCGCCCGCGCGCAGATACTCGCCAATCTCGGTAATCGCGGCGACGTTCGAGACCGTGTCGTGTCCGAATTGTTCTTCGATGGCGGCAATATCGTCGCGCAGAAGATCGAAGATTTCTTTCCCGTTGATGGACGTAGTGGTGCTCAAGTGATGACTAATCTCATTTCACCACGGAGACACGGAGTCATGGAGAAGAACTAAGATTGAGTTTGTTTCCTCCGTGTCTCCGTGCCTCCGTGGTGGATTTTCAGTTCGTGCGGTAATTCGTAAACTGCAAGTCGATGCCAAAATCCTGCTGCTTGACCAGGGCGATGATTTGCTGCAGGGTATCGCGATCCTTGCTGCTGATCCGCACGACATCGGCCTGGATGGACGCCTGCGCTTTTTGCTTCGAATTCTTGATCAGCTTCACGATCTCCCGCGCCTTTTCGATGGGGATGCCCTGCTGGAGCGAGATTTTCTGTTTCACCGTACTGCCGGCGGACGGCTCCAGCGGGCCGTAGGTCAAGCCTTTCAGGGGCACGCCGCGTTTGACCAGCTTTTGCTGGAAGACGTCGTTGACCGCTTTCATTTTGAATTCATCGGCGGAGTGCAGCAGGATCGCGTCGGCGCCTTCCATCGCGATCAGCGACTTCGAGTCCTTCAGATCGAAGCGGGTGCTGACTTCTTTCATCGCCTGCTGAATGGCGTTGGACACTTCCGCCAAGTCGATTTTGCTGACGATATCGAAACTGTTATCGGGCATGGAATGTCACCAGCTCAGGTCTCAGGTGTCAGGTCTTAGGTGTTAGGCAGGGCGGGAACCTGCCTTCCTGAGACCTGACACCTGAGAACTGACGCCTAAGATCTGAAACCCTTTACACGGATTGCTCGCCCCAATTGTGTACTCCTGAGGGTAACAGAAGAGGCATTATCTGCGAAGGCTGTTGGCGGAAAAGTGGGCCAGAATTGGACGCACATCCGGTAAGCTATTCTTGGGTGCGGCCGTGAAGATCTCCTTAAGCCCGGACGTTGAGCGCCTGATCGCCGAAAGGGTCGGCAGCGGACGCTACCGCTCGGCGGACGACGTGGTTCGCGAGGGTCTGGATTTGCTCCAGGAACGTGAGAACGAGGCGCAACGTTTATCTTCGAACGGCGCGGGCAATTTTGTGGCCGCGTTCGAGAGCATCGCGAGGGATGTGCCGGATGCCGATTGGGAAAGCGTACCCGCTGACCTTTCGAAGAACGTCGACTACCACCTTGACGGGAGCCGGAAAACTTCCTAATGGAGCGCGTGTTTGCCGACACGGGCTATGGGATCGCGCTTCTAAACCCTCGCGACGATCTCCCCGGCAAGGCCTCCGCGACTTCGCGGAGTTACAGCCCTCACCAGATCGTCACCAGCGAAATGGTCCTCACTGAGTTTCTAAATGGCTTCAGCGATCGCGGGCTGCGTCTGCGCCAAGCGGCAGCAAGGGCGGTTGGATCGCTTCGGGACACGTCCGAGATCGTTATTGTCCCGCAGACAAGCCAGCTCTTCGAGAAGGCGCTGAAGCGATATCGCGACATGACCGACAAGAGTTGGAGTCTTACCGACTGTGCCAGTTTCCTGATCATGGAAGAGAAGCGACTTACGGCTGCGCTCACTCACGACCGGCATTTCGCCCAAGCGGGATTCCAGACGTTACTACGGTGATTGATCGCGAGGAGCCAGAGCGGAGTCAGGTTTTCACCACACGGAACGCGGGTCCTTTCTTTGCCTGCACTATGCGGGTGCTTCCGGGTTTGCAGTTTCCGGAGTGAGTCCAAAGAACTTGTAGAAATTGCGCGTGGTCTGGGCGCCGATTTCTTCAGCTGACAGGCCGCGCAGTTCGCCGATTTGGCGGGCGACCTCTTTGACAAAGGCGGGTTCGTTGCGCTGGCCGCGATGGGGAATCGGCGCCAGGTAGGGCGCGTCGGTTTCGATCAACATGCGGTCGAGCGGAACCATTTGCGCCGCGTCGCGAATCGACTGCGCCTTGGGGAACGTGATATTGCCGGCAAAAGAAATCATGAAGCCCAGGTCGAGCGCGCGGCGCGCGTGGTCGACGCTTCCGGTAAAGCAGTGCAGAATGCCGCCGAGGCCGCTGGAACTCCAATGCGCCGTGATCATCGTCAGGCAGTCGTCCCATGCGTTCTCGCTATTGTCGGAGGGGCGGCAATGAATGATGATGGGCAACTCCGCCGTATTGGCCAAGTCCATCTGGCGCAGGAAGACCGCTTTTTGCCCGTCGCGGGGCGAGTGGTCGTAAAAATAGTCGAGGCCGATTTCTCCCCAAGCAATCACCCTGGGATGCCGCGCCCATTGCAGCATTTGGATGTCGGCGGCTTGGTTCGCAAGGCGTGCTTCATGAGGATGGATTCCCACGCTTGCCCAGATGCGCGGATATTCCGGCTTCCCGTCGTATTTGTCCGCCAACCGAATGCCGCAGTTGGCGGTCTCTGGACCCTCGCCAATTCCAATCGCGAGATAAGCTTCGACGCCGTTCTGTTTCGCGCGCGCCAGCACCTCGGCACGATCGACGTCGTAGCGCTTGCCTTCGAGATGGGCGTGGGAGTCGATGAACATCGGTCGTTAGTCGCTGGTCGTTAGTCGTTCGCGAGATCGCGTGGTGACGGGCCCTCTGGCCTGTCCAAAACGGGCCCGACAAGCTACTTCAGTCTCGTTCCTATGGGCACATCCTCCAGAAAGCTGGCCAGCACGGGCTTGCCGCCCTCGGGCGAGGCCGCGACGATCATGCCGTTCGATTCCAGACCGCGGAGCTTGCGGGGGGCGAGGTTCGCCACGATTACGACTTTGCGCCCGATCAGGGTTTCCGGCGCATAGGCCTCGGCAATGCCGGCTACTAGCTGTCGCACTTCGGTCCCGAGATCGACTTCGAGACGCAGCAATCGATCGGCGCCCTTTACGCGCTCGGCGGTCTTCACCTGGGCTACGCGCAGTTCCACTTTCGCGAAGTCGTCGATGCTGATCTTGCCGTCCGGGATTGCGGCTGCGGGCTTGGCTACTTCCACCTTAGCGGCTGCGGCGGGCGGCCGAACTTCGCTCGGCTGGACGGGCGAGTCGCCCGTCCCCACACTTGCAGTTGTACTCGTACCTGCACTCGGTTCTTCCATCTTCTGCATCCTCTCGACTGTTGATTTGTCTGCCCGCGGAAAGACTGCCTGCACCTCTCCCAATTTTGTGCCTAGGTGCAGTTGTCCCCATTGCAATTTGGTCAGGTCGAATTTCCTGATGTCTCCGAGGCCCAGTTGCGTCCAGATCTTCGCGGTCGAGTCGGGCATCACGGGATGCGCCAGCGCGGTCACGATCCGCAAAGCTTCGGTGCTGGTATAGAGCACGGTCGCCAGGCGCGAGCGGCTCTCTTCGTCCTGTTTGTCGCCCAGAGACCAAGGTTCGTTTTCGACAATGTATTTGTCCACTGCACTGACCAGTCCCCAGGCGGCTTCGAGGGCTCGCGAGAACTGGTATTGGTCGAACAGCTTGCCGTAGTCGGCGATCGTTTTTCTTGCCGCATCCGCAATTGCTGCATCCGACGGGGTGTGCGCTGCCTTCGAAGGGTAGGGTACTTCTCCCTTGAAATAGCGCGTGATCATGGTCAGGGTGCGGCTGGCGAGGTTGCCGAGTCCGTTGGCGAGGTCGGAATTGTAGCGGCCGATCAGGGCGTCGTAGCTGAAAGTGCCGTCCTGTCCGAAGACGACTTCGCGCAGCAGGAAATAGCGCAGAGCGTCGGTGCCGAGGACATCCACGATGGTTTCGGCGCGCACGATATTGCCGCGCGACTTCGACATTTTGTTTTCTTCAAACAGCAGCCAGCCGTGGGCCGTGATGCCCTTGGGCAACGGCAATCCGGCGGCGAGCAGGAAGGCCGGCCAGTAGACGCAATGGAAGCGCACAATTTCTTTGCCGATCATGTGCACGTCGGCGGGCCAGTACTTGTCGAACTTGCTCGGGTCGCTGGAGCCGTAGCCGAGCGCGGTGATGTAGTTCGCCAGCGCGTCGAGCCAGACGTAGACCACGTGCTTGGGATCGTCCGGTACGGGGATACCCCAGGAGAACGTCGAGCGGCTGATGGAAAGATCGCGCAGGCCGCCGCGCACGAACGAGAGCACTTCGTTGCGCCGCGTCTCCGGGCGGATGAAATCGGGCTGCTCGGTGTAGAGGCGGATGAGCTGGTCCTGGAACGCCGAGAGTTTGAAGTAATAGTTTTCTTCGTGGACGGTTTCCGTGGGGCGGCCGCAATCGGGGCAGGGAGCGCCCGGCTCCGCATCGACGTAGAGTTCATCGGAAACGCAGTATTGGCCGGTGTAAGTTCCCTTGTAGATATAGCCGTTATCGCGAATCTTGCGCCACAACGCCTGCACGCCCTTTTGGTGGCGCGCGGAGGTGGTGCGGATGAAATCGTCGTGGGTCAAGCCCATGCGCTGCCAGAGCGCACGGAATTCGGCGGAAACTTCGTCGGTGAACTGTTGCGGCGTCTTGCCCGCGGCCTGGGCGGCGCGCTCGATCTTTTGACCGTGTTCATCGGTGCCGGTCAGGAACCAAGTGTCATCCCCCAACATGCGGTGGCGGCGCGCGATCGTGTCGCAGGCGATGGTGGTGTAGGCGTGTCCAATGTGCGGACGCGCATTGACGTAGTAGATCGGGGTCGTGATGTAGAACTTCTTGGTCATTCGAATTCCGTTTGTTTCGCCGGCATAAGTCTTTACCACAGGGTACACAGAGGAACACAGGGTAAACCTTTCTTCGTCTGTGATCTTCTGTGTCCCCTGCGGCTCAAGCTTTTCGCTCGCTTCGAAGATACTGCTGAATCGCTTCCTGCATCACGGTGCGGAGGGGCACATGCTGGGCTTCCGCTAGCGTGCGGCAGTCTTCGTATTCGGGCGCATAGTTGGAAACGCTGCCATTCATATTGGCGATCTTGATGCGCACCGGACCCCACGTCGTGTCTACGGTCTCCCAGCGTCGTGAGAGGGTTTGCCGCTGTTCTTCGCGGCGGCGCACGCCCAGAGTTGTGGTCTCGGCAAAGATCGTCCTGGTCAGGCGATTTGCGTCTTCCAATTTCGCCAGCACCGTAAGCAACGCGCCGGGGCGGCCCTTCTTCATCTGCACGGGGACGCTGAATACATCGAGCGCTCCCTCGGCGAGCAAGCGCTCCATGGCGTAGGCCAGTACTTGCGGGCTCAGATCGTCGAGATTCGCCTCGAGCACCGCGATCTTGTCGCTCCCGATGCTCGCCGATAGATTCGCCGATAGACTCGCGCCTTCTGTTGTTGCAGCTTCGCCAATCGTCAGCCGCAGCAGGTTTGGATGCTCGGGGAACTCTCGCGTTCCAGCGCCGTATCCCGCCTTCTCGATCTTCATGGCGGGAAACGACGCAAACCGGTTGCTCAGCGTCTTTACAATGGCCGCGCCGGTCGGCGTCACCAGTTCAACCTGTGGTCCCGAGGAATATACCGGCGCATCCCGAAGCAACTTCAGCGTTGCAGGCGCCGGTACGGGAAGCGTTCCGTGCGCGCACTGGACGGTTCCTCCGCCTACGTTCAGCGGCGAGCATACCCATTCTTCGACGGCCAGAGATTCGGCTCCGACGGCCGCGCAGACTATATCCACCATGGCATCGACGGCGCCGACTTCGTGAAAATGAACTCGCTCGATGGACGTATTGTGAATCTCGGCTTCGGCCTCGCCCAGCGCCTCGAAGATGCGGATCGCGGTTGCCTTCGCCGTGGCGTTGATCGCGGCCTTTTCGATGATCGCGCGAATTTCCGTCAGGCCGCGACCGTGTACGTGGTCGTGCCGAGGGTGCTTGTGCGAGGCTGCATGGGAATGCTCATGACTACTGTCGTGATCGTGAGCATGATCGGTGTGCTGTTCCCAGAAAACTTCCCGCGGCAAGTCTTTCTCGCCATTGGCGTACACATCGACTTTGGTTGCTGAAATTCCGCCTCGCGCCACTCGCGAAATCTCAAGCCGCGCGCCGATCTCGAGCGCCTCGACCGTGTCTTCCAGAAGTTTGGGAGACACTCCGGCATTCACCAGCGCGCCCAGAAACATGTCGCCGCTGATGCCGGAAAAACATTCGAGGTAGGCTATGCGCATAAAGTCAAAAGCTTGAACCACAGGGGACCCTTCGGCTTCGCTCAAGGCAGGCTCCGAGGTTCACAGAGGAAATCTAAAAGGACGGCCCCCGTGTCTCTGTGTCCTCTGTGGTTAAGGGTTTTTGTCGATGCCGCGTGAAACTTTCATCATAGGGAAGGCTTTTCCCTCCGTCAAACCCGCCGCTCGCCGCGAGTTTGTTAGAATCACTGTTTCTTCAATCAGTTAGAGGGAACTCTTGTATCGATATCTGGAACGCCGGCTGGTCGAGCATCTGCGCGAGTTTCTGCGCCTTAGTTACGCCCTGGAAACCGCGAACATCGTCGTCGAGCAGCCGCCGAAAATCGAATTTGGCGAGTACGCGCTGCCGATTGCCTTCGAGCTCGCACGAAGACTGCGCCAGGCTCCGCGCAAGATTGCGGAAGAGATCGTTGCCGGGGTGGGTGCGATTCCCGGCTTTGAGAAATTTGAGGTGGCGGGCGGGGGATACATCAATGTGCGCGTGAACCGCGCCGAGTTGGCGGCAGAACTCGCTGCCGATCGTTCTCTCGCGAATCAGTCTCCGGCGGCGGACATTCCGCCGGGCAAAGTGCTGGTCGAGCATTCGAGCATCAACCCCAACAAGGCAGCACACATCGGGCACCTGCGTAACGCCATTCTCGGCGATACCTTCGTCCGCCTGCTGCGGTTTGCGGGCAGGGAAGTGGACGTCCAGAACTACATCGACAATACGGGAGCGCAGGTCGCCGACGTGGTGGTTGGATTCCTGCATATCGAGAAGAAGTCGCGCGCCGAAATCGAAGCGCTCGCCGCCGGGCCCCGGTTCGATTATCTATGCTGGGATCTTTATGCCCGCGTCTCGTATTGGTATGAAGAGGACAAGTCTCACCTGCAGGCGCGCTCCGCGACGCTGCACTCGATTGAGGAAGGGAACAATGAGACGGCGGCAATTGCGGACTTGATCTCTGTGGCCGTGCTTAAGCGCCATCTGGAGACGATGGACCGGCTCGACATTGAGTACGACTTCCTGCCCCGCGAGAGCGAAATCCTGCATCTTCATTTCTGGGATGCGGCGTTCACTAAGCTGAAGGAATCCGGGGTTCTTACCTATGAAACCGATGGCAAGAATAAAGGCTGTTGGATCATGCGGCGCGCGGGTACTGTGGCGAAACCCTTAACCACGGGGTACACAGAGGACACGGGGGAAAAGATCACAGAGGAAGACCAGAAAGTAATTGTCCGTTCCAACGGAACGGTCGGTTACGTCGGCAAAGACATCGNNTCTCAACCACTGACGGCGAGCCAGACCATCCCCACTTCGGCGATGTCGCCGAAATTTACAACGTGATCGACGCGCGCCAGTCGGAGGCGCAGAACACGGTGATCGAAGCTCTGCGCGGGCTCGGACACGGCGAAGCCGCCGATCGCTACACGCATTTCTCCTACGAGATGGTCGCGCTCACGCCGCGCTGCGCCGCCGAACTCGGCTACACGCTGAGCGAAGAAGATCAAGGGAGGTCGTGGATCGAGGTTTCCGGCCGCAAGGGCTTCGGCGTGAAGGCGGACGATTTGCTGGATGCGCTCATCGGCGCGGCGGGCAAGGAAGTGNNGAGGGCGACACGGGCCCCTATGCGCAGTATGCCGTGGTGCGCGCTTCCAACATTTTCCGCAAGGGTGGATTGGATCCAGAGAGTTTCTGTAGAGACGCGGCAAGCCGCGTCTCTACCGAGGATTTCTCTCGCTTCCTTGCGGAGGAATCGGGCAACGACATCTGGGAACTTTGGCTGGCGGCGGCGAAGACCTCTTATATCGTTAGCCAATGCATCGCGGCTACCGAACCTGCTTATCTCGCCAAGCATGCCTTCCAACTGGCGCAGCTGTTCAACACCTTCTATCACCGCTACCCGATCCTGACCGAAGCCGATGAGGGCCGGAAGAAATTCCTGCTGGCAACCGCGGCCGTGGTTCGTCGCGAGCTGACTCGCGTTCTGGCGGCCATGGGGATCACGGTGCCGCCGGTGATGTGAGGGCGTCCAGCCGTGCGGGGACGCCCGGCGCTCCACTTTCCACCAGCGCGCCGGAAGACAAACCGTATAAAATTTCTACGATTGTAAAGCGATTGCCTAGGTCCGGGGTCCGTGCGTTTTTCGCAGGCTGCATCCAAGGTGTTGGTATAAAATGACTTATCCGCTTATTTTGAGAATGCGAAATGGCATCCCCCGTGCACTACTTAGGGAGCGGGTCCAGTTTGACAAACTTTCGTGAAGAGCCGAAAGAGATTTCAGAACGACGCAATATTTGGGCAAGGAGCCCCTCAAACCTTATGAATCGCTTATCGTTGACCCTAATGCTGGCGGCGGCAATCGCCGCATCCCTCGGATGTACAACCAAGAATTACGTGCGGCAGCAGACCACGCCGCTCATCAATAAGACCAATGAACTCGACGACCTGAATGCGAAGAATTCGAAAGATATTAAGGACGTCGATCAGCGCGCCCAATCTGGAATCCAGGCGGTGCAGGCCAAGGCCGCAGAGGTAGACCAGAAAGCTCTGGCTGCGGGAAGCGAAGCCGATAAGGCGCAACTGTCCGCGAACGGCGCTACCCAGCGCGTCGATGTTCTGACCAACACGGTCGTCAACCTCGACAACTATCGCCCGGTGGTGGAGACGGCGGTGCATTTCGGATTCAACAAGGACAATCTGACGAAGGACGCAAAGGAAGCCATCGATCAGCTTGCCGCCAGCGTGGCCGGTACCAAGGGATACATCATCACGGTCGAGGGCGGGGCCGACTCGGTGGGCGGCTCGGAGTACAACTACGATCTGAGCCAGCGCCGCGCCAAGGCTGTGATTCAGTATCTGGCTGCGGAGAAGAGCGTTCCGGCCTACAAGATTTATCAGATCGGCCTGGGCAAGGATAAGCCGGTCGAGTCGAATAAGACCTCCGACGGTCGCGCCAAGAACCGCCGTGTGGATATCCGCCTGATGACCAATACCGGGGCGGGAACGACACCGGCCAGCAACCCGGCACCGACGGCGAGCGCGACTCCACCGTCGAACTAAGTTTTCCCCTCCTCCCCGGAGGATTTTGCCAAACCAGGCCGTCCCAACCTTGGGCGGCCTGATTTTTTTGCGGTTGAGCGGACGGGCGAGGGCGCCCGTCTCTCCACCGCAGAAGCGATACAATCAAAATGTGCGTATCCGATTCCTGATTGTCTTGTTGGCGCTGCTGACGGCTCTTTCGCTGGCGCAAGAATCGCCAAATAAGGCAGCTTCGAACAAGACTGCCTCGGACAAAACTGCCTCGCAGAGTCGCCAAGCCACGAATGCCGATGAGGAGAGTTCCAGCCACGACACAAGGGTCGATACCAGCCCGCCCAAGGAAGACGCCAAGAACCATCCGGGCAGCAAGGCTGCGGTCGCGGACCTCGACATCCCTGAGAACATTGAGACCTCCGGCGTCCAGGAGTTCCATCCCTGGAACCCGATGAAGGCACTGAAAGACATTGAGGTCGGCGACTATTATTTCAAGCGCAAGAATTACAAAGCCGCGCTCGATCGCTACAAGGAAGCTCTTTATTACAAAGACAACGATGCCGCAGCCAACTTCCGTCTCGCCGTGTGCCAGGAAAAAATGGGAGATAAAGCCGAAGCCAGGAAGTACTACGAACAGTACCTGAAGATTCTGCCGGAAGGCCCGTTGGCCAAGGATGCGCACGCTTCGCTGGAGCGACTGGCGAAAGCGCGGTGAGATTTGCGTAGGGACAGCAGCCCCCGGCTGTTCCGGCGGGGCGAAGCCCCGCTCTTAATGGACGCCCCGCTCTTGATGGACGGATGAAAACCCTGGCGAGCTGCGCTCGCCTGGACAGCCGAGGGCGGCTGTCCCTACGTTCGTCTTTCCTACTTCTCCACCCGCACGAACTCCCCGGTGGTTGCGTTCACGGTGACCCGCAGCTTGGCGGTTTCGCTACTGGTTCCGTAGATCACGTGCCACAAAACTCGGTTGCTTGGCCGGTTCCAGTCCAGCACGTAAAGAACCGGTGTGTCGGGCTCCTTCTCCAGCAGTTTGTCGCCGCCGTGCTCCTGGGCGACGGCGAAGGCCTTGTCGGTATCGACCTTGAGGGCTTGGACGTCGAAAACCTGGGTGGTGGAATTCGACGGACTGTAGGTGTCGTCGACACCGTGCGAGATATCGCCGTTGCTCCAGGTATAGGGCTTAACGGAGTGCAGCGACGGCGAGGCGAATCCAACCTCCCACTCTTCCGATTTGCCTTCCCGGCCTTTGGAATCGGCGCTAGCGTGGGACTCCACGCGGTAGGGCTGAACGTCCCCGGCCCAGCCGCGGGCGGAGACGTAGCATTTGAAGAACGCGCTGCTTCCGGTGGTGGTCTCTTGAGCTTTCGGTTGGGAGGCCTCCGGGGTGGTCGGTTTCTTCGGCTCCGAAGAGCAGCCGGACATGAATCCAAATCCCGCTGCTAAAATTGCTACTAATAGTTTTTTCATTTGCGATTTCCCGAATCGGGCTATTTGTTTGAGAATCATTGTACCGAACCAGCGCCATGGTTTCCTCTCTCGAACGTTTGCGGCAGGAACTCGAAGATGCAATCGGGAGTGCCAGCCCCAGCGCCTTGGCGCAGGCTCCTGCCGGAAAGTGGAATGGCGCTCAGATTCTGGAGCACCTGTTCCTCACTTACCAGAACACCAACCGCGGAATCGACAAATGCCTGAAACAGGGTGCTCCGTTGGCTACTCGGGCTACCTGGAAGCAGCGCATGGCCACGCTCCTGGTGGTGAATCTCGGGTATCTGCCTGAAGGCCGCAAGGCTCCGGAACGCGTTATGCCGCGGGGAATGGCGCTGGAAGAGGTGCAGCGCGCCATCGTGTCTGAGCTGCAGAGGATGGGCTCGGGCCTGGACGATTGCGAGCGCCGGTTTGGCGCCCGGACGAAGATCATGGACCACCCGTTTCTGGGGCCTTTGACGGCCGGCGAGTGGCGCAAGTTCCACTGGGTCCACGGGCGTCATCACGCGCGGCAGATTCGCCAGCGGATGGGGAACTGCTGAAAGAGAGTCTTTCTCACTCTTTCCCTATTTCTTGTTGTCTTTGTCGCTGTCTTGGCTGTTGTCGGCATCTTTGTTGCTGTCTTTGTCTTTCTCCACGATCCCGGCCTTGTGCGCCTGATCCTGCACGTCGTTGAGTTCCTGCTGGGCGGCTTCGATCGCTTTCTGCTTGGCTTCGGAGTCGGTTCTGTACTGTGCATCTTCCTTGCCCCACTGGCCCGCGTTTTGGATACGGTTGCCCTCACTGTCGTACTGGGTGGCCACGCGCAGGCGATATTCGCGCTGTGCCAGGTCGAGGTCGTGGTTCAGGGAGTCGAGCTTTTTCTGCTGCTCGTCGATTTTAGACTTCCAGTCCTCGGCCGCCTTCTGGCGTTCGGCGTCGGCGGGATTGGCGGCCGCTGCTTCTTCCGAGGACTTCGGTTTCGCGTCCCCCGCCTCTGGCGCAGCGTTGGCATCGGCGGCCGGCGGCGGTCCGACCACGCTCAGCGGTTGGCTGGTAGGAAGGTTGTCGTTATCGTAGTGGCGGCTGGTCGAGCTGGGCTCGGCCTTGTCCTTGCGAACCGCCCGCGCGTAATCCCCGAGAGACTGAGCGGCTGCTCCGCTGATCCCCAACAGGAGCAGGGTAGCGATTACCATGGGTTTCATGTGCTTCATGTGATCATCCTTTCGCTAATCAGTTGCCAGTAGCCAGTTGCCAGTTGCCAGTAACTCAGTACCCAAAGACGCCGAGACTAGCAACTGGCTACTGGCAACTGACTTTCAAGAACTTGTAGTCGCCGCCCGGGCGCCTCCGAGGAAACTTACAATCGTCCGGTCCAACTGCGCCGCTTCTTGGGCGATGCCGCCGGCCAACTGGCGCGTCAGTTCCGGGCCCGGGTTGCAGGCCAGTTGCTGCGCGTATCCCGCGATCGCAGTCAGAGAATTGCGCAGTCCGAGTGCGAGTTCGGAGGAGATCTCCTGATGCAGCTTTTGATCGTGCCGGATCCGCTCAATGTCAGTCTTGTCGGTCAGCAGAAGCGTCGTCCCCATGAAACTCGCGTCTTCGGCGAGTACGGGAGAAGCCGTCACTTCGAAGACGTGACTCTCTCCATCCCGAGTGAAGTGATTCACCACCAGTCCTCGAACCGCCGACTTTCCCGCCAGAGCGGGCGCAAGCGCCTGCTCGACGCTTGATTCCGAACCTGAACCAGGGTTTTCCAGCCGCAGGCTTGCTCTGTGGAACAGATCGGCGACATGCAATCCGACGGGCGAGGCGAATCCCAGCAGTTTGCGCGCGGCCGAGTTCGCTTGCCGCACCAGGCCGGCAGTGTTGAGAAACAGGACGCCGCAGGAAAGGTTCGAGAGTACGGTGGAGCTGAGCGAGTCGGAGGCCTTGGCTTTTCTGCGGTCCGAGAGTTGCTGGGTCGCGAGTTCGTGCTTTTGTTGTTTCAGTTGCTGAATGACGGCGTGATAGGCATGCACGGGCAAGCCCTCGGCCGCTAACGGAGCGTAGTTCATCGATTCGGGCTCGACGACGAGATTCTTGCGCAGGCGCCGAATCAGGAATAGGCCGAGTCCGAAAGCTGCGAGGGCGGCAAACAAGAGAACCGCCATCCGCAACACCGTGGGATTGACGAGCGGGCTCACAGGCCCCTCCAATACCAGTGCAGGAGGCGGTTGCCAAACAGGAAGGCCAAAAGCGCCATGCTGCCGAGGAACACGCCAAACGGCATCTCGTAGTAGCGGAGGGCGAGGCGGGCGGATTGCCAGGCGCGGCGCCGGGCATGTTTTGGAGAAATGGGCGAAGAGGCTCGCGAAGAAGCGCTGCGCGCCCGGTTGCGGCGAGTGCGCTTCATCCAGACCGCGAGAACCGTGCTCAGTCCGAAGAGCGAACCGGACAGCGACGCGGCGAAAATGGTTAAGACCGTGAGCTTGGTTCCGAGGAACGAGCCGATCAACGCCATCAACTTGACGTCGCCGAATCCCATGCCTTCGACGCCACGGGCTCGCAGATAAATGGCTGCGACACCGTAGAGAAACGAGGCGCCTACCGCCGCTCCCAGCAGCGAGTCGGCGAGCGACCACCAGCGCCACGAAATCTCGCCGCTCATTCTCATTGCGGGCGACACCAAGCCCGGCATGATTCGGGAGGCCAGGTCATTGACCGGGACCAGGAGGCTGAACCCGATTCCCAGAGCGAGGCCAGGCAGAGTCATGGCGTCGGGAAGAAGCTTGGTTTCCGCGTCGGTAAAAACCAACCCCAGCAGCAGATAGCCGAGCACAGTGCACTTCAACATCGCCAGCGTCAAACCAAAATGGCCGTAACAGCCAAGAAAGAGCAGGCCCGTGAGGACTTCGATCACAAGGTAGCGAGGGGAAATGGGCTGCTTGCAGGAGCGGCACTTTCCGCGAAGAATCAGCCAGCTCAGTACGGGCAGGTTGTGGTAGAGCGGGATCGGGTCTCCGCAGTGCGGACAGGCGGAGCGCGGCGTCACCACCGACTTGCCACGCGGCAAGCGGTAAATACACACGTTCAGGAAGCTGCCAAAGCACAGCCCCAGAGCGAAGATCGCAGCTGCAAGAAAAGATTCCACGTTCGCTAAGTGCCCAGTCTGCTTGGATTTGGATGATTATAAGCCGATACGGGCGGGGCATTCTAAGTACGAAGGTCACTGTACCTCTGAGGATTGCAAGTGGTTGTGAGCGAGGGAGGAACGGCTACTCATGCCACGCGGCTGGCTTCATGCTCCTCGGGCAAGAAGATCGAAAACACGGTTCCGGTCGTGCGCGCTGTCGTCCGTCCGTTTGCCCGGCTCCTTACCCGAATCGATCCTCCGTGTTTCTGCACAATGCCGCGCGAAACCCACAATCCGAGGCCGGTCCCGGTGTCTTTCTTGGTGGTGTAGAAAGGTTCGAAGATTTGGCGCAGATGGTCGCGGGGAATGCCGCTGCCGGTGTCGGCCACGGTGATGCGGACTCCCGCCCTGCCGCTGGGCCAGTCGCGGCCCGTCGCGACGCGGACTTGCAGAGAACCTCTGTCCGCCATGGCATCCACCGCATTCACCAGGAGATTGGCAAGTAACTGCCGCAACTCGCCGGAATAGCCGCTGATTTGGCAACTGCCGCGGTAGCGCCGGGTCACGTGGATTTGGCGGCCTTCCAGCTTGCGAGAATACAACTGCAGAATCTCGTCCATGATGGCGGCAGGATCGATCAAGTCCAGAGAATTGTTGTCGCGGACAAATCCCAAAGTCTGTTGCGCCAACTTTGCCACGCGGCCTACCTCTTGCTCCGCCAAGGTGAGGTAGTCGCCGGCGTGGCTCGGGTCATGGCGCGCCAGATAAAGCAGGTTGGCGAGGGCCTCGAGTGGATTGTTGATCTCGTGGGCCATGGAGGCGGCGAGGCGTCCGGTGGTGGCGAGCTTTTCGCTGCGGCGGATAGCCTCTTCGGACTGCTTCTCGGCAGTGATATCGCGGGCGATGGCGGATGCGCCCACGATTTCGCCGTGCGCATTTCGAAGCGACGACACCGATAACAGTACCGGAAAGCGCGTGCCGTCCTTGCGCATGCGCTCGGTCCGATAGGAAGGCACGTGCCCGCCACGATTGAGTATCGCTTGGTTGCGTTCCAACTCGTCGCGGCGTTCCGGCGGCGCCAGTTGCGCCACCTGCGCCCCGACTGCTTCCTCGGCCGTGTAGCCGTAGAGATGTTCGGCGGCGCGATTCCAGCTGGTGATGGTGCCATCCGGACGGGTGCTGTAAATCGCGTCAGAAGAGCATTCCACGATGGCGGCCATCTCGCGGGTGGTGCGATCGGCGCGCGATTCCGCCAAGGTTTTCTGGCGGGCCATGCTGCCGGCGAACACAGAAATGGCGAGGAACGCCGCCAACTGCTCCAGGTCAGCCGTCGAGCGGATGCCGAAACTGAAGTAGGGCGGAACTGCGAAGAAATCCAGGCAAGCAGTCGAGACCAGCGAACAGAAAACGGCGGGGCCAAAACCGAGAAAACGAGCGGTCAAGAGCACCGCCGCCAGCAAAAGCGCAAAGAGGTGGCGTTGCAGCACGGCCAGGAAAACTCTAGCAGCCGCAACGGCGCGCGGCAACCACCCAGCGCATGATCGTCAAACGCGAGAGACGATGAGGTTGCCCCGTCTCCATTGGCCTTGGCGGGAGACGCGGCAAGCCGCGTCTCTACGGGAAGGACGCTTTCGTTACTGGGGAGCATCCAACTTGCGGCGACTGGAGTCCGGACCCTGATCCGCCAACGTCACCGTCAAAGGCGCTCGCAAGGTGAAGTTCAGCACAGTCTCCGAGGGCAGTCGAATCTGCTGGCCCTTGCCTGCCGCCTGCACGCCGCCACCGACGCCTCCGCCAGCGGCCGCCCCGATGCCCGCGCCCTTTCCGCCACCGATGATGCCGCCGAGGATGGCCCCAACCACGGCGCCCCCGCCCACCTTTTCCGCCGTATTCGTGGTGCGATTCTTACCCTGGCGCTGGTAGGGGTCGGCGTCGATGAAGAAGGACTTGCCACTTACCGAGATCGTGTCCAGTTGCAGGACCAGCAGCGATTGTCCCGCAAATTTTCCCGCGCTTTTTACATCCTGGACGTGCCCCTTCACGTCATATCCGGAGGGTACCGCGTCTCCGTCGGAGGGCAGGGGCGCGTCGAGCGTCGCGCGGAACGTTTGCCCCGGCTGGGCGTTTTCGGAATCAAGAGGATCGAGCAGCCGAATTGCGATCGACGTTCCCGACGGCACCGTTACTCTTTTCGGAGCCGGAGGCGACGCCGGCGCGGCCGCTGCTGCCGGAGGGGGAGCGGGTTGCTGCTCAGCCGCTGCCTGTTCTGCTGGCGCGGGCGGCGGAACGTTGGCTGCCATCTCTCTCGAATCAGTTTCCGTCCGATGACGGGGAGTGCTGGGGCGAGGTTTCGCTGAGGGCTTGTCGGGCTGCGAAGCCTGGGTCGTCCGGTCGGCGGCGGGCGCTGCTGGCCCGGACCTGGTTTGAAGACCGGTTTGCAGATTGTTTACTACTTCCTTGATCCCCGGCATCGCGGACGCATAGCGGGCTGCGGCCTCGCGTTGCGTTTCGTTTTCGACCGTTCCAGAGAGCGTTACTACCCCACCCGAAGTTTGGACCGTGATGGGCTTGCCGTGCAGGCCGGAATCTTCACTGAGCTTGGATTGGATCTCACTGGTCAACTGGCTGTCGTCCGGCGCTTTGGAGCATGCCACGCCGAGGGCCAGGATGCCGGCCAACAAAACCACTAGACGTCTACCTGCGCTGAATTTCATGAACGCTCCCGAGCAATGGAAAATGACTATGTTTAGTTTAGATGCAGGGAGCGGTGGCGGTCAGGGAAAATCGGAACTAGAATCTGGCGGGACACGTGGTCCTCAGGGGCCAAAGCCCGCATTGGTGCGGCCCGGAGCGGCACGGCTGAAGCCGTGCCCTTCCCAAAACCAGTTTGAATTGGAGTTCTTCCGGAAGCTGTGAAGCCGCGCCCTAGCCATCCGTTCGCGGGTCGGCCTTCAGTCTTTGTGAAGAAATTTGTAGTCGAGGATGGAGGCCGCCAGGGCGTACGCGTCTTCGGCATTGTCCAGCGCATCCTTGATACGAATCAGCCTTCCCTGGCAAAGTGCGTTGCTGTTCTTTTGACCGGAGATTTCTTCGGGCATCTCGAAGATCAGCTCCACCAGCGCGTTGGCCGGCAGTTGCTGGGGGCCGTGAAACAAAACGCCCGACTGGCTGATGTTCTGGATTATGCCTTCATACCAGGTATGGAGATTCTTTCCGCGGTAGCGCACCGGAAGGTTCGAGCGCAGGCGGCGTGCCCGGGGCATCCACGTCGGTTGCTTTTGACCGGAGCGGCGCCGGACGGAGGTGGTCTCGGCCGCCGGTTCATCGACCCGGTTTCCGCGACGCATGGTCTTCCAGTCGTACTGGTAGGCGGACGCGCACACCAGGCAGACTTGGTAGTACTCTCCATTGGCGGCGCGGCGCGGCCAAGAAAACTCGTGTGAACAGCGTCCCAGCATTAGAACATCCATCAGTCTTTGCGGCATGGTGATGAGTAGATCTCCCTACCAATCGGACACCTCCATCTTCCGACGGCGCTGCCTTTCTGGATAGGTTACTTTCGTGTATTGCAGCTTAGGCCTTATTCTTTTCCATATGCCAGGTGTCGAACGTTCGCGCATGGGCTTTGTCCTCGCTGGGGGCAAGAGTTCCCGCATGGGACCCAATACAGATAAAGCCTTTCTGGATTTTCACGGCCAAACTTTGCTGGAGCGCGCGCTCACCGTGGCGGGTATGGTCTGCGACCGCGTGACCATCGTCGGCGACCCGGCCAGGTTTGCAAAGGTTGGATCTTCCAAATATGTACCCGTGGTGGCTGACATTTTCCCCGGATGCGGTCCCCTCGCTGGCATACACGCCGCGCTCACGCATTCCACCGCTGAACTGAACTTGATGCTCGCCGTGGACATGCCCTTTGTCTCCAGGGAACTTCTCGCATTTTTTTTCGCGACGGCCGAAGCAAGCGACGCCGTCATCACTGTTCCTCGCACCAGCCGAGGATTTCAGCCGCTCTGTGCGGTCTATCGACGCGATTTTTCGACGGTCGCCGAGCAGGCTTTGCGAGCAGGGAAGTACAAGGTGGATGCGGCGTTTTCCGGCGTGTTGGTTCGGGTGATCAAAGAGAACGAATTGGCGGCAGCGGGTTTTTCCGAGCGGAGTTTCTTTAATGTGAACACCCCGCAGGATCGCCTGGCGGCCGAGGGCGGGTTGAAGCCAGCGTAGGGATAGCCGAGGGCGGCTGTCCGGGCGAGCGCAGCTCACCAAGGTTTCGTTTGCAGTTCCTAAGGACTCGAGGGCGTGGCGGGGCTTCGCCCCGCTGGACAGCCGAGGGCGCGGCTGTCCCTACGCGAGCATGTCCCTACGCTAGCGCTTGAGCGGCGCGGCGTCTCGTGCCATGCTGATAGGCATGAGTGCTGCGGGCACGCTATCTCCCTACATCGAATTTAAGGACGTCTGCAAGGCGTTTGGAGATCGGGTCGTTCTCCAGGACGTCAGCTTCGACGTGTTGCCGGGTGAGATGGTATGCATTCTTGGCCGTAGCGGCGTCGGAAAATCGGTGGCGCTCCACAACATCATGGGCTTCCTGAAGCCGGATTCCGGCCGGGTCATTGTCGCCGGCCAGGACATCACCGGCTACAACGAAGCGCAACTCGAAGGCATCCGCAAGAAAGTCACCATGGTGTTCCAGAACGGCGCGCTGTTTGATTCTTTAACGGTTGGGGAAAACGTCGCCTTCCCCTTGCGCGAAAAAAGAGAGCTTTCCGAAGAGCAGATTTTCCAGGTCGTCGACGGCCTGCTCGAAATGGTCGGCGTCAAGGAAATGCGCGAGTTGTTGCCCTCCGACCTTTCCACCGGCATGAAACGTTCGGTCGCCATCGCGCGAGCACTCTCCGCCCAACCCGAGTGCGTGCTCTACGACGAGCCGACAACCATGGTAGATCCGCTGATGGGGAATCTGCTCGGCGATCTCATCGCCCGGCTCAAACTGCAATTGCACTTGACCTCGGTTGTCGTCACCCACGACATGCGCCTGGCCAAAAAACTCGCCGACCGTATCGTCTTCCTACACGAAGGCCGCGTGATTTTCTTTGGGCCCTACAAGGACATGGAGAATTCCACCGAGCCCATCATTCGGGAATTTCTGGAACTGGATGAGTTGAAGCTGGAAGCGTAGGGGCAGTTCTCAGTTCCCAGTTCTCAGTGAAGGCCGCCGGGTTTTACTGAGAACTGAGAACTGCCTCTAGAAGCCTTGTCCGACCAGGTTCTCCACGGTGAGCGAACTTTGCGCCGAATCGCCTTTCATCATCTTTTCTACGTACTTCGCAATCACGTCGGCTTCCAGGTTGACGGGATCGCCCGGCTTAAGCGATCCGAGATTGGTGAGTTCGACGGTGTGGGGAATGATGGCAATAGTGCAGCGGTTGCGTTCGAGTTTCGCGACCGTCAGGCTGATGCCCTCAATGCATATCGATCCCTTGTACACGGTGTACTTCTCGACTTCGGAGGGGATTTCAATATGCAGCCACCAGTTCTCGGAATCCCGGCCCTGCGAGTCCAAGATGCGCTCGAGTTCGATCAGCTTGCCCACGCCATCGACGTGTCCCTGGACGATGTGGCCGCCGAAGCGGCCGTCGGCCTTCATGGGCAACTCCAGGTTCACCATGGCGCCCTCGTGCATGCGCGAGAATGAGGTGCGTACCCACGTTTCGGGCGCCAGGTCGGCGCAGAATGATTTTGGTTTGATGTCAAGCGCCGTCAGGCAAACACCGCTGACCGCGATGCTGTGGCCGGTTCCCAATTCTTTCGGCGCATTCGCGGCCTCGACGGTGATGCGGCGGTTCTCGCCGCGCTGCTCGATCTTTACGACTTTTCCTACTTCTTCGACAATTCCGGTAAACATATGAGCTAGTTCTCCCGGTAGTAGTATGCCGTGAGTTCGCGACTTAAATCCACAAACCCTATTTTGTTGTGACAAACCCTACTTGTGTCTTGAATAGGAGGGTACAACTTATCCCATACCCGCGTACGGATCGCGGAGATAGCCTTCCAGCGCGAAGTCTTCGCCGAAGCGGTGCAACTGGAACCGCTGCACGCACTGCACCCTCCCGTGCAAACTTTCACCGGCAAGGAAGGGAACCGCGCCCTCGCCAAAAATCTTCGGTGCGTAATAGAGGAACACCTTGTCCACCTCGCCCGAGGCCAGGGCCGCGCCGTTCACCAACGCTCCACCTTCGATCAGCAGGCTGGTGATTTCCAGTTTTCCCAGGCGCTCGACAATCGCGGCGAAGTCGGGGCGTCCGTCCGCCGTCGCCGATATTTGCTGGACGCGAATCCCCTTCGCTTCGAGCGCTTGTCTCGGCTGTTCCTCCGCCGTCGAACACAGCACCAGAACATCGTTCTCAGCGGTCTGAATCACGCGCGACGCAAGTGGAATGCGCAAGTAAGAATCCAGGATTACGCGGAGCAGCGTGCGCCTTCGCGGCAGGCCGCTTCGGTCGGTGAGCAGCGGATCATCCGCCATCACCGTGCCCACCCCGGCCAGAATCGCGTCGTTTTGATGGCGCAGTTGCTGCACATGCGCGCGCGCCACTTCGCCGGTGATCCAGTGGTATCCGCTGCGCGCGCCCTCGGTTGCGGGTGTAGCCGAGCCAGATTCCGAGTCACGCGCGGTACCCGGTTTCCGGGTGTCGGCGATTTTCCCGTCGAGGGTCATCGCCGACTTCAGCGTGACCAGCGGCTTGCCGCGCCGAATGTATTTGGCGAAACCTTCATTCAGCTTCTTGGCTTCCGCTTGGAATAGCCCGACCTCCACTTTGATCCCTGAGGCGCGGAGCTTGGCAAAGCCCTGTCCCGCTACTTGTGGATTCGGATCTTCCATGGAGCAGATGACGCGGCTGATTCCAGCCGCGATCACGGCATCGGCGCAGGGCCCGGTGCGGCCCTGATGCGAGCATGGCTCCAGATTCAGGTAGAGAGTTCCGCCGCGAGCTGCGTGGCCCGCTTGCTCGAGCGCGAGAATTTCGGCGTGCTTCACGCCGTCATAGGTGTGCGTGCCCGCGCCAATTTCGCGGCCCGACGCGTCCACCACAACCGCGCCCACGGCCGGATTCGGCGACACCAGGCCGACGCCCGCTTGCGCCAGGTCGAGCGCCCTCCGCATGTGTTGTTCGTTGATGGTCATCAGATTTAGGCTATTTCATCCCGCAAGGCCAAATCCACCACGGAGGCACGGAGACACGGAGAAAAACCGATTTACAGATTGCGAGGGGGGATAGCTGCGATTCTCGTCCTCTTCATCGGGCTCTGCCAATGCTACCGCGCCAGATCGATTTTGCGGGCCGCGTCTTTTTGGCGCTGGTACACCCGCCAAAGGATCTTCAACTGATTCGGAGGGCTCTCTGGGTTTGAACAGGCTTCGCACGAAGCGTAGAACCAGCCATGCGACAGCGATAACCAGCGCCAGTTGCCACCAGACATTCATCCGATGCTTTCCTCCGTGCCTCTGTGCCTCCGTGGTGGATTCTCAAGAGAACAGCGAATCCACAAAATCCTTCGCATCAAACGGCAGCAGATCCCCCGCCTTTTCGCCCACTCCCACATATCGCACCGGCAGTCCCAGTTCGCGCGAAATTGCGACCACGACGCCGCCTTTGGCGGTGCCATCGAGCTTGGTCAACACAATTCCCGTGACTCCGGCCGATTGCGTGAACTGCCGCGCCTGTTGCAAGCCATTCTGGCCGGTCGTGGCATCCATCACGAGCAGAGTCTCGTGGGGGGCGCCGGGCACGATGCGTTGTGCCGTGCGCTTCATCTTTTCCAGTTCCAGCATCAGGTTTTGTTTGGTGTGCAAGCGCCCGGCGGTATCGACGATCACGTAATCGGTTTTGCGCGCCGTGGCCGACTGCAACGCGTCGAACAACACAGCGGATGGATCGCCGCCGGCTTTTGTCTTGATCACTTCGGTTCCCGTGCGCTGGCCCCAAATCTCGAGTTGTTCGATCGCCGCCGCGCGGAATGTGTCCGCCGCGCACAGCAGCACTGTCTTTCCTTGTGCGCGAAACACCTGCGCTAATTTCCCAATCGTCGTCGTCTTGCCCGTGCCGTTCACGCCCACCACTATGATCACTTCCGGCGTGCCGTCCACTTTGGTCACGGGCCGCGAAGCGGTTGAGGTCAGAATCGCCAGCAATTCTTCTTTCAGCAGCCGTTTGAGTTCATTCACATCCTTGATCTGCTTCCGGTCGGCTTTGTCGCGCAGCTTCTCCAGAACCTCATGAGTGGTCGTGGTGCCGAGGTCGGCGCCGATCAGCGTGGCTTCCAGATCGTCGAGGGTGGAACGGTCGATCTCTTTGCCAATGGAAACGACATCTTCGATGCGCTCGGCCAGATTCTCGCGCGTGCGCGAGACGGCCTCCTTCATGCGTTCGATAAAACTGGGCTTCTGTTCTTCGTCCAGGCTGCCAAAAAGAGTTTGAATCATGAGGAGTCCAGTTCCGATTATAGGAGAATCGGCCCAAAGGCGGTCGTTCGTCGCTAGTCGTTAGTCGTTAGCAANNTTACGTCCGCGTGATTTCGGCCGTGAGAGGATCGGGGGTTTGGGGCGGAACGGGGAGCGGCACGGGAGCGGGAGCCGCCGTTTCCAGCGGGATCGCCAGCGTCAGTGATTTGTGAATCCGAATTTCTCCCCGCTGAAACACCGCCAGCAACGCGGCCACGGCCCCGGGGTCCAGGCGCTGTCCGGAGATGCTTTGGATGATGCGCAGCGCTTCCAACGGATCGTGGGCCCGCTGGTACGGACGATTGGTGGTCAGAGCGTCAAAGGTGTCGGCCACCGCAATGACGCGCGCCAACAGGGGGACCTCCTCGCCCTTTAGGCCATAAGGATATCCGCGGCCATTGAGCGCCTCATGATGCAGTTCGATTCCCGGCAGCATCTCGCGCAACTGCGGCACCGGACGCAGGATGTTCGCGCCCCGGGTGGTGTGCGTCTTCATGATCTCGAATTCTTCGGGCGTCAGAGCGCCAGGTTTTTTCAGGATGCGGTCTTCGATGCCGATCTTGCCGACATCGTGGAGTTGGGCGGAAACGCGCAGGATCTCCAGAAATCCCGAATCCAGGCCCATCTCTTCCGCGATCATCAGCGAGTATTTCGTGACGCGGTCGGAGTGGCCGCGCGTGTACGGGTCTTTTTCGTCGACCGCTCCGGCGAGCATCTGGATCGACCCCATGAACAGGTTCTTGTTTTCATCCGCCGCGCGCTTCAAGTCCTCGACGAACTGTTCCAGTTCTTCCGACATGGTGTTGAATGTGGTCGCCAGTTCACCGATTTCGGTGCGTGATTTGAGGTGCACGCGCTGGGAGAAATCGCCGCGCGCAATGGCCTGGCTGGACTCCGCCAGCACTTGCAGGGGACTGGTGATCCGCCGCGCCGAAAAAATACTCAGACCCACACATACAAACACCGCCAGCCAAGCCAGCAAACGCCCCGTACGCTGCATCTCGTAGATGCCGCGATAGGCCTCTTCGCGCGGCTTCTGCACCACGACCGCCCAATCCAGCGAGGTCACCGGACTGTAGGTTCCCAGCATCTGGGTCGTGTCGTTGTCATTCTCATTGCGAATGGCGAATTCGCGGGTGGCCGCCAACTGGGCTTTCGCGCCCTCGTCCACGAAGCTGCGGACGATGTCGAAGTGGGTCATGTCCTGACCGGTGGCGTATTGCGTGATCGCCGCGGCCACCAGCCTGCCCTGGCTGTCCACGACATACGGCATCAATCCGCTCTGGTTGACTTGTTGCAGGCGCCGGACCAGATAGTCCATGTCGACTACCGACCCGATCATTCCCAGAAATCGTTTGTCCACGACGATCGGCGAACTGACCAACATGACCGTGTGCGCCGATTTTCCGCTGCCCACCATCAACGGCTGCCCGCTGTAGATGCGGCCTTCGCGGGCGGCCTGATAGGCTCGCTCCAGCTCGCGTTGCAGGAAGGCGTCGGGCTCAATGCGGCCGGCGGAAACTCCCTTGGCGTCGGCATTGAGCAGTGTGGCATACGCAATGTCATTCGAAGAGGAGACAAAATGTTCGAGCATGGCCCGCAGCTCGGGCGTCAGAAGTTTCTGCGCGCTCAGGTCGGTTCCACTCGGACTGGCCAGCATCATGACCTGAATCGACGACGACAAATTGGCCAGCATCATCCGCAGCGCTTCCTGGTGCTGGGAAATCTCATCGGCCAGCGAACGCGTGACCGTATTCTGCAGCAGCATTTCGTTGGTTTTGAGGCGCTCCCGATTCATGGTCTCGATCTGCGCCGAGTAGAAGTACATGGGGAGGACGCTGATCGCTAAGAGCACGCCAAGGATGACGTACAACAGCGGAATCCGCGCGGGGATGGGAAGCTTCAGCGCCAAAAGGCAATCCTGTCGGCCCAAGCGCGGGGGCGCGCTCGTCCGTTCTGCATCCATTCTAAGGGGTTGGCGCTGGTTACCTCAGGTGCTCAAAGTACACCACACCGTTACGGACGTACCCACACTGCGGGTTACCGCGCGGTCTCACTGGCTCGGCAATTCGGACTCGGCAACCTGGGCAAATTGCGACTCTCCCGCCTCTGGCGCCAAGCCACGCCTGCACAGAGGAATGCGAAGATTACGCTGATCCAGTACCCGATGCGCTCCGCGCGTCCGATCGGAATCTCAAGCTGGATTTGTTGACGCCCGGGTGGTACCTGCAGCTCCAGAAGTCCCTCGGGCATTGCCGCTTTGATATCGATACCGAGGGTCTGGTCGGGGCTCGCCTTGTCAGGGCCAACCAACGCGGCTCTCCATGAGGGGTAATAGAACTGCCGGATCATGACCCATCCGCCGGTTGCGCTGTTGGCCTGGAACTCGATATGCCGGGGCTTCCAAAGTAGAACATTCGCGGTGCCTTCGCCGGTCAAGAATCTTACTTGCGGCCCAGTGCTTGCGTCGATCGCCTTTCTCTCGTCGATGCCGGGAGGTGACCAGGCAGAAAACCAGCCGTCGTGGTCATCGACGTGTGGCACCAGGGGCACCGCCTCGGCCGGGTAAGCCGCTTCCATCCGGTAACGCCTCCAGATGTCGCCATAGGCCATGAACCAGGGAACGATGAGCGTGACCACCAAAACCAGCGACAATGCCTGGGACCATCGGGGCAGGCGAGGTGCCTCCGACAGGAACACCGTGACCATCGAAAGCACCGCGAGACACAAGACGATATTGAGACGCCACGGAAACTGTATCGCCGCGAACAGCAGGGGACACATCTTCCATACCGGGAAGCTCAGGCGAAACATCAGAAATACAGGAATCACGCAAACCGCAAGCCAGAAAAGCACTTTCGTCTTGGAATCCTTGCCGCCTTTGGCGAACACTATGACGCTGCACAACCCACCGAGAGCGATCATGGCAAGAACCGTCAATGAGATCGCATGAACAAACCCCCCGGCGTGTAACGGCGTTCCTATGGCGATGAGGTTATCTTGAACAAAGGACCACGGGTACAACCTGGAGGCTGGGAAATAGCGGGCATGGAACAGCGCAGGGACCAGATAAAAGCAGGAGAGGCCCGTGCCTAAGACCATTCCTCCAGCGATGCGGAGAGCAGATTTCACCTTTTGACCTTGCGCCGATAGCGTTAGAGCGGCAGCCAGCGGAATAAGGGAGAATATAAACACAGTGATAAGGTGACTTAGGATGAGGAACGCATAAGCCAGTGCTAAGCCTGGAAGGTAAACACGCTCCCGCCGCATCGCTCTTGCGCTGAAGTAGAGCACTAAGGGCATCCAAACAAAAGCCCAGCACTCGGGCAGGGCCGTCCGGCGGTAATAATCGACCGCGAGATGATAGGGCATCAGCATGTAGAGTATTGCGCCGGTACACGCCACCCGCTGGCTGGCCATGGTGCTGAGCCAAAGAGACGCGCAAAGTCCAGAGCCGAGGAGGGCTAGAAATTCTCCCATGTTGAATGCGTTGAAATGAAGAATCTTTCCGGCGGGCTCTAACAGCGCATAAACATAACTGGGGAAGGGTGGGAATACAAAAAAGGTGGGGCTGCCCAGCCCGCGGTTCATTCCGGCAAGCCAGCGCGGACACAATTCGCCTCTCCAGAATTGCTCGCTGAAATGGCGCGCGAAATTGATGTGCTCGGTTGCATCATGACCCTGCGCCAGTGGGCCGTGGAGAAGCATGGGAAGGGCTAGAACGACGGCAGCAGCCGCAACCATGGAAAAAGTTAGAATGCCCGGTGTACATGGAGCGGTCTTCTTTGTGGTTGTGTTCATTGTCCGTTAAGAGGACGCCAGTTATGTCGTAACTCCGTGAGAGGAAACTTACTCTGCAGCGCGGCGCAGGCGCCAATCGCAGTTACCAAGTACAGCAAGCCGTAATATCGTGGCTCGAAATTGGGATAGATGACAAACTTCGCCGCTGAGAACAATCCACAAAGCAGAAGTGGCCACCGCATGCGCGGCACCAGCCTTAAGGACGTAATCCAAAGAAGCAAGTAAGCGATAAGACTGCTGTGCAGCGCCTCTCGCACTCCGGAACGCAAGGCATGGAGATAGTCGGATACTGTGAAGGCAGGAACAAACATTCCCGGGTCCATTTCCGTGAACTTGAAGGTGTGCGAGTACAGCGCTTTCCAGCCATAGCCGCCGAAATGATTGATGGCCATCGGAGTCAGGGCCGAGATTCCGATCAAAACGACAGCCATCCAAACGCGCAGTTCGCCCTTGGCGGCGAGATAGACCAGAGCCAGAATGCAGAAGATCGCATTCTCGGGGCGCACCCACGCCGACGATAACAGCAACGTAACTCCTACCGAGGGCCTCACATCCCAGAGACAAAAGAGTCCGCCCAGTAGAAACAGTACCGATAACCCGTCCGGACCCGTGCCCTGAGCCAGGGCGGACATCTCCGGAGTCAACAACACCAGGCACGCCGCCCACACGGAACCGCCGAGCTTTAGCACCCACCAATAGATCAGGGCCGCCATTCCGGCAAAGGAGACGGTCGACACTACGGCAATCGAACGCACCAACCCGACTCCCGCTTTGTGAACCAGATTGAGGGCCTCGATGTAAAGGGGCTTAACCGAAAAATAGGGCAGGAACTGCGCGAAGCGATAGGGATCGGCATGTTTGGCGCGACGCACGGAAGCTTCTTCCGTGGCAAGGTCGGTGCCGAGAATGTGCGGCACCACCATGGCGGGTGCTTCGGTCGTCACCGCTCGATAGGCGAGATCGCGGATCGCCACCGGGTCGGAAACGTGCAGGGCCACCACATTGCCTACGAACTCCACCGTGTCGGTCGTGTAGTTGTTATAGCGGAGGAAATGAATAAAAAGAACAACCGTAAGGACAAGGTACACGACTCCGCTGGCCTTCATGTCGTAGGGATGGGCCACGGGGAAATATACCACGAGCCGAGTCGCCGGCAACCGGGTGGAGAGCGGTACTCGAGGTCTGCAATGACTGTCGAACCGCAGCCGGCGAAGCCGGTCTATAATGAGCAGATCGGGGGGTAAGCTCGCCCGGGGTGCAGGATGCGGTCCTTCCAAGTTTACGGCGCCTGCTTTCGACGGTTAACGATCCTTCTGGTCCTCTCCGCGTTGGCGCTCGCCGGGAATACTGCGCCGCCACGGATCTCCAAGCAAACCCGCGAAGAGGTTATCCACGCTTTCAATGAGGAACTGGTCTATATCCGTGCGAATTTTCCCATGGGAAAGACCGGACTGAAACTAAGGAACGGAACCGTGACCCCCAGCGGTCCGGAACTGCAACGTTTGATCGCGCTTTGGGGACCAGCCGCGAAACCCGGCGACCGGGCCCGCATCAGCGACGTCACCATCAAAGAAGACCACATCCGCTTTGAAATCAATGGCGGTCCGGTCAAGAAGCAGAAGTGGTACCAGCACATCCAGATTCAAGGTGCGGCCACGGTCACTCCGGGCGGCTCGGATTCGTCCGTCAACGCGCGCGGGTCGTTCGTCGATCTCTACTTCGACAAGTATGTTCCGGAGCTGACGGGGCCGGAGCTGAAGCAGTTGCTGCGTCCGGTGTTTGATTTCGATGCGAAGTCCCCGCTGGAAGCGTATCTGGAAACCGTCTCTCCGCAAGTGAAAGATGCCATCAAGAATCACCACGTGCTGGTGGGAATGAATCGCGAGATGGTGATCTATGCCAAGGGACGCCCGCCCAAGAAAGTGCGCGAACATGAGGGCGGAGTTCAGAACGAAGTTGAGTACGAAGAATGGATCTACGGCACTCCCCCGCAGGACGTAGATTTTGTGCGCTTCGTAGGGGACGAAGTCGTGCGGGTCGAGACCATGAAGGTGGATGGCCAGAAACTCGTGCGCGTCGAAAAAGAAGTTGATCTGGGCGCGCCCACCGTTGCCAAGAAGCAGGAAGACCGCCCAGCGAACGCGCCTACGTTGCGGCGTCCCGGAGAAGAGATGCCGGAGTCGAATCCTGCGAACCCTTGCAGCGCGCCTCCGGTGGCCCCGGTGCCTCCACCAACCGGCCCCGGATCAGACCCGGGGCCCAACTGGAGTTCGTCGCCGGCCCCGGGACTGGGGTGAAGGTTCGACGAAGCGCAGCGTTGAACGATCGCCTTGAAGGCGAGATGCTGCTCTGGTAGGGTTCTCCTATCGACATGTCACTCCGTAACACACCACTCGAATACATGGCCCTGCCCGAGCAGCGGCGTTCTGAGCGGCTTTGCGAACGGTTGAGATCAAGCCTTACGGCTGCTGGACTGACGCCAGAGGGCATTCTCGCGACCCTCCCGGCGGCTCGCAATTGCGTTTACGCCCGTCGATACGGCAAGAAGCATACCGGAAGTGTTTTGCGTCGCCGCTCTCGCACCACCTCTTAGTATTTTGGAGGGGACCCTCGATCTACAATTCAGATGATGAGTCGACGAGTCTGGCTTGGCCGGCCGCCTTTACCCGTTCGATTCTGGGGGTCCCCACCAGGGAGAACCGCCGTTGTGAATCTCCAGGATTTCCAATAATGTCGAAGTGTTGGGCCCTCTGACGAATACATGATAGCTAGGTGCTATCTCCTCAGGAAGTGGGATGAGGGATGCAAATGCTTCGACTAGCGAAGTGCATGTACTAATCGTTTGCACGATCACAGCAGAAAGCAAGGGAAGAACTGATACGAGATTCTCATTGTACTGATGGCTAAACTTGCACGGAATAGCCCTTAGCAGACGTGAATCCTTTCGGATACAGAAACCCCGCTCCGTGTCAAAGATATGATCTAGTTCAGTCCCGCCATGGACAATGCCAGTTCATAGTTCCCGAAGCTCGACAAAAAATGGAATTGCTTGAACGTACCGCTCGGCCATGGACCTCGGCAGTCCGAACTTCTGCTCCATCTCTTCAACGGAACGGGGACTGTTGTCTCTCAAACACATTTTGGAGAAAGTGTCGGGGAGCTTCGCCGCCTTACGTCGACGCTCAGCAACCGGATCAAGCAAGAATACCCTCGATTGCCAAATCCGCGACATCATCTCCTGCAACAAGTCAAATACTGTCCGACACAAGATAATTAGATATTCAAGTTCTGTGTTAGCGAATGTTCTTGGAGCGCCCTGCGGCAGCAGGCTCCGCGTCTGGAAGATGTGCTTCAGCTTCGCAAGAGAGGTGCCCATATTGCGAAAATCATCTTCGATTTCGGTGATTAGAGGAACGATCTCCGGCCAGCTTGCTCGTTGCCACATCAGATCCACAAACGTAATGAACAAGTCGGAATCGAGTTGAGCGGCCTTTGCCAGGTAATCTCCCTCCGAGACTCCTGCGATTTGCATCCTGATGACCTTACCGTTACCGACCGGAACCCAAGAATGCCACTTTTCTCCGTCCCAAAGGGGCATTAGGTTGATCGCTCGATCCCGGAGTGCCTTCATGTTCAGGTGAGGAATCTGCTGCAATTCTTCTCTTGAAACTGGAGTCACCATTCGCCGATCAGTCTCCTTCGACGCACCCTAAGCGTACACCTGCTCTTGGCTCCACTGCCGCTTGTACCAAGCAGTAAATAGCTTCACGAGTCCAAACCTTCTAAACTAGGAACGTGAAGATTGCCTTGGGCCAGATCAACCCCACCGTGGGGGACTTTTCTGGCAATGCCGCCAAGATCGTCCAGTTTGCGCTGCAGGCGCGGAGTGCTGGCGCTGGGCTGATTCTTTTTCCGGAACTTGCCGTCTGCGGTTACCCGCCGCGCGATCTGGTGGAGAGGCCGTCGTTTGTGGCGCGCTGCCGCTCCACCGTCGAGCGGATCGCCTCGGAAACGCAGGGCATGGCGGTGATCTGCGGGTTAGTAACTCCGGCCGAAGCGGATTCTGGCAAGAAAGTGATGAACTCCGCCGCCTTGCTGCGCGAGGGACGCGTTGAATTCATCCAGTCGAAGATGTTGCTGCCCACCTATGACGTCTTCGATGAAATGCGAAATTTTGCTCCGGCCAAGAGCCAGCAACTGTTCAGCTTTTGCGGCAAGCAGATGGCTTTGACCATCTGCGAGGACGCCTGGAACGACAAGCGCTTCTGGAACCGGAGGCTCTATGGCATCGATCCCGTGGAGGAACTGGTCCGCGGGGGTGGGAACTTCGTGCTCAACATTTCCGCGTCGCCGTTTTGGTTGGGCAAGCGCGAGCTGCGCCACGACATGCTGGCGGCCATCGCAAAGAATCAGAAAGTACCGGTCGCGATGGTGAACCAGGTCGGGGGCAACGACAGCCTGGTCTTCGATGGATCGAGCCTGGTGATCGCTCCCGGCGGACAAGTGATTGCGCAAGGGAAGTCGTTCGAAGAGGACCTCGTCTACTTTGACTCCGACAAGCTGACTGGAGACATGCACCCGCAGATCGCGGGGGAAGAAGCGAGCGCGTATGAGGCGCTGGTTCTGGGCACGCGGGACTATGTCCGCAAATGCGGCTTCGAGCGGGCGATCGTCGGACTCAGCGGCGGCATCGATTCCGCGCTCACTGCGGCGATTGCGGCGGATGCGCTTGGTTCCGGGAACGTGATCGGCGTTGGCATGCCGGGGCCGTATTCCTCGCAAGGTTCGATTGACGATGCGCGGGAACTGGCCAGCAACCTGAAAATTCGTTTCGAACTGCTCTCGATCCACGAAATCTACGAAGCCGCGCGCCGCACGCTTGCGCCGGTGTTTGCCGGCAGGCCGGAAGACGTCACCGAAGAAAACATTCAATCGCGCGCCCGCGGATTGCTGCTCATGTCTCTGTCGAATAAATTCGGCGCCCTGGTGCTTTCGACCGGCAATAAAAGCGAATTGGCCGTCGGCTATTGCACTCTCTACGGCGATATGGTCGGTGGACTGGCGGTGATCTCGGATGTGCCGAAGACGCTGGTGTACCGCGTGAGCGCATATGTGAACTCGCGGTACAAACTGATTCCGGAAGCGACGATCGAGAAGCCGCCATCGGCGGAATTGCGTCCGGATCAGAAAGATTCGGATTCACTTCCGCCTTACGAGGCGCTCGATGCGATTCTCGAAGACTACGTGGAGGAGTCGCGTTCGGCCGAACAGATTGCGCGCGATCACAATTTTGACTTGGGTCTGGTGCAGCGGGTAATCCGGATGGTGGAGCGCAGCGAGTACAAGCGGCAGCAGGCGGCGCCTGGAATCAAGATCTCCGCCAAGGCGTTCGGCTATGGGCGGAGATTTCCGATCGCGGCCAAGGCGGAGATCTAGTACGGCGACTCGTAAATTCGCGGAATAGTGTGGGCTGTCTGCCTGAGCGAAAACTGCTTTTTGCTTATGGGAACTCTAAATATAGGTACCATCGAAAACCTTGAACCACAGGGTACACAGAGGTGCACGGGGGACCCCGGGACTTGATCAGATTTTCTTTAGCGCGGCAGACAGCAGGTCCTTCGCTTCGTTCAGGAGGACAGGTCTGGATGATGACGAGTTTGGGTGGTGAATGACAACTTCCGCGGTTTTTGTAACAATCGAATTCCGGTCGAGCTCCACACTATGACACTCCTGCATCGCACATTACTCGCGGCCCTTCTGTTGTCGGGCATCGCCATCGCCCAAACCAAGCCCGCTCAACCGGCCGCTCACACCGCAAAACCCGCAGCCAAGCCGGCAGCGCCTTCGGAGGCAGCAGCAGCCACGACGGTTCTGCCCAGCGAAGACACGGTCAACTCGTTTCTGTTCCAGATGTTTGGCTACGATCCCACCATTACGTGGAAGGTGAACGAGATTCGTCCGTCCGAGATGCCGGGATTGGCGGAGGTTTCGGTGGTGATCACGAATGCGCAAGGCGCGAACCCGAATCGGTTGTTGGTTAGCTCGGACGGCAAGCATGCCATTACGGGCGAGGTCCTGCCCTTCGGGGCGAAGCCATTTGACAATGCCCGGGCCAAGCTGGAAAAGGGAGTGAGTGGGCCGGCGAAGGGACCGGCTAAGGCTGCGGTGACGATTGTCGAATTCAGCGATATGCAGTGTCCACATTGCGCAAAAGCCGCGCCGGCGATTGAACAGTTGCTGGCGCAGGAGCCCGAGGTGCACTTCGTTTTCCAGAATTTCCCGCTACCCCTGCATAACTGGGCGGAGAAAGCGGCGGATTATGTGGATTGCGTGGGACGCGGAGGGAATGATGCGGTCTGGAAATTTATCCTGAAGACGTTTGAGGACCAGGCCAATATTACTGCGGCCAACGCCGATGAAAAGCTGAAAGCCATCGCGGCCGCGTCGGGCGCAAATGGGGACGAGGTCGCCGCCTGCGCCGCCAAGCCGGATACGAAGGCCAGAGTCGAGGCTTCCATCGCGCTGGGAAAGTCGGTGGGCGTTAATAGCACGCCGACGGTGTTCATCAACGGACGTAGCTTGCCCGGGGCCGCACCTGTGGAATTGTTGAAGAAGATTGTGGACTTCGAGGCAAGCCAGAAATAAATCGGGTGATCGGGCGATCGGGTGATCGAAAGTCAAAACCGTTGGGTGGTTTCAGGGTTTAGATCGCCCGATCACCCGATTTTATCTTCCCATCCAGATTTCCGGCGCTTCGGTGCGTTCCGGGCTGCGGACGACATAGGGCGTGATCAGGATCAGCAACTCATCGTCCTCTTCTTGTTTGGAAGTTTGCGACGTGAGGTGGCCGAGGCCTGGGATTCTGGAGACGAGAGGCAGTCCGCTTAGACTCTTCTGATCGGAGGCGTTAATCATTCCCGCCACCACCGCCGGTTCCCCTTCCTTGAGCAGGATTCCCCCTTTGTACTCACGGTTGGCAATGACTGGAATGCCATTGGCGCTGGCGGCTCCCAACGTGCGGAATTGAATCTCCAGGTCGAGGGCCACGTCGGAATTGCCGTGCACCAGCGGCTTCGCCTTGATGTTCAGTCCGATGTCCTCATAGTTGACGGAAGGGAAGGGGGCGACGAACGACTGATTCCCGATGACCTGCGAGATGGCCGCACTGTTAGAGATCGGCGAGAAGCTGGCGTTGAGGATGGGATAACGCGATCCCAGCTTAAAGGTGGCGTCTTTCTCCTGGGAAGCGCGCAACTGGACGTGATCGAGTTGGCGGACGGAACTCTCATTCATGGAAAGCGCGGCGGATAGCTGATCGAGGCTCAGCCCCATGAAGGTGAGGCCTCCGCCGAAGGTCGCCAGCGGCTGGCTGAAGATCGAGTTCTGCTGGCCTTGTAACTGCGCCAGCAGAGCGGAGATGGACTGGCTGCCGGCTTGGTTGATGCCGCCGGAGGCAATCAGTTGGTTGATCAGGTCCTGGATGTTTTGTCCGCCGACAGCGGCAAGTGCGGCCGCGGGAATGTTGAAAAGATTGAAATTGTTTGGGATGTGCAACCCGATGTTGCGAGCGTAGCTGTGGCTTACCTGGAAGACTTTCAGATCGAGCATGACTTCCGGGCGGGGATTGTTCAACTGTTCCAAGAACCGGGTTGCGGCTTCCAGCGGCGCCTTCGGTCCACGCACCGCTATGGTGCTCGACGCGGCGTTGAGGCTTACGAACTTAAATTCAAAGAGCGTCCGCAGCGAGTTCACCAGCTCGTTTAAATCCTGGAGACTGCCGGCGGAGATGTAAAAGGAGCGCATGCCCATGCGGTCGTAGAGGCGGTGATTGTCCGGAGTGTCGGCGCAGGCAAAAAGAACAGTATCTTCCAGCGCCACGGTGAAACTCTTGGTTGTGGCGGACGCCGCCTGCATGGCGGTTGCGAAATCTGCATTCTCCAAGTCGAATCGTACGCGGCGGCTGGGGAAGCTGTCGTCGAAGACAACGGTCAGCCCGTAGCTCGATGCGACCGCGGTGACGAGACCACGCGAATCGCCCCGGTAGTGGATGTCATGGTGCCCGTCGATTGGTTTGACGGTGAGCGCGTCGGCGCTGGCGACCACTTGCGGCGGGCTTGCAGTGTGAACCGGCGCCGGCCCCAGGGCGTCGCTTATGCGCTGCTCGGCGAATTCGTTCTTCGGATCGAGATTCAGCGCGGTTCGAAACTCCGCCAGCGCCTCCACTTGCCGGCCGGCGAGCAGGTCGCTGTTTCCGCGTTCCAGGTGCAGCCCGGCTAGATGTTGCCGCGTGATCTCCCGCGCGGTGAGGTACTCGACGTTTTGCGGGACGAGGCGGGACGCTTCCTCAAATTCGTAAAAGGCCTGGTCGAGATTCTGCAAATTGTCGCTCTGCGATTTCTCAAGTTGGAGGCCGCGCGCGAAGGCTTGGCGGGCGGCTTTCAGGTCTTTCTTAGGACCGTGGCAGACGGGCGCGCCGCCGGAATTGGAGCAGAGCGAGGGAGCGGCCACCGGAGTGTCCGCGGCCAGACACACTCCGGCCAGCAACAAACAAACTCCTGCTGGCAGCCATCGCATATTAGTTACTATAGAATGCCCGGCTGCCCGTGTCTTGCAAGAGAAATACTCGATAGGGAACTACGGTCGTAACCAGAGAGCACTGGAGCGGTTTCAAAGTTGCCGTTGCCGTCGGCAACGGGCCGAGTTGCGCTCGGCTTGGACAGCCGAGGGCGGCTGTCCCTACGCGAGCGAATACGCAACGGTGAGTCCCTCTAACGGTGGAGTCAGGCGATAGAAAGCTTCAGCGCAGCATCAGCCGTTCCATCCGGGTGGCGCGACCGGTCTGGGCATTGCACTCAACCAGCACGGCGCAGAGGCGGACATCGCCGTTGGCAGGCTCGAAGCGCGCCGGCATCCCGCTGAGAAACTTCTCGATTACTAATTCTTTCTTCACGCCAATGACACTGTCGTACGGCCCGGTCATGCCAACGTCGGTGATGTAAGCGGTGCCCTTCGGCAGCACGATCTCATCCGCCGTTGGAATGTGCGTGTGCGTGCCCACCACGGCGGTGACGCGCCCATCTAGATACCAGCCGAAGGCGATCTTCTCGGAACTCGCCTCGGCATGGAAATCCACGAACACGATTTTCGATTGGATTTGCTCCAGAAGCCGATCGGCGTAGCGAAAGGGATCATCGCTCGAGCCCATGAAGACTCGTCCCTGAAGATTTACGACGGCATATCCGACGCCGTTTTTCTGGCCTTCGTACACTCCCCAACCGGGCAGACCCTGCGCAAAATTTGCCGGCCGCAACAACCGGCGCGCCGGACTGTGCGGGTTGCCATCCGCCATCTGGAAGTATTCGATGATTTCGCGCTTGTCCCAGACGTGATTTCCGGTGGTCATCACGTCGATGCCCAAGTCAAACAGCTCTTCCGCCAGCGGTGGAGTGATGCCGAACCCGGCCGCGGCATTTTCGCAGTTGGCGATCACCAGGTCGACGGAGTGCCGCTTGCGCAGTTCGGGCAGGCGATCTTTTACGATCATCCGCCCGGGGCGGCCAAAAATGTCACCGATAAAAAGAATGTTCAAGATCAGGTCTCAGGTCTCAGGTGTTAGNNTTGTCGAGAAACCAGAGGTCGATGTAGGGCAGGTCGGTGGCCAGAATTCGCTGAACCTCGGCATACAGCTGTTTGCGGACGTTCTGATCGGTTTCGCGGCGCGCCTGGTCGATCAGCGCGTCCAATCGGGGGTTTGAATAAAAGCCACGGTTTGCGCCATTGGGCGGAAATTTCGCGGAGTGGAAGGCGTATTCGAAGATATCGGGGTCTTCATTGCCGCCGATCCAACGCAGCCCGTAAAGCTGAAACGCGCCGTGAGTCACATCCGAGAAAAAGGTCGCAAACTCAAAAGTGCGAATGTCGAGCACAATGCCGACATCGCGCAGTTGCTGTTGCATGACGGCGACCATCAGGCGCGTGTTTTCGTCGGTGGAAGTTTTCATCGTGACATGGAAGCGCGCGCCGTTCACCGCGGGATGGCCGGCGTCATCCAGGAGTTGCCGAGCCTTGCCGGGATCGTAGTCGTATCGGGTAACCTCTTCGTCATACGCCCAGCTTTGCCGCGGCAGAACGCTGTAGGCAGGCTGCGCCTGGTTGCGCCATAAATACTCGATCATGGGTCGACGGTCGAGAGCGTAGGCGATGGCCTGGCGAACCCGCACATCTTTCAAGATGGGATCGCGCAAATTGAATACCAGGTAGGCCAGCCTGGTGCCCGGTCCGTGCTGAACGACAAGTGACGGATTGTGTTCGAGAGTGAGGACGGTATCGGGCGGCATCGGCGAATTGATGGTGAGGTCGGCACTGCCTTTTCGCAGCTCAAGCGCTTGCGTAGTGGCATCGGGCACCACGGTAAAACGTACGCGGCCGAGATGCGGGACTTCGCCCCAGTACGTGTTGTTTCGCTCGAGAACGACTTCCTTGTCCGTTTCCGCGCTGACGAACTTGAAGGCGCCGGAGCCAATGGGATGGCGCGTGATTTCATCGCCACGGCCGTAAGGCACGATGCCGATGGCGCCGTCCGAAAGATTCCAGAGAAAGGTCGACGAGGGTTCCTTTAAGTGAAAGACGACAGTGTTGGCGTCGGGCGCATCGAGACGATCGACGAAGCGGTAGACAGCGGCTTTGGTGCTGCGAATCTTGCCTTGAAGGAGCGAGTCGAACGTCCACTTCACATCGCGCGAGGTGAGGGTGGTGCCATCGTGAAACTTCACGCCCTGGCGGATGTGGAAGACGTAGGTCAGGGGATCGGGAATCTCCCAGCGCTCCGCCAGCGCCGGCGTCACGTTGAGATGATCATCGCGATCGAGGAGGTCGTCGAAAATCAGCGCGTCGATGCGTTCCGACTGCGCGTCGATTCCGACTCGGGGATCGAGATTGGTGGGGCTGCTCTCGATGATCATCACCAGCGTGTTGGGGTCGGGAGGCTGGGAGCAGGAGAGGAGGGGTAGTACCCATGCCAGGAGGAACAACAACAGAATTGTCATCCTGAGCGAAGCGAAGGACCTGCTTCTTGCCCGCTCCCGCAACGTCGCTTCACGCATACGAAATCTTTCCCAGGATCGCCGCCCGCTTCGCTCCCGTCGCCGAGGGCACATTGCTAGGCCGCCGATGCCACGTTTCGTGCGCGAGCAGCGCGAAGGCTACGGCCTCCTTGGCTTCCGCTGGCAGGCCGAATTCATCGGAGAAATGCAGGCTGATCGCCAAGGACGCCATTGCATCGCGCAACATGGCCATGAGCGTCGAATTCTTCGCGCCTCCGCCGGAGACGATCATTTGGCGGCTCGTCGGTTTTCGGCGCAGACCAAATCGCGGCACGACGAATCGCTGCACTGCGTCGGCAATTGATCGCGCGGTTAAGGCGGTTGCCGTCGCGATCACGTCGGCTTTGCTGGCTCCGTGACAGAGCTGAAGAAACCGGCCTACGTATTCGCGGCCAAATTCTTCGCGGCCTCCCGTTCGCGGGGGCTTCTGCCGGAAAAAGGGCGCGCGCAACAACCGCATAATCACTCCATCGAGTACGCGTCCGGAGGCCGCGACTTTGCCGTCGCGGTCATAACGCCGTCCGTAGAGTTCCTCCATTACCGCATCGATCACCATGTTGCCGGGGCCGGTGTCAAAGGCAATCACCTGGCGCGGCGAGGCGCCCGCGGGGATCGCCGTCAGATTTGCAATTCCGCCGATGTTTTGCGCAATACGCGCTACGCGCGGGTCGCGATAGAAAAAGTAATCGAGAAAGGGAACCAACGGCGCTCCCTTGCCTCCCGCCGCCATGTCCGCAGGACGAAAGTCAGAGACCACCGGCACGCCCAACCGCGCCGCGATCACCGCGCCTTCACCGGTTTGCCACGTTACCGCCAATTTTCGGCCGAGAAATCGCTCCGCCACTCCCTGGTGATAGAGCGTCTGTCCATGACAGCCGACCAGGTCGAGTTTCACGCGATGCTTGCGCGCGGTCTTTGCCACCGCCTCCGCGTACAGTTCACCCAGAAGGAAGTTCAGCCGGGCCAGGTCTGCAACGTGGGCCAATTCCGCGTTCATCATTGCCAAGATTGCGCGCCGAACCGGGGCGGGGAACGGGTACTCCTCGTGACCAAGAAGTTTGAAGTCTGAGTGGGGGTCTTTGTGTGGGGACGAGCCTCTGGCCCGTCCATTCGAGTCGGAGGGGAACCGCACCAGCGCCACATTGATGCCGTCAGCCGAGGTGCCGCTCATCACGCCGGCAACAATCATGCGCGTTCCTCGCGAGCGAGCGTTGCCATGCGGATCTCTTCGCCGAATTCCCAGAGCTGGCGCGTGAGCTTCTCGACTCGTGCGGAAGTGGGGGCGGGACTTTGACGCGCCGCCGCTCTCTTAGCAAACGCCTTCTTCTTGAACGCCAGCACGCGGCGCGCCGATTCCCGAAGGCGGCGGGCAAATCTGCTGTCGCGCTCCGCTTCGCGGATCACTGCTTCATGGGCGCGCAGAATGAAATCTTCCCGATGGCAGATCAGGCCGAGATCGCCCCCGGCTCGGATGTGGCCGATCGTTACTTGTTCGATCGCGGCCTGTTCGATCGACGCGGCTGCGAGTACTCCGCCCATCTCCAGATCGTCGGAACAGATCAGGCCGCGGTAACCAATCTTCTTGCGCAGAATGTCGGTGATCCACTTCTTTGAGAGCGATGCGGGAGTGCGATCTTTCGTGACCGCTGGAAACGCAGCGTGCGAAACCATGATCATCGGCAACTCGCGGTGCAACGATAACGACCGATAGGGAACCAGATCTTGCTCCCACAATTTGCGCAGCGGCTTTTCCACGCTGGGCAGATCATGATGTGTATCGAGCGTGGCCTCGCCGAGTCCAGGGAAGTGTTTGCCGCAGCCGAGTACTCGGGCATCGCCCAGCCCGCGCAGAAACTCGCGCGCGTAGACAACCACTTGTTTCGGATCGTCCGAGACCGCCCGCGTGCTCATCACCGAACGCGAAGCCTCGTAGGCCAAGTCGAGCACCGGGGCAAAATCCACGTTGAAGCCGAGAGCGCGGCAGTTTTCGCCGATCACGCGTCCATGCTTGCGAAAGAGTGCTCGGCTGCCCGTGGCAAAAACCTCTGCCGGAGAAGGCGCCGAACCAAGCACGTCGCGGAATCGGTCCACGGTGCCACCTTCAAGGTCCACGCAGGTGAACAGCGGCGTGGCCACGCGCTTCTGGCATTCGCGTAGAAGAGTGTGCGTCTGCTCGGCTCCGGTGATGTTGCGAGCAAACAGAATCACACCCGCCGGCTGAATCTTAGTGAGCAGGGAAGCGAGACGCGGAGACATCTCGGTTCCGTCGAAGCCGATGATTAGGAGTTGGCCGATGTTCATGCGAGTCAGGAGTCAGGGACTCCGGGATTAGATAGTGAGACCCAGCGGACCAGAGACTTGAACCATTGAATAATCGCGACAAGAATTATTGTGTATGCGACTTGACGGGCAATGGAGCCTGCGACCGCAGCGGAGTGATGCACACCGGCTGCAACATGGAGATATTCTATGGCGAAGCGAACCGTGTATTCAGTTGCCAGCAACAAGAAGGCGACCTTTAGATGCTTTCTTGGGAACGAATAAGCAAACACGAAGCAATAGACAGCCCCGAGGGCATACGTAAGCGCGTCAAACCATCCATTGCGAGCGCCTTGCAAGACTCTGTAGTCGACCTTATCGAACAAAAGGTCCCGGATGCTCCAGCACAAGAGGAAGGCAATAATCGCAAAAAGCAGAACCATACCGATCGTCATGACCCAGTTGCTGTCGACCGTGATCTCCCAACTGCGCCACCAACTCGTCTTCTGGCTCATTCTCTGGCCTGTCTACTGCCCCTCGATTTGCGAACGACTAACGGCGAACGATCTTTCTCGGCGCACTCCGCGTCTCGGCGGTTAGATTTCTTTCTTCAGCTCCGCCAGCAAGTTTAGCGCTTCCAGCGGTGTCAGCCGGTTCAAATCCACTTCGCGCAACTTTTCCAACACTGGCTGCGAGAGCGGCGTGAAGATGGTCAACTGCGTTGGACGCTCCGGCTCTGCGGAACTGCCCGGCGTCAGATGGCCGGAAAGCCGGTGCTCGGACGATTCATGCTCGGCCAGCACCTCGCGCGCACGCACCACGACTTCGTTCGGCAATCCTGCCAGCTTGGCGACTTCGATTCCGTAGCTGCGGTCGGCTGCGCCCGGTTCGACGCGGCGCAGGAACACCACGCTTCCTCCGGTCTCTTTGACGGACACGTGATAGTTTTTCACGCCACTCAATTGTTCGGCCAATTCGGTCAGCTCGAAATAGTGTGTGGCAAACAAAGTTTTGGCTTGTACCCGCGCGTGCAGATACTCGACGGCGGCCCACGCGATCGCCAGTCCGTCGTATGTGGATGTGCCGCGTCCGACTTCATCTAACAGGATCAGCGACCGCGCCGTCGCCGTGTGCAGAATCGCCGCCGTCTCGGTCATCTCTACCATAAACGTCGAGCGTCCACGCGCCACGTTATCGCTTGCGCCAATGCGCGTGAAGACCCGATCCACAATGCCCAGGCGCACCCCGCGCGCGGGAACGAAGGAGCCCATCTGCGCCATGATCACGATCAGCGCCGCTTGCCGCAGATAGGTGCTCTTGCCGCCCATGTTCGGCCCGGTCAGCACCACGATGTTGTGCGTCGAGGAATCAAGAAACAGATCGTTGGGAACGAAGCGCTCGCTGCCTGCGGCCAGTTCTTGCAGTTCGATGACCGGATGCCGTCCTTCGACAATTTCGAGATCAAGGACGTCCGCGGCCTTTTCCGCTTCATCGAAGCGCGGCCGGCAGTAATTTCGCAAGGCCGCGATGTGCGCCAGGCTGCCGAGCACGTCCACTTCCGCCAGTGCGAGCGCAGTTTGGCGGATGCGCTTGGACTCGGCGGCAATAGCGGAACGCAACTCGGCAAACAGACGCCGCTCGATTTCGACAATCTTCTCCTGGGCATCCAGAATCTTGGATTCATACTCTTTCAGCTCCGGAGTCGTGAAGCGCTCGGCATTCACCAGCGTCTGCTTGCGTTCGTAGTCGGCGGGCGAGAGGTGCAGGTTCGCCTTCGAAATCTCAATGTAGTAGCCAAAAATGGAATTAAACTTTACTTTGAGCGAGCCAATCCCCGTTCGCTCGCGCTCGCGCGTCTCTACCTGTGCCAGGTACTGTTTCGAGTTGCGGCTCAGGTCGCGCAGTTCGTCCAGATCTTTGTCGACGCCCGCGGCGATCACCCCGCCATCGCTCAGCGTCAGCGGCGGCTCTGGGACCAGTGTGCGGTCGATCTTCTCGCTCAGATCGCCCAGTTCGTCGATTAGTCCATGCAGCGCAGCCAGTCGCGCCGCCGACAGTCGTGACTCAGATAGTCTTGACTCCGACANNAACCCAGCCAATACCGTTCGCACCTTGGGGATTCTCGCGAGTGATGCTGCCAGAGCGAGCACGTCCCGCGGATTCGCCGTTTCCAGCGTGACCCGGCTCAGCAAACGTTCCAGGTCCAAAATCCCGTCCAACGCCCGCCGCAACTCTTCGCGCCGCACTGTGTCTTTGACCTGCACCTCGACGGAATCCAACCGGCCTTCGATCTCGACCCGATCTAGGGAGGGGCGCAGCATCCAGGTGCGAAGCAAGCGCTTGCCCATCGGCGTCACGGTTGCATCGAGAGCGCGGAACAGCGTTACTCCGGCGTCGGGGCCGGCGAAGAGCGGCTCGATCAACTCTAGGTTGCGCACCGTCACCGCATCGAGCACCAGGCAGTTCTGGCGCTCGTAAAATCCGATGCGGTCCACATGATCGAGCGTGCCGCGCTGCGTGGACCGGATGTAATACAGGATTGCCCCTGCCGCCGAAGCGGCTGCCCGTTTTCCTGCAAGCCCAAAGCCCTCGAGGGAGAGCACGCCGAAATGATTCTCGATGAGCGGAATGGCATGGTCGGGAGCAAAGATCCAGTCGTCGAGAGGAGTTTCGGCCCAGCCCCCGCCAGAGATCCGAGCGACAGGCGCCGTGCCCGTGTGCGGAGTCGGAGCTTCGCTCCGGACGGGCGAGACGCCCGTCTCCACACGGAAACTGGCACTCCGCGCGTCCGCAGCCCGTTCCAGCAAGGGGGCCGAAGATCCATACAGCATTTCCTTTGGCCGTAATTGTTCAAGTTCTTCTTGAATGCGCCGCCCAGCCGATTCGCCCGCGAATTCCGTCGCGCGAAACTCGCCAGTCGAAAGATCCAGCGCCGCAAAACCAACGCGATCCCCAACCGTTGCTACCGCCGCTAGAAAGTTGTTCTCCTCCGCGTTCAGCGACGAATCCGCGGCCGTACCCGGCGTGACTACTCGTGTCACCTCGCGCCGCACCAACTTCTTCGCCAGGCGCGGATCCTCGACCTGTTCGCAGACCGCGACCTTGAAGCCGCGGCGGATCAGTTTTGCGATGTAGCCCTCGGCGGCGTGATAGGGAACGCCACACATGGGGATGGCCACGCCTTTTTCCTTATTGCGCGAGGTCAGCGTGATCTGCAACTCGCGCGCGGCCAGCACCGCGTCGTCAAAGAAGAGCTCGTAGAAGTCGCCCAGCCGGAAGAACAGCAGAGCGTTGGGATGCTCCTTCTTGATGGCGGCATACTGCCGCATCAGCGGCGTGGAGGGCTCGGACATAAGGGAATTGGTAATTTTGTAATCTCTAATTTGGTAATTTGCAATTTGTTCGCGCACCGAGTCGCGCTCTCATCGAGCTTAGTGCCGGTTCCTCTACTCTAGCTTGCGGGAAGCTTTTCAGATTACAAAATTACAAAATTGCCAAATTACAAAATTCTCCATTTGACTCGCTGCGCCGATTTTGCTCTTCTTACTGCCATGGAACTGCGCAAAGATCCCATCACCCGTTCCTGGGTGATCACCGGCGACGATGTCATCGAGTCCACCCCGCGCGACCAAGCCTGCCGGTTTTGCGGCGCCTCGGCCGAGCCCACGCATGTGATCGCCAACCTGCCGGGCGTGGATGGCAGCGCATGGTCGGCGCGCTCCGTCGTCCATCCGCACGCGCTCTATCACATTGAAGGCGAGGCGGCGCGGCGTGGCGACGGCCTTTACGACCGCATGGGATCGGTGGGCGCGCATGAAGTTCTGATCGAAAATCCCCGCCACGACGGCCATCTCTGGAATGTGAGAGACGTCGAAGTCGAACAGTTCCTACGCCTGGCGGCGCTGCGGATTCAGGATTTGAAGCGCGACAGCCGGCTCAAGTACATCAGCATTTTCAAGAATCACGGCGAGGGCGCCGGACAGGAATTCGACCACCCCACCTCCCAGCTCACGGCAACCATTTTTGTGCCGCGCCGCGTGCTCTACGAACTGCGCGCCGGGCGCGACTATTTCGAGAGCAAGGAGCGCTGCGTTTTTTGCGACATTCTGGCGCAGGAGGAGCGCCAGAGCCTGCGCATCGTCGAAACGCGCGGAGACTACGTGGCCTTCTGCCCCTATGCGCCGCGCGTCCCTTACGAAACCTGGATTATGCCCCGTGGCCACGAATCTTCTTTTGAGCGCACGGGTGCGTCGCGAGTGGGCAGTTTGACCGATCTCGCCGCGCTCCTGCGGCGCACGCTGCAACGCATCCGTACCGTCACCGAAGCCTTCCACCTCGTGCTCCACACCTCGCCCAACAGCCAACATCCTTCGGCAACTCTCGGATATTGGAAAACACTCGATGACGATTACCACTGGCACATCGAGATTCTGCCCATTCTTGAGGCCAAAGCGAAGTCGTACAGTTTTAAGGAGGTTTATTATTCGCCGGTCACGTCGGAGACGGCAGTCAAGCGGCTGCGGGAGGCGAAGATCTAGAAGCAGTCGTTGGTCGTTCGTCGTCAGTCGCTCGGGGAGGCTCTCAGCCGTCAGCTCTCAGCATTCAGTTAGCTGATACCTGGAAACTCCTGCATCGGCTAACGACCAACGACGAACGACCATCGACCGTCCTCATGACCATCCGCCGCCTCAAAACCTACACCGGATCGCAAGGCTACGTTTACCAGTACTACTTCGTCGGAAAACGTCCGGCCCCGGCATCTGACGCCCACGAATCCGAAGCCAACGAATACATCTTCGACGTCACCTCCGACCGCAAGCTGACCTACGCGGTCAGTATTTTTCTTCCGCACCCGGTCGTGGCCGCTTGGGGCGAATCCCACGGACGCCCCCTCGCCGATTCCGAGCAGTACGCCGCCGTCAAGATGCGTTTGTTCCGCGCCTTCGACGAACTGGAAGGCATGCAGGCGCAAGGCCGGCAATTGACGATCGACTTGCACGCGCTGGAAGAATCGCTGGCGTCGTTGGGCGTGGAATAGAGGCGGCAACGAACGAATTCCCGCGGCGAACCTCAAGAGATGTGCTATGCTCGCCCGACTGCAAGCGCTGCCGGGGTGGCGGCGTGGAGTGGGGGGACTGTGGCTACTGCTGTTCCAGGATCTGTAACTCGTAGAAATTTCCAAACTAAACATGCGATGTGGGTCGTATTCGGCTTGATGACGCTGTACGTTCTGGCCACTCGCGACCGGACACTGCTGGATTCCCACTCGTTCCTGCGCCTGCGCTATGCGGCGATTCCATGGTTGATGTTCGCACACGGCATTCCCGGGGCACTGGCGCTTCTCCTCGGTGTGTTCCAGTTTTCCAGCCGTCTGCGACAGCGCTATCTGCAAGTACATCGCGTGTTGGGACGCATCTACGTCGGGTGTGTCGCCATCTCCGCGCCGGTTGCGATTGTGGTGGCCATCTCTCTGCCCGTTATGACCCTGGCCATGGCTTCCACGATCCAGGCGCTCGGCTGGCTTACGACCACTGCCACCGCCCTCTACTGTGTTCGCACCGGCAGGATCCAGCAGCACCGCGAGTGGATGATGCGCAGTTACCCATTCGCCATGGTCTTCGTGGTGGTTCGCGCCATCGTCGCCGTCCCCGCGATTGCACGGATGGGAGAACTCGGCGTCGCCACAGTGGTTTGGAGCGTGATTGCCACGGCATGTTTCCTGCCCTCGTTCGTGATTGCGTGGCAGGCGTTGGCGGCGACCCGGCGGGCGGTCAAGGTTCGGATCGCGGCGTGAACCAGTACGCCCGTGACCCTAGGCAGCCTGTGGATGCCGGAAGGCAGACCCTGATACAAGTCGTACGAGCCCCTGTGACCTCCGTCACATGCACCTGTGATAGCGCTTGTTTCGCCATGCCGCCTTGACCCGGCACACTATAATCACCAAGGTGGGGTGGGGGATGACACCCGCCTGCGGAAGCACGTGGAACTAAAGAATAAGAATGATGACTCTGGTCTGGCTGCGGGTTGCGCTGGTTTGTTACGCTGCGGGATTGCTGTATGCGCTGGTCGCGCTGACCCGCACTTCCGAAATTCTCAGTAAAGTGGCGCTCCATGCCTCCTACCTCGGCATGGTGTTTCATCTCGTCTCGCTGACCGAAGCCGTGGTGCAGAGCGGCCAGCTCGCTTCCGCTTCGGTGCACAACGCCGAATCGCTGCTGGCTTTCCTGATCATGGTTGTCTTCATGCTCGCCTATCTGGTGTACAAGACAACTACCCCGGGCATCGTGGTTTTTCCTCTGGTTTTTCTGCTGACTTTTGTGGCCGCGACCGGGCAGCAACCGCTTGTCTTTACCGCGGACGTGGTGAAGAAGGGGTGGCTGCCGGCGCATATCCTGATGATTTTCACCGGATACGCGGCGCTGTTCCTCAGCTTCGGCGCCAGCATTCTGTACCTGATGCAGGAACGCGCTCTGAAATCCAAGAGTTCAAGTGGAATGTTCTCGCGGCTGCCCGCGCTGCAGGTGATTGACGACATCGGCTACCGCTCGCTGATGCTCGGGTTTCCCTTCATGACGCTGGGCCTGCTCGCGGGCTCCGTGGTTGCCGAATCGACTTACGGACGCGTTGATTTCTTCGATCCGAAAATTCTGCTCTCCGTTCTGATGTGGGCGGTGTACTTGCTGATGGTGTTCATGCGCCTGAGTGCCGGATGGCGCGGCCGCCGCGCCGCCCTGCTTGCCAGCATGGCCTTCGTTGCGGCCATCGTGGCCTGGATCGCCAACTACTTTAGCGGAATGCACAGGTTTATCGCGTCATGAGATTCCAGCTCATCGGCGTCAATCACAAAACCGCGCCGGTCGAGGTACGCGAGCGCCTGGCCATTCCCGAATCGCGCTTGCCGGAGGCCTGCAAAAAGCTGGCCGAGCATCCTGCCGTGGCTGAAGGCATGATTGTTTCAACCTGCAATCGCGTCGAGTTTATCGCCAACATGAAGAATGGCGCGGGCGACCTGCGCGAATTCCTGCGTGAGTATTTCGAAACCGATCTCAGCCAGTTTGAAAATCATCTCTACGAATTTCGCGAAGACGAGGCCGTCCGCCACATCTTTCGCGTTGCCGCCAGCCTCGATTCCATGGTCGTCGGCGAGCCCCAGATTCTGGGACAGGTTAAGGAAGCCTACGCCACCGCCCGCGCAGTGGGAGCGGTGCGCTCGCAACTGGATCAGTTGCTCACCCGGGCATTTGCCGTGGCCAAGCGCGTCCGTACCGAAACCGCGGTGGGATCGTCATCGGTTTCGATTGCTTCGGTAGCGGTCGAACTGGCGGAGAAAATTTTCGGCAGCTTGAACGGCAAGAGCGTCTACCTGGTGGGAGCGGGAAAGATGTGCGAGCTCGCCGCACGGCATCTGCTGGCGCACGGCGCCGCCTCTCTGTTTGTCGCGAACCGCACCTACGACCGGGCAATTCGCTTAGCACAAAAGTTCGACGGGCAGGCAATCGAATTTAACCGGCTTTATGACACCTGCGAGCGCGCCGATATCGTGATTACCTCGACCGGTTCGCCCCACTTCATCTTCCGGCGCGAACACGGCGAAAAGCTCATGGCGCGGCGCAAGAATAAGCCCATGTTCTTTATCGATATCGCGGTTCCACGCGACGTCGACCCGGAGATGAACAAGCTCGATGGCATTTTCGTTTATGACATCGACGATCTGCAGCAAGCGGTCAGTTCGCACGTCGCCGACCGCAAGAAGGAAGCGGAAAAGGCGGAGGCGATCGTCAATGGCGAGGTCGAGAAATTCCACGCTCGCCTCCAGACTCTCGACGTGGTTCCCACCATCGTCAGCTTGCAGGACCATCTCGAAACCATTCGCCAGGCCGAGATTGATCGGGTTCGCGGGCGCCTCGGTTCCATGACCACCGACCAGGAACTTGCGGTCGAAGCGCTGACTCGCGGCATCGTCAACAAGATCATGCACACCCCCATCAGCACTCTGAAGACCGCGGCGCGCGATCCGGAATCGACCACGGTCATCGAGCTGGTGCGGCGGCTTTTCAACCTGCACAGCGAAGACGAAGACAAGGAAGTTGCCGCGTCGAAGTCTGGGCGGGGGAAAGGGACCGGGAACTGATGGCCCGCTTGCGCATCGGCTCCCGCGGCTCGCAACTTGCGCTCTGGCAGGCGCACCATATTTCCGATCTGCTTCGCGCCCAGGGCCATACTGTGGAGCTTGAGATCATCAAGACCACCGGCGATAAAATCACCGATGTTGCGCTGGCGAAGGTCGGCACCAAGGGCATGTTCACCAAGGAAATCGAAGAGGCCCTGGTTGAAAACCGTGTCGACCTCGCCGTGCACAGCTTGAAGGATTTGCCCACGGAACTAGCCTCCGATTTCGAAATTGCCGCCATTACCCCTCGCGAAAATCCGCGCGACGTTTTTTGTTCGGTGAAGTTCCCGAGTATCGAAGCGCTGCCGCAACGGGCGAACGTGGGCACCAGCAGCTTGCGCCGTCAGGCCCAGTTGAAGGCTCTGCGTCCCGATCTTCAGATTCATCCGCTGCGCGGCAATGTGGATACGCGTCTGCGCAAGCTCGAATCCGGTGACTACGATGCCATTATTCTGGCCGCCGCCGGCCTGAACCGTCTGGGCAAAACGCAGCTGGTGCGCCAGGTGATCTCCGCGGACGTGATGACCCCTGCCGCCGGGCAAGGCGCTCTGGGAATCGAAATTCGCAACGGGGACACGGCAACACGAGCGCTGCTGGCATTCCTCGATGACGCTGCCGCCCGCGCGACTACCACCTGTGAGCGCGCTTTGCTTAACAAACTCGGGGGCGGATGCCAGGTTCCCATCGGTGCCTTCGCCGAAGTCATCTTCCCTGAAGTCAAGGGAGGCCACATTCGTCTGAACGCGCTCGTAGCCCATCCCGATGGAACCAAAGTTCTGCGCGAAACTCGCGAGGGCGACGATCCTGTGCGTTTAGGCGAAGCAGTCGGCGAAACCCTTCTGCGTCGGGGCGGCGATGTTATTCTCGAAGAAGTTTACGGCGAAGGATTTGCGTTGCCGCAACAACCGTAGAGGCAGGTCTTAGGTGTTAGGTCTTAGGTCTCAGGAAACCCTAACACCTAAGACCTAAGACCTGACACCTGACCCATGAAGCCCAACGAAAAACATCCCCTCGCCGGAACCCGGATTCTTGTCGGACGCGCCCGCCATCAGGCCAGCAGCCTTTCGGCCGGCTTGCGCAGTCTGGGCGCTGCGGTCATTGAAATTCCCTTTATTGAGATCCGCAAGCCGCAATCGTACCGGGCGCTCGATGATGCTCTGAAAAATATCCGAGCCTACGACTGGCTTATCCTCACCAGCGCCAACGGCGTCGAAGCCATGTGGGAGCGCGTGGGGAAACTTCGCATCACGCGGCGGGCTCTCAAGCATCTCCAGATCGCAGCCATCGGGCCGGCAACCAAGAAAGTGATTGTGAAGCATGGCCTGAAGGTCAAGATGGTTCCCGAGGAGTACGTTGCGGAGTCTGTGGTGAAGGGACTGCGCGATAAGGTCAGCGGCAAACGCGTGGTGCTCATACGAGCCAAAATCGCGCGCGACGTGATTCCAGAGGAGCTGCGCGCGGCCGGTGCCGAAGTCGATGTGGTCGAAGCTTACGAAACCGTCGTGCCCGAGAAGTCGCGTGCCCGCTTGCGTGCGCTGATGAAGAATGCAAGCCGCCGGCCGCACATCGTGACCTTCACCAGTTCCTCGAGCGCGAGGAACTTTGCCGAGCTACTCGGCAAGGTCAAGACTGGTTCCCTCGGCGCGGGTTCGCTAAAGCATGTCCAGTTTGCGTCGATCGGGCCGGTAACTTCGGCGACGCTGCGGGAATTGCAGATGCCGGCCGCAATCGAGGCTCGCGAATTTACCATGGGTGGACTGATTCGCGCGATTGTGCTCGCCCGCTACGCCGAGCCTTCCGCATAGGTCAGGGCACGGGCAGACAGGCCACGAAGAACACTCAGGTTCGTATCAGGGCATCGCTTCAGCGATGCGGCAAATTCTCCGACTTAGATACCCCTTTAGGGGCTGCGCCGCCAGGAATTCTACTTCGGCTTGGGGTGCGAGATTCCCATTTGCGGGTCGATTGCGTCCAGATAGGCCTGCATGCGTGCCTTGCCGTCGACGGGCATTCCGGTAAACTCGATTCCATTCCCCACGCCCGGATCGCACGTCCGGACCACCGCCGTGATATTGATGTGCTCCGCGTCCAGCCAGAAATCCACCCGCAGCACCGTACCCAGCGGCAAGGGCAGCATGCTTTCGACGTAGCATCCATTGCCGCTCACGTCGGTGGCGTTGATGCGAGTCGGCGCCTTGGAGCGCTCGTCGCGAAGTTCCAGGGGAAGATTGATCTTATGCCGGTGAAAGCGCCGGCGGGTGGAGGGAGAAATGGTTACCGTCGCGCCGTCGAGCGGCAAATAGTTCTTCCACGGGCACTCCTGCTCGGCGAGCAACTTCACTCCCACTTGATTCTTCTTAACCGGGCCGGTGCTCATTACCCAGATCACCGTGCAGCGCGTTTTCTTCTCGTCGCACTGCACTCCGATCACGTCACCCACTTTCAGTTCGCTCTCGACTCCCGAGATCAGTGCACCCTCCGAACTGATGTTCTGCGCACGGGCATGTTGGGAAAAGGGGCGGCCATCGGCGCTCATCCCCCAGAGACGTATCGGCAGATCCACGGTCAGGCGAGGTTCGGATTGTTGGTCAGCCATGCCTTCTCCTCGTATCCGGCTCCTGCGATCATAACGCCCTCTGGCGCTTCGCGGCATTACCAAAGTCAGCGGTAAAGTCAGGGCAATTCTGATTCCGTGCCTGCGAAAGGCGTAAACCACAGGGTACACAGGGGTGCACGGGGGAACCCCAGAACCTTAATCAAACCTGGTTAGGGGCGCCGTAAGCCAGCGCCTCTTTTGCGCGCCTGCGCATCCTCATGCAGGGGCGGCTCGGCGCGAGTTTCCCGTGAACTTATCGGCGGGCGTTTCTTCGAACTTGTCGGCGAATTCCCGGTAACTGACGATCTGGATTTTTTGCTCCTCCAGAAACCGCCTGAGTTCCGGCGAAGTCAGCAGACGGCGCTCTTCCTCGCGCGACTGGAGCAATCGCGTTCCGGCTCTGCGCAGGTCGGCGTCGTTGTATCCGGGATGGCAGACTAACTCCCAGGTTCCCTCCGGCAGGTTGGCGAGCGTCTGTCGCAGCAGGGAACTGTAGCCGGAACTGCCGTCAGGAGTATCGATCGTGCCGGTCTCAATCACTCCGATCACGCCGTTGGGTGTGAGCAGTCCAGCGCGCTTGGTCCGTTGGTGGAATGGCCCGGACAAGGTGTGCAACATGCGCACCTGGCCATAACGCTTCCAGAGGTCTGGCTTGCCTTTGAATTGGCGAGCGGGCATCGCCTGCAACGGAACAAACGGATTGCGTATCGCGCGAACGCCGCAAATCCGCGCGGCTCGCAGCAAGGCCGCAAGAATCTCGGGAAAGATGTGCGCATGTTTGTGCGTATCCAGGTGAGTCACCTGGAGCCCGGTGGATTGAATCTTCCTTATTTGCGCAGTGATTTCCGCAACCAACTGATCGGGATCGAAGCCGCCCAACATGGCGCGCGCGGCAAAGGCCGAAAGGCTGGAGTAGAACTTTTCCGGCTCCGCCGAGCGAATCGCCAGCAGCGTATCCACCGCGTCCGGTGGTGACACCGGCGTTCCGTCCACCAATACCACGTGGCATCCCACGGAGAGATTCGGCGCCGACCGGGCCGCCGTCACCGCGTCCGCGAACGCCGCGCCGTTGGCCATCAAGGTCGCCGACGACACGACTCCGCCGCTGTGGGATTCCACGATAGCTCGATTGACACCCACGGTCAGACCCAAATCATCGGCGTTGACGATTAGCTTGCGCACGCAGAAAGTGTAGCAGGCGGGCCGGTGAGTTCTGCATGTTTGACCGGCAAGGGAGGGTCCAGTATTCTCAAAAGAAGTTTTGCTGAAAGTTTTGCGCGAGCTGTGAAAACAGGCCGTAAATTGTGTCCGCGCGGAAGCGGGCGGTTAGCTCAGTTGGTTAGAGCGCCTGCCTTACAAGCAGGAGGTCGCAGGTTCGAGTCCTGCACTGCCCACCATTTAAATCAGTCACTTACCGAGATTATGGTTTAGTTACTGTTTAGTTACTGTGCCGTAGAATGTGCCATTACAATCCCTGCTCGAGATTGTGACTGCCGTTTGTGCCATTCAAGACACGGCGCACCTGCTCGAGTTCGGGATGTTGATACTTCATTGCCGTTGATGGACTGCCGTGCCCCATGGCGCGCATGACAACCGCAAGATTGCCGGTCCCCTGCAGCACCCTGGTTCCGAAATCGTGACGCCCGCAATATAGGACGTGCCGTAGAATGAGCACGATCACTGAGCGGTACAAACCTCCGGCCATTGTCAGTCTTGCTGTCGGGTATAAAGAACACACGATTGTTCCAATCGATGTCCTCGATGCGCGCACAGAAAAGTTCCTTCTTGTTGCGCATCCCCGCATCCCGCACAAGAACAACAACGTCCCGGAAAGTGTCATGCATTTTGCGAGTCCATGCGCCTCTTTCCAGTAGGCTGTCGGCGGCTGCCAACAGCTTGCGCTCCGCCTCTTGGTCCAACCTGAGATTCCGACCGAATTCCTTCAGTAGCTTCAGTTTGGGAACCTTCGCAATCAGTCCCCATTCTTCTGCCTTATGAAGCATCCGGCGCAGGGTCTTCAGAGCGCAGTTTACGTTACAGGGTCCGCCCGGTAAGGGCAGCGCATCGATGTCTTCAGCGGTGATGTGATCCAGCCTCATGCCGGCAACGCTCGTCCGTTCAAGGAGACGCCATCCGTTCCGAAGATAGCTCTTCGATTTGTCCGCCAGCTTCGCATTGTCAACATAGGACATGAATCGCACGACAAATGCCGAAAGCACCGGTGCTTTCTTTGCCTTCAGCGATTGCTGCCAAAAGCATCGCCGCCTTTCCAAAGGCAGCGGTTTTACGGGTTTCTTTCGTCGATCCGCGAAAACGTTTTCCACGGACCGTGAAGTCATACCACCAATAGGGGTGGCCAGGTCTTCTAAAGAGATTCACGCTTAGTCTCCACGAGCGCTCGCACGGAAGATGTCCGCGTGTTTCTGCGGATGTATTCGCGCAGATGGTCCTCATGGTACCGCACTCCCCCCTCCTCTTTCACGTAGTCTGGTCCTCTACCTTCACATCGCCAGCGCTCAAGCGTGGAGTGTGGGCGACCTAGTACTGCAGCGGCTTCTCTGGTGGTCAACATCTTGCCGACAGTCATCGGCATAGGTTGAGTTAGCCCGCGAGCTGGGATTGCGAAGATCTCGCCGCTTTGCACCGCCCTCGTGATCGGTCTGCGACTCACTTTAGGCGCCAAATTAGCGCTAGCTAAATCGGCAGCTCTCAGGTCAGGTGCACTCGCCGGTGCGTCCGTGCGAAAAGCGTTCGGCCGAATGTTGACGTTTCGTCGGATGGAAGGCTGGCTGGACATAGGTGAACTCCAAAATGGAAATCCTGCAGGCGACCACAAGGTTAGTCGTGCATCGCACACATAATCGGGCCATGATCTTCGAGGCCTGTTGATCAGGCCAACGTCGTCGACCCAGATTTGCATTCCGTTAACCAACTTGCTTCATTCCTGCCCGCCGTGTCCAATAACTTTTCGGAACAACGTTATTCCTCCACGTTATAACGCAATGCACCAAGCAGCTTCGTCACCTCGAGTTCTCGTTGAAGAGGTCGCTTCACGGCAGCAGAAGCTTTGAAAATGCAGGGCTTACGGGACTGCCAGTGATTCAGCAAAAAGCCACGAAACCTTGAAACAGCACTGGCAGCGGCCGCATCCTGCCTTGTGCCGGTGCTATTCAGGCCATCGGTGCGAGTAGCCCAAACGGTGTGTGGGTGAGCGAAGGCTTAGCGAAACGACGGTGACTATGTCTTTTATCGCGAGGCGGATGGAGATTTCTGATGTGGGACTTGATAACAAATTCACTGACCGAATCACTCTAACTTCCTTCTGTTATTCCCCCCAGGAATAACAGACTGCTGAGAATTCATTGGACACCGTGGCTGATTGCGGTTAGCTTTGCGCCGCAAGCTTCCGTTTTAGTCTGCCCTGCGCGGAGGCGCACATGGCATCACGCTGGTTCCAAGTCGGTGTTTCGGGAGCCAAGATCTGCTTTGATGCCAAGCCGCTTCGCTCTGTCAGCCGCAAACGCACCAAAGAGATCATCGCCACGGAGCGACATCTGTACCTTGATTTCGATATCGACGGAGAGGCTCACCTCACTTCGCTCCGGGTTTCCGACGCAATATCCACGTTGACCGCATTTATCTCGAGATCGCCCGGCAAGTATCAGAGCCTCTGGCGAGTTGACGGTTTTACTCTCGGACAGCAGGAAAGCACTCTTGAACTGTTCGCCATCGCCTTCGGCAGAGATCCCGCCTGCACCGATTTCAACCGAATTGTAGGTGTGCCAGGGTTCCTGAATTACAAGTGCGATGCGTATCCCGTCACGGTCGCGAACAGACGGCTCTGGTTCCACTTTGATCAAATCGAACAGAGCGAGCATGGCATCGCGGACAGTTTCCCAACGCGGCGGAACGTACCTGGAATTTCGCAGATAGACGGCATCATTGCGATAACCAGCAAGAGCCGAAGCCGGGATCAGGCCGGAAACAACGCATGGCTCAAAAAGTTCTCTGTACCACTCCCTGTGATCCGTTCTGGCAATCCCTCCTGGATTTTCGCCAGCGAGCACCTTAGAGGAAGGCATGGAAGAGACGCTCACCGTGCATCGTTTGCGCGTGCCCGCGCAGTTGCGCCGCACCCTGGCGAGCACCAACGTGATCGAGTCGGCTTTCTCCATCGTGGAGACGGTTTGCCGCAACGTGAAACGCTGGCGTGCGGGCGACCACATAGAACGTTGGGTCGGCTCGGGTCTGCTGGTGGCCGAGCGCCAGTTTCGCAAGGTGCAAGGCTACCGCGAGATTCCCGTGCTGCTAACTGCGCTGGCCAACGCGGTTTCTAAGAAGGGTGTTGCCGAGGACGTGAAGGTTGCGTAACCTATGACGGTCGAGAGTCGCTAACTTTCAACGGAGTTCCGGGCAACGTCTCGAGAACCAGGGCTCAAGCAATACGATCTGACCGGAGGCTTCCAGCATGGACAGCCAATGGTTGGCTGTTGAAGGGGCAATACCGACATCGCGCGCTAGATCTGCTTTGTTCAACAGGTTTGCGGAACGGAGTGCGCAGGCGCGCAGAAATCTCTCGAAGTGCCGCAGGCTTATGCGACGTAATCGCATAATTGCAAAGTTATTGCTGAGGTCGATTGGCGTCACAGCGGCAGATTTCCCTCGAAAACCTGCGTGGGAGGGTATCCTGAGAATGATCCGCTCAAAGCCGTTTGCTTGCGGCTAAACCCTTTGTCGTACGAAGATCTGCCTTCATGCTCCGTTGCGCTCATCGCTCGAGGCGCGCCTGAACAGGCGACGCGCCTCGAAAATCATGCCTACAGCAATCGCGGCTCCGGCAACATCAATTCCGCAATCAACCAAGGAAGCATGGCGGCCGGGTACGTATCTCTGATGGAGCTCGTCGGTAAGGGAATAGAGGCCAACAATGCCGATGCACCATATCGCTTGACGCAACCTCCACCGAAACGGTTGCTGCTCCGCGAAACTGCCATAGACGAGAAAGGCCAGAATTCCATACTCCGTCATGTGGGCGATCTTGCGCAGCAGAGTATCCAAAACATGGAACGTTCGGGGTGAAACGCTGATGTGGAGCAACGTGAGCGCCTGGGCTACCAGACCCTGAGAGAAACCGGAACCGAATCTTTCTGTGGAGAGGTAGAAAACCAGTACAGCCCAGGCCAGAGTCGCGAGGCGCAAGGCCACCCGACGCTTCGAGAGATTCAGGTTAGCTGCCGCCACGGGATTGTTCATCGCGCTCGATTCGCTCTTTCTTGTGAGATCGTGCTACGGTGCGTTCGGATCGGGGGTTTTGCATTTCGAATTGGCGCCGAACCCAGCATTGCCAAGCGCTTCCGGACGGTGCTCCTCTCTAGTCTACTTGCTTGGAGCCGGGTCACGTGCCTAGGCGGAATGCTCGTCCAGTCCCGCATCGCCAAGACTAAAGAATCATGATTTCGGCGACCTAAAAAATCGGCCCACGCCAGCGAGTCCGTAATCTCGCGACGTGGGCCTTTTCTGTTGGATCCGATGCTGTTGGCTGTGTGGGATGCGCTACAGGCGCGAGTAATGTTGGATCTGACTGATGGGACTGGTGCACTTCACAGCAATCCCAAATCCCGCTTCAGGGCCGCCCGGCTCAACTCGCACCACTTCACCCTCGCCGGAAAGTTCGATGGGGCGAACAAACTGGCTACCTCGCAGAATCATGACGAAGCTCACTGAGCTGCCTTGAGGGATCAGCAAGGGGGCCTCTAAGAGCAGGCCTCCGGCACTCACATTTCTGCTGACAGTGTCGACCTCAGAGACCAGTTCACTGGGACGGAACTCGACATGGACTGTATATCTGAGCTTTAAACGACGATACTTGCGTTCCTGCCGAGCAGTCGAATCGGCTGTGTTGTCTTGTCGGTCCGTACCAAGCCCCCTCGCTTGGATTAGAAACATGACTCAACTCCAATCCCAGAAGAGCCACAACAAAATGCCACCGAGCGACTGCGCGAGATAGCGCCGACGTTTGTGGCCCACCGCAAGTCTCGAGAAATTCATGGAGAAGGGATCACGACCTGGACAACGTTTGAATGTTCCGCCTCAGCTGGAAA
>PKXK01000278.1 GCA_003132325.1 Acidobacteriaceae bacterium
GTGCACCCCTGTGTACCCTGTGATTCAAGGTTTTCGATGTTACTTAATCAGAGTTTCCTTAAGAACTGTAAAAGACCAGTTCCTTCTCTCCACTCACAATGTGATTGGCGGCTTCCACGCCCATCAGCACCGAATGATCCATGTTTCCGATTTCGTAGCGCCACGCGCCAAAGCGTCCGCGGGAGTAGATCCCCCGCTCCATCAACGCCGGCTGCAGAATGGCGAGCGCCCGATCGCGATCGATCGTCGGAATCGGATACGAATACCTCACCAGCCGGTGGTAACGCGAAATGATGCGCCCGCGGTCCGATTCGTCGAGTATTTTCGAGCGGATCAGCCCGGCCAGCATCTGTTCATACGTACGCTCGATCTCCACCGTTTGCCCCAGCGGGACCGACATCTCGCACATTAGCGAACTGTACTGCTCGGTATCGCCATGCGGAACGTTGAAGGGCGAGTAATGCGAGAAAAACGTGGCCCGATAACACGGCATTTCCGGGTCCGCAAAATACACCCAGCATTTCCCGGTGTCGATCTTCTTCTTCAGTCCGATTCCCAGCACCAGCAGATCGTTGTGTTCGAGCAACGCCGCCGCCTCGCGCAGTCTCGCGTCGGCCGGCTTCAGCATGCCAGCCAGCAAATCGAGCGGCGCGGTTGAGATCAGCACGTCGTAGCTGTCGCCGCTGCCGTCGGCAAACGAAACCTTTCGCTGCGCCGTGTCGACCTCCGCAAGTTGCTTGCCGGTCCGCACCTTGCCGGGAAACCGTTTCGCCATCCGCCGATAGATTTCCCCGGTACCGCCGTGCAGCGGAAAGCGGAACTTATTGTTCGGGCCCCAGGCCACGTCGTCTTTTTCGTAGAGCACATTTTCCAGCAGGCGCTTGAAGTCCACGACCGACACGCGCTCGGCAATCCAACCCTTCGACATCCGTTCCAAAGGCGTGGTCCAGACCTTGGAGTTGTAAGGGAACATGAACGTCTCGGCGATGCCCTCGCCGAATGTGCTGAGCGTCCACTCCCGGAAATTCTTCGCTTCGCCGTTCCGGCTGGCGGCCGCCTTTGCCGCGCCCATCAGGCAACTTACCTGGAGCGGCTTCGGCAGGTAGCGCAGGTTGTTCTGGAAGGGATACGGCACGCAAGCATCTTGCAGGTACACCCAGCTCTCCCGCACCCGCTCGTGCACTTCCTTGCCCAGCATGTCGTCGACCAGTTTGTCGAAATAGGGATAATGCGAAAAGATAACGTGTCCGCCCTCATCCCATACGAATCCCTGCGGGTCCAAGTGCGAGGTAGAGTGTCCCCCGACGTCCTCCGACTTCTCATAGAGCACCCAGTTGTCGTAACCGAGTTCGTGCAGACGATAGGCCGCGCCCAGTCCCGTGGGCCCGCCTCCAATGATGACCACTTTCTTGTTAGCCATGAATTTTCCGGCTGCCCGCAGCCCATCTTTTGACAGCTTGGGTTGCAGGCCCTGGTGCTCGAAACCCCAGAATTTCCTCCCCTATTCCTCCCCAATCCTGAGAAGACTGATTCTGGATGGGCCGTCCCCGACCGCTTCCAAATGCTAGCAGAGGTTTGTGAATTTCTCGCAAGACGAAAGAAACTCCCCCGCTCTCACCAGCAAGCCAGAGTCCAAAACACTTGCGAATGGCTTGTTGTAAGTTGCTGATTACAATGTCCGTTTCCCCGTGTAGTCGGAATGATTGTAACGTGGAATGGCCGGTGCCCGGTCAAACGTTGGTAACTTGTTTCCCTGGTTTGCCCCAACCGCTCACCAAACATGCTTCATGGCGCGGGCAAACTTCGCCACCGGCAAGGTGTTCAGCACGTCTTCCTTTTTTAGCCATGCGCGCCGCGCCTGGGTGACACCGTAACGCAGCTTCTTCATGTGCGAAGTGTGGTGGGAATCGGTATTGATAACGATTTTCACCCCATGCTGTTTGGCCAGTCGCAAATGAACGTCGTTGAGGTCGAGCCGATCCGGATAGGAGTTCAGCTCCATCGCCACTTTGTGTTTGGCGGCTGCTTTGAGAACCGCGTCGAGATCGAACTGGTAGGCGTCGCGGCGCAGCAGCAGCCGTCCGGTGGGATGCCCGATCAGCGAAGTGTTGGGATTCGCGATTGCCTTGAGCAGCCGTTCGGTCATGGTGGCGCGATCCTGGTTGAAGTGCGAATGCACGCTGGCAATCACGATATCCATTTGTTCGAGCACCGAGTCCGACAGATCGAGCTCGCCATCGCCCAGAATGTCGACTTCGATTCCCGCGAAAATGCGGATACCCTTCATCTTCTTTTCGACCGCGCGGATTCTCTCGATGTGCGCCAGCGCCCGCTCGTCGGTGAGCCCGTTGGCGAAGGCAAGATTCTTCGAGTGATCGGTGATCGCCATGTACTCATAGCCGCGGTCCCGCGCCGCTTCGGCCATCTCCTCAATCGTGTTGCGTCCGTCGGTTTCGACGGTGTGCATGTGTACGTCGCCGCGGATGTCGGAGAGCGCAAGCAGCGCGGGCAGCGTGTGACTGGCGGCGGCTTCGATCTCGCCCAGATTCTCGCGCAGTTCGGGAGGGATGAAGTCGAGCTTCAACCGGGCGTAGATTTCCTCTTCCGTCTTGCGCGCGACCGGCTTCTCGTCTTCGAGCGAAGCGAGGCTATATTCGTTAAGCGTGAAGCCCATCTTGAGCGCGCGCTGCCGCAGTGCAACGTTGTGCGCCTTCGACCCGGTGAAATATTGCATCGCCGCCCCGAAGGATTCCGGAGGCAGCAGCCGCACGTCCACCTGCATGCCGTTGCGGTGCCGGAAGCTAACCTTGTTCTCTCCTTGCGCAATGACGTCCATCAGGCCGGGGAAGCGGAGCAAATGCTCGATGAGTTTCTGGCGTGCTTCGTCCGCCATGCAGGCTTTGCCCGTGACGAGTATGTCAAGGTCGCCAACGGTTTCGCGTCCGCGCCGCAGCGATCCGGCGGGCGTAACTTTTTCGACGCCGGAAGCAGCCAACAAATGTTCGACCAGTTTTTCCGCCAACTCTTCGGCCGTGTCGAGCAGGAATCGTCCGGCGATCCGGCGGTAGTCCTCGATCGCTTTGAGCAGCTTCAGTTCGTGCTTTTCGCCCAAGCGCGGCAACGTGCGAATTTTGCCTTCACGCGCCAGTTTCTCCACGCCCTCGAGATCGCTGACCTGATACGCGCTCCAGATCAAGGCAATCGTTTTCGGCCCCAGCCCNNCTTTGAAAAGCATCTGCAGATTCGCCAGCATGCCTTTGCCAATGCCCTTCACCTCGAGAAGCTTTTTCGGCTCCTGAATCAGGTCCGCCACCTGTTGCGGCAGCGCTTCAATAGCCGCTGCGGCGTTGCGATAAGAGCGCACGCGAAACGAATCCTGCCCGTCGATCTCCAGCAGATCGGCAGTTTCGTAGAGAAGTCCGGCGATGGCTTTGTTGTCCATCAGAGTTGTCAACCACGAGAGAAGATTGTAACGGAAGAGAGTCGCCGGAGCAGGGAATTGGGGGCGCCGGAGGACACCGCCAGCGCGGCCATTATTGACACCAACACTTTGGTCCGGAAAACCGCCCCAGTGCGACGACCTCCGATCAGGAGGCCTTGGTCACATTGGCGGCTTGCGGCCCTTTCTGTCCCTGGACAATCTCAAACTCCACCTTGTCGCCCTCTTGCAGGCTCTTGTAGCCTTCGGTGGTGATGGAGCTGTAATGAATGAACACATCCGGTCCATCGTCACGGCCGAGGAAGCCGTATCCTTTGGCGTTGTTGAACCACTTCACAGTGCCCTTCAAACGTTCCGCCACGTGCGCCCCCTATTTCTTGCGAATTCCCCCGGAAAAGGCGCGATTCCCAGGGACGCAAGAAATGAGCAGGAATTGTGCTGCTCACTGGGGGAACTGTCAAGGCTTGGCGTCACACATCACGGGTTGACCGGTTCTTCCGTCTGTAGAGACGGGGCTTGCCCCGTCTCCCTCGGGGGCAGCGGCAATCCCGTCCGCGGAGACGCGGCAAGCCGCGTCTCTACGGGAAATCCGCTTCTACCGCGCCCCTCGCGGCATCTGCGCCAACCACAGGATGCCGGCGATCGTCTTCGCGTCGCGAATGCGCCCCTGGAGCGCCATCCGCTTCGCCTCCGGCAAACCGAAAAACCTGACCGCGATCTTCTCGTCCGCCTCGGGCTGGGCCGTGCCTGCCTTAAGGCCGCTTGCCAGGTAGATGGTCATGGTTTCGTCGAGAAAGCCGGGGCTTACGTAGAAATGCAGGATTCGTTTCCATTGGCGGGCGCGGTAACCGGTTTCTTCCAGCAATTCGCGCTTGGCGGCGGTGAGCGGCGTTTCGCCATCGTCGATGCGTCCGGCGGGCAGCTCCCACATCATCGACTGCGCGGCATGGCGATACTGGCGTTCCAGCAGTATGCGGGGTTCGCCTTTGCGGCTTGCTTTCGCGGCGTCATCCTTGGCCAGAACATCGACAGCCAGAACATCGCTCGACAGGGCACCGACGGCCAGAACGACGACCGAACCAGAATGCCGGACGACATCGCGGCGGGCGCGCACGCCCCCAGGTTCTTGCACTTCATCGGTGGTGACGCTGAACACCGGCCCCCGGTAACTGACTCGGGAAGAGAGGACGCGGGCTGGCGCCGATTTCACACCTGCTGACTTCGTTCCTGATGCTTTCGCCATGACAACAATATAAGGTATGCTGCGCGGTTGAGCCGAACGCTGAGCCGAACATTGAGCCGAAATACGATTGCCGGGAGATTCATGGCCGGAAAGCCCAAGGCTGGAAGAACGACCGCAAAGCCCACCATCGCCATTGTCGGCGCCGGGAGCCTGGCGACTTTTCTGGCGGTGGCGCTCGCCGCCGCCGGTTTCACGATCACCGAGATTGTGGCGCGCGATTCGCCGCAGTCGCGACGGAAGGCGCAGAAGCTCGCCGTCAAGGTTGGGGCGCAGGCGGTCACCGCAAATTCCGCCGCTCTCGACGCCACGTTGCTCTGGTTGTGCGTTCCCGACCGTGAGATTCGCGGCGCGGCCTCGGCTTTGGCTGCTCGGCTTGCGGTTTGCGCTTCGCCTGTAGAGACGGGGCTTGCCCCGTCTCCCTCGATGGCGGTGACAATCCCGTCCACCGGAGACGCGCCAAGCCGCGTCTCTACGGGGGCCGCTCACAAGCAGGGCAGACCTCAAGCGAAACGTGATGACAAGGTTCGATTCGCCTTCCACTCCAGCGGAGCCCTAGTCAGCCGTGAACTCGATCCTCTCCGCCAGGCAGGAACCACCGTCGCCTCTGTACATCCGCTGATGACGTTCGTTGCCGGAGCGCGTCCTTCTTTAACCGGCGTGCCTTTTGCGGTGGAAGGCGATCCTGCGGCCACGCGAGTCGCTCGTCGCATCGTCCGCCAGTTAGGCGGCGAGAGTTTCGCCTTGCCCGCATCGCGCAAAGCCGCATATCACGCGTGGGCCACGATGACTTCGCCGCTGTTGCTGGCCTACCTGGTTACGCTCGAAGAAGCGGCGCGTGCCGCCGGACTCAGCCGCCAGGATGCGCGCCGCAACAGCCTGCCCATCATCCGGCAGACGTTGGCCAACTACTCGCACCTAGGTCCCGCGCGATCCTTTAGCGGGCCCATGGTTCGCGGAGACGCGGAGACGGTAGCGAAGCACCTGGCCGCGCTGCAGAAGCATCCCGGGCCGCGCGAGGTCTATATGGCGCTGGCGCGAGCCGCCCTGCGAAGCCTGCCGGTGAAGAACCAGAATGACCTAAAGCGGTCGTTGCGGAAGTGAAGGGCGCAGACCCTTCCACAATCGCGTAGGGACAGCCGCCCTCGCCCTCGGCTGTCCAGGCGAGCGAAGCTCGCCGACTGCTTAATGCTGCCTCCTGCGATCGCTAAACAAATGCCCCAGCTTCTCTCGTTTGGTCTTCAAGTATTTTTTCGTATGTTCGGTGGGCGCAACTTCGCAAGGCACGCGCTCGCTCACCCGGATCCCTGCGCGTTCGAGCGCGGCGACTTTATCGGGATTATTCGAAAGCAGCCGCACCCGCCGAATGTCCATCGCTTTCAGGATCTCGACCGGCATAAGGAACTCGCGTTGGTCGGCTTTAAATCCCAGGCGTTCGTTGGCTTCCACTGTGTCGAGTCCGCCGTCCTGAAGAGCGTAGGCTTGTAGTTTCGCCATCAGCCCAATGCCGCGGCCCTCCTGCTGTTCATAGATCAGGATGCCTGCCCCTTCCTGCGCAATCAGCGAGAGCGACAGTTCCAGCTGCTGACGGCAATCGCAACGCAGCGAGCCAAACACGTCGCCGGTCAAACATTGGGAGTGGATGCGCACCAGCGGCGACCCCGCGTGCACTTCGCCCATCACCAGCGCCACGGCCTCCTCGGTCTTGGCGCCGTCGCCGGATGCCGACGCCCGGGTCGCAAACCCGTGAATCAGGAAACGTCCCCAACGCGTCGGGAAGTCTGCTGACGCCACCTGTTTTACTTTGGAAGAACTCACAACTAAATTATAGCCTTCGATTTCACGGACTCACCCCTGCGTACGGGAACGCGTCAGGATCACCTGTCTAGCAGCCCGTGTTGAAACCAAGATTCGTATCGGGGCATGCCTTCAGGCATGCCGCAGGTTCCGTGTTATGAATGCGCCTTTAGGCGCTGGCTTTGGGCGCGCGAGTTTCGCCACGGGCACCTAGGCGAAATCGACGACCGGCTGCTAAAATCAAAAAGCCAACCCGCCGCCGTGTGGGGCTATAGCTCAGTTGGGAGAGCGCATCGTTCGCAACGATGAGGTCGTCGGTTCGAGCCCGACTAGCTCCACCATATTTCCACACCCTTCCGGCCGGCCCCGATCCTTTCCCAAACTGGTCCGGAATCATGGCAAGGAAAGACGCTCAAAGTATCATTTGGAGGAAAATTCTTTGCACAATTCTGCTAATATGAGCCGTACTGCACCGTAAGTTCCTGTATCCGGACAAGTTCTGGACCTTGTTTTGGTTACCGGAATGCTCTTTAGAGATAGCTCTCCCTCAGCCGCCACTGGCTCAAAGGCCAGGCAGGAGTACTGTTTTGAACGACGGCATGATTGGAAAGACCGTACGGCGAAGGCGGAGCTGGTATCGGCGTCGTCTGCGCATCCAGCGGACCCTGGTCGCGCTGGTCGCGTGCACGCTCATCGCCGGCGCCTGCTGGCAGAGTGCCGTCCGCCATTTCTCGCTGCCCACCTGGCACGCTTCCCAGATTTTGCCCGCCTCTTTTTGGTCCCGGCAAAACGTCCGCAAAGATCTCGCTTTGATGGCGGCGCGCTCCGCCCATCCCGCCAGGTTTCTTGGCCGGGTTCCGGGTATCTATCCTTACTCGGTCGTGCCCGGGGGCGTGAAGGATCCCGACGACCTTCGCTACGCGGCGGCGCGCGACTATGTGGTTCGCCGCCATTACGCCCGCTTCGATTACAGCCACGCCCGTCTGGTGCGCGCCCGCGAAGCTCGCGAGGTTTATCTGTCGTATCGCATTCGCGACACCGTCTTCTGGACGCGCAGAAAAATTCGCCTCCACCTCGGCGAGTTGTTGCTGACCGACGGAAAAATCACGGCGCGAGCGCGTTGCGGCAACCAGATTTCCGACACCGCCAAGCCCGAAGTTTCGAACGAAGAGCCTGAAGAAGATGTTCTGGACCGGCCCGTAGCGCAGATCGAGCCCGGACCGTCGTTCCCTGTCCGGCCCCTGCTTGCCTCGGCCGACTTGCCCGGCGGCGAGCCGACTCCGCCCCAGCTATTTGCCACCAACTTCATCTTCCCCTACGTGCCGAACGGGTTGCCGATTCCTCCCCGGCTTTGCTCGGTCAACGACGGCGAGTCCAAGCACTGCCCTCCCAAACGCCATCATAAGCCGCCGACGACGGTCCCCGAGCCCTCGACCACGGTGCTGATCGCCTCCGGCCTGGCGCTAGTCCTGTGGCGCTGCAGAAAGACTGCCCGCCCCACCGCGGTCTAGGGTACCGGCGCGCCCGGATGCCATTCCTAGCAATTCGGGATCATTCTGGGCCTCGCAAAGCTGGCACCCCAGGCCATTTCTCAAGACGTAACCCGCCAAACGACCCTATGAGTCAAGTTGACACCACGGTTGGATGAGTACAGAATCGCTCACTGTCTCGCCGGAGGCGATGATCCATGCTCCCGTACTCTTCCTTCAGACGATCGACGCTCTCACGACTGGCTTTCTTTCCCCTCTTCGCAGCCCTTGCTCTCGCCCTGGTCTGGAGTGGACTCACTCCCGCGTTTGCGCAGGGCCACGAGCCACAGCGGAAGAGTAGACCAGCCCGCACAGCGCCTGACATCGCTCGTGGGAAATATATCGTCGAAGACGTAGCCGTTTGCGGACAGTGCCACACTCCGCGCGACAGCAATGGAAATCTCGACCGCAGGCGATGGCTGCAGGGCGGACCCGTCCCTTACCTGCCGGCCAAGCCCGACTCGAACTGGCCGATCAACGCGCCCCGGATCGGCGGCACTCCACCCGCGCCCGACGCCGACATGATCAAACTACTGACCACCGGCATCTGGACCACCGGCAATCGTCTTCTCCTTCCGATGCCCCAGTTTCGCATGGAGCGCGGCGATGCCGAAGCCGTGCTTGCCTATTTGAAGTCCCTAACTCCGGAACAATAGCCAGCTGCATGGCTCGCCTAACAGCCCGTGTTGAAAGTAAGATTCGTATCAGGGCATGCCTTCAGGCATGCCGCAAGTGCCGTGTTATGAATGCGCCTTTAGGCGCTGGCTTTGGGCGCGCGAGTTTCACCACGGGTTGCGTAAGGGACAACTCAATGCGTGTGGGCCTTTTCGTAGACGGGCCTTGCCCCGCCTCCCACTGCCAGCCGGAGACCTTGCGGTGCAAGTAGAGAAGCGGCAAGCCGTGTCTCTACGGAAACTTAATACTGTTTACGATTCCGGCGGCCTCATGCGTCCGCTGCGCACGTAGCGCTCATGCCAACTCAGGCTCTCGTTGAGCAAGTGTGGAGTGTGCTTGCCGAACGACAGACGTTCCGCCCGCGACTGGTAATCGCGCAGCAGAGAACGATAGTCCGGGTGCGCACAGCGTTCGATAATGACCTTCGACCTTTGCCGCGGCGACAGGCCCCTCAGGTCGGCGAGCCCCTGTTCGGTCACGATCACGTCAACGTCATGTTCGGTATGGTCCACGTGCGACACCATGGGCACGATCGTCGTGATCGCTCCGAGCTGCGCCGTCGAGGGAGCCATGAAGATCGCCAGGTACCCGTTGCGCGCAAAATCGCCCGACCCTCCAATCCCGTTCTGAATTCGCGATCCCATGACGTGGGTGGAATTCACGTTGCCGTAGATATCGGCTTCAATCATTCCATTCATCCCGATTACGCCCAGCCGCCGGATAATTTCCGGATGGTTGGAGATTTCCTGCGGCCGAAGCACAATACTTTGCCGATAAGTCGCCATCTCGGCGTTGACCTTTTCCAGCATGTCCGGACTGAGAGAAAACGCGGTCGCTGATGCGCAGGTGAGCTTGCCGCTGCGCAAGAGCGCGATCATGCCGTCCTGAATCACCTCGGTGTAAGAGGTCAAATTTTCAAAGGTCGCTTCGAGCAGGCCGAACAGAACCGCGTTGGCGATGTTCCCAACGCCCGATTGCAGCGGCAGCAGCGAGGCGGGAATGCGGCCTTTCTTCACTTCCCACCCGAGGAAGTCCAAAATGTGGCCGGCAATCAGGCGTGAGCTAATGTCGGGCGCTTTGAATGGGCTGTTGCGGTCGGGAGAATCGGTCAGCACCACCGCCGCGACCTTCTCCGGCGCAACGTGAAGATAAGGACTGCCAATCCTTTGCCCCGTATGCACCAGCGGAATGGGCTGGCGGTTCGGCGGCAGTTGCAGGCCGTAATAAATGTCGTGCATGCCCTCCAGTTCCGCCGGTTGCCGGGCGTTCACTTCGAGAATCACCTTCTCCGCCTGGTCGATCCAGGTCCGGTTGTTGCCCACCGACGAACTGGGAACCAGCCGCCCATCTTCGAGAATCGCTGTGACCTCGATGAGCGCCCAATCCATTTTCCCCAGGAACCCGTATTCCACGTATTGGGCGACCTGGCCGAGGTGGATGTCCATGTAGTCCATCTCGCCGGCATTGATTCTCTTGCGTGTCTCCGGATCCGACTGATAGGGCAGCCGCAGCTGGATGCCTCCGACCATGGCGAGCGCGCCGTCCAACTCGGGCCCGGTGGAAGCGCCGGTGAAAATGCTGACCTGAGCCTTCTGCCCGCGCAGGTTGGCGTCGGAGATGCGGCGAGCCAAGGCCAGCGGTACGGCCTTCGCATAACCGGAGCCGGTGAATCCGCTCATGCCGATGCGAGTGCCGAATCCGATTAGCGCCGCTGCGTCGTCGGCGCTCATGATGCGAGACGCCAGGCTGGAATTCAAAACGCGAGAGCTAGCAGAGGGAGAGGTCGACATGGAGTTCCTCATGATTGCCACAAGATGGCGGAAACCCGCAATCATGTCACTGGCGGGCAATTCAGCAAGTGATTCCGGTCACTGGAAGTCGTGATGAGCAAACGGCGGGGGCGGGGGTGGTTTGTGTAGAGCGGACACTCCTGTCCGCTGCCGCTGACTCGTGCCCGGAGAAGACGAAGTACTCGAGATCGAATCGCACTGGGCCGCAGTGGCTGAGAACTAGTTTTCGCACAGTCAGGTGGAACCAAGCACAGGAGGATCGAGCCCCAGGGGGTCGTAGAAGAGGCATGCGGCGGTAGCAAGAACAAGTGATAAAGTGCAAGTGATCGGCCCCATAGTAGCGATGCAGGCCGCGCGGCATGGCAAGCATTATGCTAGCAGCGGCATCGCGGCCCACCCTTGCAAAGAACGCAAGGATGGGGCACCCACGCTGTTGCTTCAAGCTTGCGGTGTAGTGATCGGGAAAATGAAAACCTTTCGACAATCCTTTTCCGCGCTGGCTTTATTGCTGGCGGCGAGTTTCGCTCACGCCGCGTCCTACCAATACATTCGCATCGGGAACAAGAACGACATCCAGACCAAGCCCGCTTTTGGCATTGCCATGATGGGCGGTGGCAGCGATCTGGACGAGGCGTTTCGCTGGCTTTGCCAGAAAGGCAACGGCGGTGACTTCCTCATCCTGCGTGCCAGCGGCAGCGATGCCTACAATTCCTACATCAACGGGTTGTGCAAGCTGAACTCGGTGGCGACGCTCATTCTCTCCGATCGGCAGGCAGCACAGGATCCAGCGGTGGCCGAGATCATTCGCCAGGCGGAAGTGATCTTCATTGCCGGCGGTGATCAGGCTAACTACGTCCGCGATTGGAAAGACACACCGGTTCAGGATGCGATCAATGCCAATCTCGCCGAAGGCAAGCCGATCGGCGGTACCAGCGCCGGCCTCGCCGTGCTGGGCGAATTTGTCTACGGCGCTCTCGGAGACCCGCCTGACGGCGGCGCCCTCGTTTCCGCCGCTGTTCTGCTCAATCCTTACGCCGAGCGCGTAACCCTGGTTCGCGGATTTCTCAAGATTCCGCATCTGGAGAATCTGCTGACCGATTCCCACTTCGCCAAGCGTGACCGCATGGGCCGAACTCTGGGCTTCCTCGCCCGCATCATGCAAGATGGATGGTCGAAATCGCCGCGCGAAGTTGCGATTGACGAAAAGTCGGCGGTGCTGGTTGAGCCCGATGGCAAAGGAACCGTGTTGGGAAGCGGGAAAGGCGCATATTTTCTTCGGCCCACGCAGAAGCCCGAGGCATGCCAGAAGGACGAGCCGCTCACTTTTCAGGGGATCAGTGTCTATCGAGTCCCGGCGGGCGGGCACTTCGACCTTACATCGTGGACGGGCGATGGCGGAACGGCTTATTCCCTCTCGGTTGAGAAAGGGAAGATTGACAGCACGCAGGCCAACCACGGCGTCTATTGATTAAGCTTCGAGTGATTAGCCATTGTGCGCTGGAGAAGAGTCGTTATTTTTGAAAAGTGTTTCACGGCGGGTGGGCCACCGGCCCGGTGTATTATGAGGTGCCAAGGGGCATCTCTATGACGTTTAACGTACCGGCCGTGGGTGCGACATCGCTAGGGATTGTGGTTGGCTGGCTCGTCCGCTACTTCATACGTCGCTTCAAAACATTTGGCCCAGCGGTTCTAAGTTCTGTGCTTATGTTGTTGTTCGGCGGGGCGGTAATAAAATTCTTGGGTGAGGACAAGACCGTTTGGTGGTTCTATCCGATCGGTCTTCTTGCCGGGTTTGTCATCTATCAAGTCGTCGTCATGGTATTACTTCGCGGTAGAAGCAGCCGCCGTTACGATGAGGCGCAATACTGTTATATTCCGCCTGAAACGGAGCCACGAAATTTTCCCTCTGACGACGAACCCCGGTTTAGTGAAAGGGATGGACCAGGACCACTAGATCTTTAGAGGCAAACTCGAGGACAGACGGCGTTCCCTCGACTAAGGTGATAGGAAACACCCTGTCTGGCGCCGGGTTTTTAAATCCCAAGATTGACACGGCTGTAGAAGCCCGGGTCTCGAATCTCGAGACCTGGGGCACCCGGCAGCGAACTGATCGAGTTGAATGCTGAATAGGGAGCAGAATGGAAGATTCAAACGTTAACGAAGACTCTGGCATGAAAGTCGATCCAATCGGCGATTCATGGAGCCCGGCACCCCAGCCCCCG
>PKXK01000077.1 GCA_003132325.1 Acidobacteriaceae bacterium
GCGAAACTCTAGTTCTCACGCAGACGCTGAAGCGCTGCGCCACCCAAAATCAAGGGCAACGCCGAGTTCTTCCGCAGGCTGTGAAGCCGCGCGCATCTTCAAAACAAAATCGAAACCTTTTACGCACCGAATTGAATGGCCTTATGCTCGCGGCCTAGAGCGACCACGACGGCCGCGAGTGTAAACACGGTAAAGGCGGTCAGAGCCATGGCGTTGGCGTAGCGGGTATGCTGGGCGAGAATCGCCTCCAGGTAGGCGACCGAGCCGGCTATAAGGATGCCGCACTGGTAGGCGAATCCGGGAAGGAATCCGCGCACCGAGTCAGGCGACAATTCGGAGAGATGTGCGGGAACGATGCCCCAGGCTCCCTGCACCATGAACTGGAGCAGAAAAGCGCCGACGACCAGTAAAGTCAGCGAGGGAGCGTAGGCCCACAGAGGAACCAGCGCGGCTGCACTGACGAGGGCGGCGACCATGGCGCGGCGGCGTCCGATGCGGTCGGACAACAGTCCCCCCAGCAGGCCTCCGAGGATGGCTCCCACCATGGAGATGGCCGTGATGACGGCACGCTTGGTCGCACCCATGCCCCACTGGCGCTGGAGGAAGGTGGGATACATATCCTGCGTGCCGTGGGATGTGAAGCTCATCATCGTCATCAAGAGGGCCATGTAGAGAAACAGTTTCCAGTGGGAACAGATCTCGCGGCCGAGATTGCTCCAGTTCGTGTGACGAGTTTTCTCCCACACCTCGGACTCTTTCACTTTGAAGCGGACGAAGAGGCCGAGCAGAGCGGGGAGACCTCCGATGAAAAACATGGGCCGCCAGCCCCAGCGCGGAAAGACGAAATAGAAACAGATCGCGGCCAGAAGGTAGCCGAAAGCGTATCCCTCCTGGAGCAGGCCGGAAAGAAAGCCGCGCAGCCGGGGTGGAACTTTTTCCATGGCGAGAGAGGCGCCCACGCCCCACTCTCCGCCCATGCCGATGCCGAACAGCGCGCGCAGCACGAGGAAGGTGGTGAAACTATGCGCGAAGCCGGTAAGCACTTCGACCACGGAGTAGAAGACGAGGTCGATCATTAAGGGGAGGCGGCGACCGTAGCGATCGGCCATCAGCCCAAAGATGAAGGCGCCCAGCGGACGGAACACGAGGGTCAGGGTGATGGAGAGAGCGATCTGGGCGTCGGAGCGGTGAAACTCCTTTGCAATGGCTGTCAGCGAGAAGACGACCAGGAAGAAATCGAAGGCGTCGAGCGTCCAGCCGAGAAAGCCGGCGAATAGGGCAGGACCGTGGCCTTGTTTTGGCAGGGGGGCGGCCGACGGAGTTGGCTGCGGCGGGGCCAAGGTTTCTCCTTCAAGTATGGCAATCGCGTGACGCTAACAATCCCGAGATTGGAAGTGTAAGGGAAAAACGCCGGTCGATGTGGGCGAAATCCTACTTTCCGATGCAAAAGGTGCTGAAGATCAGGTTGAGGATGTCGTCGGTGGTGGTGACTCCGGTGATTTCGTCGAGGGGGCGGAGGGCTCGGTAGAGGTCGAGGAGAAGCATCTCGTGGGGGACGCGGGCGGCCACGGCGTTGGTCGCGTCGTCGAGAGCGGCGAGCGCGTCGCTGACTAGTTTTTGATGGCGAACGTTGGTTAGGAAGCCGGACTCCTGGTGAGTGGTTCGGTCTCCGGCTACGTGGCGGAGAATGGCTTCGCGCAGGGCGGGGATGCCTTCGCCGGTCAGGGCGGAGGTTTGAATTATGGCCGGCGCTGCCGAGCTGCGCTCGGCTGGATAGCCGAGGGCGGCTGTCCCTACGTGGGTATTGCTGTTGTTCCACTCGCCGAGCAGGTCGGATTTATTTTCTACTACGATCGCGGGACGGGCTTCTATCTGGCGTAGTAATTCCTCGTCTTCTCGGTTTCGGGGCTGGCTTTTGTCGATTACTACCAGGACTAGGTCGGCGTCGGCCAGGGCTTCGATGGACTTCTTGATGCCAAGGGTTTCGGCTTCGGCATCGTCTGGGGCTTGGCGGATGCCGGCGGTGTCCACCAGTTCGACAGGAATTCCACCGATGGCCACGGTTTCGCTGACCAGGTCGCGGGTGGTGCCGGGCTGGGCGGTCACGATGGCGCGTTCGCGTTCGACCAGACGATTGAAGAGGCTCGATTTGCCTACGTTCGGACGACCTACTATGGCCAGGGTTAGTCCCTGGTGAACGATCTTGCCGTAGGCAAAAGTGGCGGCCAGTTGCCGGAGAGGGCTTCCGACTTCGGCGATGCGATCGCGGATGGTGGCGTCGGAGGCGATGGAGACGTCGTCTTCGGCGAAGTCGATGCCGGCTTCTAGCAGGGCAATCAGGTCGACTAATTTCTGCTTGATGGGCTTCAGGCGATTGGAGAGCGCGCCTTCGAGTTGCTGGGCGGCTACCTTGGCTTGGAAAAGAGTTTGCGCGTCGATAAGATCGCGGACGGCTTCGGCCTGGGTTAGGTCGAGGCGTCCGTTGAGGAAGGCGCGCATGGTGAATTCTCCGGGCTCGGCTAGGCGGGCGCCTTGGGCCAGGGAGAGTTCGACGATGTGGCGGAGGACTACGGGAGAGCCGTGGGCGGAGATTTCTACGATGTCGTCGGTGGTGTAGGAGTGGGGCTTGGCGAAGTAGGTGACTATGACTTCGTCGATGCGGGTGGGAGTTGTGGCGAGGCCGGCTGCTGCCGAGCTTTGCTCGGCCTGGACGGGCGAGACGCCCGTCCCCATACAACCTTCTGCGGAGCTTCGCTCCGCTGGACAGCCGGGGGCGGCTGTCCCTACGTGAGTCTTGGTGGGTTCGATTAAGTCGCAGTGGACGGCTCGGTTGGGTTCCAGGTCGCGAGTTAGGCGGAGCATAGGCTGGGCTATGGCTTTGGCGTCGGGTCCAGCCAAGCGGACCACGCCTATGCCGCCGCGACCGGGCGGGGTGGCGATGGCGACTATGGTGTCGTCGAGATTCATCAAAAAGCAGCGGTCAGGAGCCGGTGTCAGTGGCTAGTGAATCTTGACCAGGTCCATTGTAGCCAGAGCTCGCGTTTGCCGGGGGCGCTCACCGTCATTTATACTTACGGTTTGCCTTAAGCCATCTGATTCAATCAGGAGCAGGGATTTTCGAATGCCGAAACGTACATTTCAACCCAACAAGCGCAAGCGCTCGAAAAAGCACGGGTTCCGGACTCGCATGAAGACCAAGAGCGGGGCCGCAGTGCTATCGCGCCGCCGGGCTAAGGGGCGCAAGCGTGTTTCCGTGGCGCCGGGTTTCCGCGATTAGTCTTCCCCGAGGGACAGCAAAGGCCGTCGTTATTATTATCACTAACTATTGTGCGGGATCGTGAGCTGGTGAACGCCGACGCTCCGAACGGGAGTGCAGCGCAGCCCGCGGCCAATGCAGGCGGAAGCATTCCGCGTGGCTTTCCGCGTTCGGGGCGGCTGCGGAAGCACTCCGATTTCGAGCGCGTGTACAAGCAGGGACGGCGGCACTTTTCTCCGCACATGACCGTGTTCTTTTTGCGGCGGGCGGCGGGCGCTGTACCGGAGAAGGGTTCGCGCGTTGGGTTTACGGTAGGCCGCGTGTTGGGCGGTGCGGTGGAGCGGAACCGGATGAAGCGGCGGCTGCGCGAAGCGGTGCGGCTGCGGCGTTCGGTGCTCGAGGGCGCGGGCGCGGTGGATGTGGTGATCAATCCGAAGAAGTCGGTGCTGAAACTGGAGTTTGCGGTGGTGCTCGAAGAAGTGAGACGGGCGCTGGATGCGATCGCAAAGAAACTGGTGGAGAAATGAAGTCTGCCCTGCTGGGGCTGTTGCGGCTTTACAAACGGTGGATATCGCCAGCGTTTCCGCCGTCGTGCCGGTATGTGCCTACTTGTTCGGAATACGCGATGGAAGCGGTCGAGCGGCATGGCGTGGTGCGCGGCGGGGTGATGGCGGGTTGGCGGCTGTTGCGGTGTCATCCGTTGGCTAAGGGCGGATTGGATGCGGTGGTAAAGGATGACGCGGGACGCGCAAGACCTCAGCCCTTAAAGGAGCCGTTGACTGCGGACGGAATTCGGCATCGCTAAAGCGATGCCCTGGTACGAATCTGCGCCGAGCTTTGCTCGGCTGGACAGCCGAGGGCGGCTGTCCCTACGTGGGTGGTTGTGCTGCTGACGACGAGACGAGCTGACTGATTTGGCTGAATTTAAGAATCCGCAACAAGAACCCGGGATGGAGCGCAAGCTGCTGGTGGTGTTTGCGCTGACGTTCCTGGTCATCATGCTGTTCCAACCGCTGCTGAAGAAGTATGGGCCGCAGCCTCCGGTGAAACCGGCGAGTCCGCCAGTGGCGGCGCAGAATCAGGCGCAACTTCCTTCGCAAAGTCCCACACCACCTCCCGCACAAACTTCTACCGAACATGGCGCCGCGGGTACGAAGGCGGCAGCACCGGTGCAGGCCACTAGCGAGTCGGAGACGGTGATTGAAAATGACGTCTACCGGATCGTGTTCACCAATCAGGGCGCGCGGGTGAAGTCGTGGGTGCTGAAGAAATATACCGACGACAAGGGCGGGCAGTTGGAGTTGGTGAATCGCGTGGCTTCGGAGAAGCATGGGTATCCGCTGACGTTGTGGACTTATGACGCGGGGCTGCGGGACAAGGTGAACTCGGTGCTGTATGTGAAGACGAGTTCTCAGTTCTCAGTTCTCAGTTCTCAGCAATCCGGTTCGTCATCTGCCGCCACTACTTCTTCTGGCGCTGAGAATGGACGGGCGGGGGCGCCCGTCGCTCCACGGGATATTAAGTTTGCTTATTCCGATGGCGACGTTTCGGTGGAGAAGAGCTACACGTTCGATCGCGAGAGTTATGTGGTTGGGGTGAAGACGGCGGTTTATGTGAAGGGGACGCAGGTCACAGCGTTTCCGATGTGGCCAGCGGGGTTTGGCGACCAGACGAACGGCGCGCAGTATGCGACCAGCCAGATGGCTTATCAGTACGGCCATACCGTCGAACGGTTGTCGACTAGCAGCTGGACGATCCTGCCTTCGATCAAGGTGATTGGCGGCGCGACCATTCCGGGACCGTTCCACTGGGCGGGAGTTTCGGACCAGTATTTCGCGGCAGTATTTTTGCCGCGGGATCCGGAGAACGCGGCGATGGTGATGCTGCGCGGCCCGATTGAGATTCCGCACGGCGGCGACAGCAAGCAGATGGATAAGGTCGAGGTGCTGGGCGCGGCGGTCGGGAGCACGAAGGGCGCGACCGAGGCCCGAATCTATGTGGGGCCGAAGGCGCTGGCGGAGCTGCAATCGGTCGCGGTGCCGGGGATCACTGGCGCGGAACCGGATTTGCGCGCGATCATCGACTTCGGCTGGCTGGGGATCATCGCGCGGCCGCTGTTTTTGTGGCTGAAGTGGATGCACGGCCACATCGTCGCGAACTGGGGATGGGCGATCCTGCTGCAGACGCTGGTCATCAACGTGGCGCTGTTGCCGCTGCGGCTGACACAGATGAAGTCGATGCTGAAGATGCAGCGCGTGGCGCCGCAGATCAAGTCGATTCAGGAGAAGTACAAGAAATACAGTTTGCGCGATCCGAAGAAAGCCGAAATGAACGTGGAGATTTCGGCGCTGTATAAGAAAGAAGGCGTGAATCCGGCGGGTGGATGTTTGCCGCTCGTGATCCAGATGCCGTTCTTCTTCGCGTATTACCGTATGCTGAACGTGGCGATGGATCTGCGTCATGCGCCGTGGCTGTGGGTGCACGATCTATCGGCGCCCGATCCGTGGCACATTCTGCCGGTGGCGATCATCATCACCATGCTGGTGATGCAGCGGATGACGCCGCAGGCGGGCATGGATCCGACGCAGCAGAAGATGATGAACATCATGATGCCGGGCATGTTCGGACTGATGAGTTGGAACCTGGCGGCGGGCTTGGGCTTGTACTGGTGCGCGGGCCAGTTGATCGGCATCGTGCAGCAGGCGGCGCTCAACCGCTCGTCGTTGGGCCGCGAGATGCGCGAGATGATGGCGAAGCGGGCGCGGAAGAAATAGCCGTCAGCCGTCAGCCATCAGGTAAGGCGGCCCCTAAAGGGGTGAACAGCTTTTTGACCTTTGCGGTATCGCTAAAGCGATACCCTGATACGAATCTTTGGTCGTTTGCATTTGTGTGGAAGAGGAGAAATGGCGGTCAGTTGTCAGCCCTCAGCATCTGCGCCCATGCGCTGGTTTACCTGATGGCTGATGGCTGAAGGCTGAGAGCGAAAATATGCCGATTACTGACAAGGTTGCTGCCGCGAAACAGATTGGGGAATTTTTGCAGGCCGTTATTTCTCATGGCGGCTTCAAGCTGAAGTACCGGATCACGGTGGATCCTCCGATCGCGCAGCAGCGCGAGTGGGAACATCCGGAAATTCTGGTGGAGTTTGCGGGGCCGGATTCGGTTTTGTTGCTGGAGCGCGGCGGAGAGTTGCTGCGAGCGTTTGAGTTGCTGGCGTCGGAAGTGCTGCACTTGCAGGGGAGCGAGCACGAGAAGATCTGGTTCGACTGCAAGAATTTCCGGGCGCTGCGAATCGACGAGTTGCAGATGGCGGCACGGGTGGCGGCGGAACACGTGGGGCGGACGGGCGAGCCCTACCGGTTTGGGCCGATGTCGTCGCGGGAGCGGCGGATTGTGCATCTGGCGCTGCGCGAGGAAAAAGATTTGCGCACGGAGAGTGACGGCGAGGGCGGGCGACGCTCGGTGGTGGTGTATCCGGGGAATTACAAGACGGCGGCTCCGGCGAAAAGGGAACGGCGGACGATTTCGTAGTTGCTTAATAGCTGCCGAGCTGCGCTCGGCTGGACAGCCGAGGGCGGCTGTCGCTACGTGAGCATTTCTGGGTTGCACAGTTTGCGCGGCAGTTAGTTTCTCGACACTTGACAGCACCCGGAAATCGGCGTTCAGTAAAGCGTTCCGCGGGAGATTTTTGTTGCAAAGACACGGACGCGGCGAATTTTTTTGTGCTAGTATGCCGTTCGTCTAGCAATCCATTTCACCGACAACCGGTACTGCAAAACAGAAGCTGTCTGCAGTAAAACAAGATAGAAGGACACGCAATTTTACAACTGACTTTTTCCCGGACGTTCATTACGCCGGCGCTTTCGATATTCCGATAAAAAATGTCGCTCACTAGTTCCGCCATCATCCCGAACCCCTGGGTGCGCATCCTGGACGCCCTGGAGAAGAAAGTCAACCGGCACTCCTACGACACCTGGTTGAAGCCGACGCGATACAGCCACGCCAGTAATAAAGTGTTGTTCGTGCGAATACCGACAGCTGAATTCCGTCAGGTCAGCGACAAATACGCGGATCTGATCCAGGAAGCGGTCGACAACCTTGGGCTGGGGTACGAGGAAGTGAAATTCGTAACCGCCGAGGACGATCCATCGAACACGCCGATCCGGCACAACGGGGGGCTTTCGGCGCCCAGTCCGAATGTTGGCGCGGGTCCACCAGTGGTATCGGGATTGCATCCGGCGCAGGGGCGGTTCGATTGGGACAGCGCGGCGCAACTGAATCCGCGGTATACGTTTGACGCGTTCGTAATCGGCAGCGGGAACCAGTTCGCGCACGCGGCGTGCCAGGCGGTGGCGGAGCGGCCTTCAAAAGCCTACAACCCGCTGTTCCTGTACGGGGGCGTCGGAATGGGCAAGACGCACCTGATGCAGGCGATCGGGCATGAGATCAAGCGGCGGATGCCGCAAGCGGCTATCTGTTATGTATCGAGCGAGAAGTTCACCAATGAGATGATCAACTCGCTGCGCTACGACAAGATGATCAGCTTCCGGGATAAATTCCGGACGATGGACGTGCTGCTGATTGACGACATCCAGTTCCTGGCGCAGAAAGAGCGTACCCAGGAAGAGTTCTTCCACACGTTCAACGCACTGCACGAGTCGATGAAGCAGATCGTGATCGCCAGCGACCGTCCGCCGAAAGAGTTGGCGGAATTTGAGGATCGCTTGCGGAGCCGGTTCGAGTGGGGGTTGATTGCCGACATTCAGCCGCCGGACCTGGAGACAAAAGTCGCTATCCTGCAAAAAAAGGCGGAGCAGGAACGGGTGACGTTGCCGACGGATGTGGCGTTGTTTATCGCCTCGAACATCCGGTCGAACGTGCGTGAACTGGAAGGCGCGTTGATCCGCCTGGTGGCGCATTCTTCGCTGATCGGGGCGGAGATTACGCTGCCCTACACGCAGCAGGTATTGAAGAATTTCATCGACTCGCAGGCGCGCAAGGTGACAATTGAATCCATTCAAAAGGCTGTTGCCGAGCAATTCGGCCTGCGCCTGGTGGAAATCAAGGCGAAGAACAATTCGCGCTCCATCGTCTATCCCCGGCAGATTGCGATGTACCTCGCTAAGCACCTCACGGAAGCTTCCCTACCTGAAATTGGACGCCAGTTCGGCGGCAAGCATCACACAACCGTGTTGCATTCGGTGGTCAAGATTGAAGAGGTTCGCAAGAACGACAAAGATTTAAACAGGCTGCTCAATAAACTGACCGAGCAATTGGGCGCGTAAGGGACGGTTTCGACCACGTTTTCCACTCTTCAGGCCGTTCTTCCTGCCTTCCGACTGTGAAGTGTTTGTGGAAACTGTGCGAGACGGTATGGAAATCCGAGAAGGGTCCGTGGTTTGCGTTGGACTCCACTGACGCGGGGAGCGATTCTCCACATGAACGGTTGATATGGAAGCAATTGAAGCGGAGGGATCTGGACCAGTTTTCCACTTCTCCGAAGCGCCTACGGTTACTACTGGTTTTATTGCTTTTGTATTTGATATAAGAAGAGAACAGAAGTAGAGCTGGTTTGATACCCAGCCCCTAAAGGGGCATCGAATTTCGGAAGATGTGCGGTATCGCTAAAGCGATACCCTGATACAAGGCCTGACTTTTCCGGTAGGCCTAGTAGAGCCGGACTCTGCGCACGACCGATTTTTGAAACCGGTTCTAGAGTTGGGAGACCCAATATGCCGGTGGAAGCCGCTCCTGCCGCAGCCACAACGACCATGGAAATTACGGTTAGCAAAATTGAACTACTTCGCGAACTGACAGCGACTCAGGGTGTCGTGGAGCGAAAGACCACGATTCCCATCCTCTCCAATTATCTTTTTGAGGCCGCTGGGGATCGGTTGTCGCTGACCGCGACCGACCTTGACCTGAGCTTGCGGACATCCTGCAACGCCAAAGTGAAAAAAGAGGGCGCCTGCACAATTCCCGCGCGCAAACTGTACGACTACGTGAAGTTGCTGCCCGACGCCGATATCACCATCAAACTGCTTGAAAACCACTGGGTGAGTATTCGCTGCGGCCGGTCGAACACGAAGATGGTGGGGATGGCAAAGTCGAATTTCCCGGGGCTGCCGGTGTTTCCGGCGGCGGGAGCGATCAAGATTCCGGCGGCTGTGCTGCGGTCGATGATTGGGAAAACGGGCTTCGCGATTGCCAGCGAGGAGTCGCGCTATACGCTGAATGGGGCGTTGATGGTGCTGAAGCCGGAGTCGATCACCATGGTTGCGACCGATGGCCACCGCTTGGCGCATGTGGAGCGCGGGGCAGAGAAGTTCGAAGGCGTCTCGGGCGAGATGAAGACGCTGATTCCGAAGAAGGCGATGGATGAGTTGAAATCGCTGCTCGATTCCGATGTCGAGACCATTGACTTCGCCAAGGACGAGTCGACGCTGTTCTTCCGCGTGGGGCCGCGTTTGCTGACATCGCGGCAACTGACGGGGCAGTTTCCCAACTACGAGGCGGTGTTGCCGAAAGACATCTCGAAGTCGATTGCATTGCAGGGCGAAGAGCTGGGAGCGGCGATCGCGCGCGTGGCGCAGTTTGCCGATGAGCGGTCGCGCGCCGTGCGGTTGCGGCTGGAGAAAGGCGAGTTGAAGATTTCCGCATCGTCGACCGAGACGGGCGAGTCGGAGGATTCGATTGAAGTTGCCTATGACGGCGAGCCGATGGCGATCGGATTCAACGCACAGTATTTGATGGACTTCATCAAAGCGACTGGGTCATGCGAAGTGAAGCTGGAACTGAAGGATGCGCAGTCGGCGGGGCAACTGCGTCCCGCGGAAGGCGAAGAGTACAAGTACCGGTATATTGTGATGCCGATGCGGATCTGAGAAGGGCCTGACTGCCACCCTGCTAAACAGCCGACGAGGCGATGACTCGCGCGCCTGACGAGCATGCCGAATGGCGCTAATCGAGACCAAGCCGAGGAGTTTCACCGCGACAATCCTGGCGCTTGTTCTGACAGTCTTATTACCCAGCATCAGTATTCTGTCCGCGAGGCCAGCGCTTGCCTTGCAGGAGAATATTCCTCTACCCCTTCCGTGGGTTGCGGGTCTCCCTGTGTACGACCACATTGTGATCATTGTGGAGGAAAACAAAGATTACGAGCAGATTATAGGCAATAGAAACGCCTCGTATATCAACGACGTTCTGAGGAAAGAGGGAGCGAGCCTCACCAAGTTTTATGCCGAGGAGCACCACAGCGAGGGGAACTATTTCTGGCTCTTTTCGGGCAGCAATCAGCACGTCGGATTTATAGACAGCGTTCCGGACCACGATTTTGAAACCAGCAATTTGGGAGAGGAGTTGATCCGCGCCGGCCGTTCTTTCAAGGGATATTGCGAAGGTTTGCCGGAGATCGGCTCGCTGGTCACAGAGCAGGGTCTTTATGCCCGCAAACACGTTCCCTGGGCCGGTTTCTCCAATGTACCCCGGGGCAAAACGGTGGCAGATTCGTCAAACCTGCGATTCCCGCAAGACTTTCCATCCGATTACAATTTGCTGCCTACTGTTTCCTTTGTAATCCCGAATCTTGTCCATGACATGCACAACGGTTCGACTCCGTCCGGCATCCTGGCTGGCGACAAGTGGCTGCGGGAGCACATCGACGGCTACTACAACTGGGCGAAGCAGCACAACAGTCTGCTGATCCTTACTTTCGACGAGAACAGTCAATCTCCGCTGATGGGGAGGGTGACCGATCCGGCGGATAAGGATCCAAAGAAAAGCAATCGCATCGTCACGATTCTTGCTGGGGCTCACATAAAACATGGTGAATACAGCGAAGGGAAGGGCGTTACGCACGTGAATGTCCTGCGTACTTTGGAGGCGATGTATAAGCTGAATAGATCGGGAAGTCAACAATGGAACGCCCTAAAAGCTGGCATAGCCGATGATTTCGTGATCAACGATGTCTTCGAATGATAGATCCTCGCTAACGACCTGATGTGCAAGTCGCTGCACTTTTTTCAAAGCCGCCCCTGGCATGTGCACCTTGACCAATAACCACTGAGCATTTACATTGTCGGCCATTCTGTAAGCGGAGGGAAACTTTATGCTATCCGGGTTTAAGCAATTCATTTTGCGCGGCAATGTGGTGGATCTAGCGGTGGGCGTGGTGATTGGCGCGGCGTTTGGGTCGGTGGTCACGGCTCTGACGAAGGATCTTCTTACGCCTCTGATTGCTGCCCTGGTCAAAGCACCGGACTTCTCCGCGCTCACGTGGACCGTCAGGGGCAGCACCTTTCACTACGGTGACTTCATAAACACTGTGATTTCGTTTCTGCTGGTGGCGGGTGCGGTGTATTTTTTTGTTGTGACCCCGATCAATGCGCTGATCGCGCGGACCCGCAAGGCTGCAGTGCCGGCGGATCCGACCACTAAGAAGTGTCCGGAATGCCTGAGCGAGATTCCGATTGATGCGCGGCGGTGCAGCCATTGCACGGAGCCGGTGATGGGGAAGGCGGCTTAGCTGCCGGCCCCAGCCTGTTCAAGAAGTGGCTTCTATCGAGGAGCAAGGTATGGGATGGCTGAAGCGATGGCCCGATACGAATCCTTTTCCGGTCGCTGCCCCGATTGTATTTCTTGCAGTCGCGATCTTGCAGTCCGGTAGTGGGCCACTTTGAACATATTCTAATGCCGGTTTGGCATAACATGTGCTGATGATCACTGCAATGACAGTCATGGCGTGGTACATTTTTACACTCTCCCCTTTGATGCTAGGGAGGTTCAATGCCGCCGCCAACTGCTGCTACTGCCCAGATCATTACGAATATTGACGGTGCCTGCCAAGCGGTAGTCCAGAATCGAAAAAGGGATGTTCTGATTCTTTACTACCCAAGCGGTGCTCGGGTAATGGAATGGGACATCAGAGACACCTACAGTGAACTGCGAACCGCCGCGACTAGGGAAACCCCGATTCCCAAACTGGACCTCTTGATCCACACTAATGGTGGAGACCCAGTTGCTGCCTACGTATCGCACAAGCGATTAGGAGCCTTTGCAAGGATTTGGACGTGCTCGTTCCCGAAAAGGCATACAGCGCTGGAACGCTGATGAGCTTTGCTGGGGACGTGATCCGCCTTGGTGATTATGCGGGACTATCCCCGATAGACATCACGGTGTACTCGAACAAGCCTCAATCCGAAGATGTGCAATTGGCCGCGATTGATTCGTTCTTGGAATTTGCAAATCGTGCCCGGAACAAGGTCGAGCGCATGTTGAGGGAGGTCGGACGGGAAGGTGCTTCGTCTCGGGTTGATGCGGACCTGCTGGTTCAGATGGTTAAAGAGGTTGGAGCCTTGACTGTGGGGCGCTACTACCGAGAGCGAACCGTGACTGGGCAATATGCTGAGATACTGCTGGACAACTACATGTTCAAGCGCATCTCTGACGGACTGGACCGCCGGAATGGCGTCATCAAACATTTCTTATTTTTGGCTCCGGCCCATGAATTCCATTTGGATCACGGGCTGTGCTCCGCTTGGCACTTGAACGTCGAACAAATGTCAACAACAGAATCGGACTTGACGAAGAAGGTAGTCAACTTGTTAAGAATCGCAACGAACATGGGCATCATCTGTCAAAGGTTAAACAATGATGTCAGAATGCCGTTCATAAGGCTGTACCGGCATAGAGCGACGAGACAAACGAGAGGACATCATGCAACAAAGAAGCAGAAACACCGAACCGGAAACGCTTAGAGTTCACCGAGAGATGTACGAGCGCCGTTTACGGGACATGGAAACCGGCAGCAGTTCATCGAAGAAAGAGGTTGACGCTGCGAATAGTCCGGCTGTTCTGGAACACAAAGACTCGGAACCAGAAAGCGAAAACCCTACTACGAAGGCTGCTGCGTCGTTGAATTATTGAAGCACTCACGCTACTAGTTCTTCCGCTCGCTCATACGATTCCCAGAGAGTCACTAGATCTTCTACGTCCCACAATCTGTCACTCACATTTGCCGCCATCGCTGGGCTCACTCGCAAGGAGGAATGTACTTTGACGGTCTTCTTGGCAACACTTGTCATGCGAACCGTGGCGCGAATCGAGCAGCCTTCGATGAGGCAATTAATTACGCTGGCGCGAGTCTCGGAACCCAGTTTGTTCATGATTCAATATACTAAAGCTGCTTTAGCATGTCAAGCAAAATACGTGTATACTGGTATTACTTTACTGTCTTGACACGGTCCAGTCGTGCAGTGCGCGAATTCCCCTATTGACCTATAGTGTTAGGTGCAGTATAAGTTGAGGCGGTATCAACACTGGATTTGGCTGCATCCCCATCGGCCCTTTAGTCATCCAACCACTTAACGAGAGGAACAGAGCCATGACCCAGAGAGCGATCAGAAAACTCGCCGTCCTCCGCGCCGCGACCTTGCGGTACTCTCCTAGAGTGCAAACCAAACTGTGCGAGAGTGGCAGCAATTCCGATTCGGCTTTGGTCACGGCATCGGCAGCCAAGTATTACGTTGCGCTCAAGAAACTTGCCAAAAAGTAGCGCGTTTCGAATTAGCTCAGCCTACATCGAATTCTTGCACGATAGAGGCATAGCACTCGCTTGGCCCGGCGTTGAACCCGTCGGGCCATTTGATTGTCTGGATTTGAATCTACTTGAGTCGGCAGCAGAGCAACCGTTCCAGGCTGGATTCGGAATGGATTTCTATCCGTCGGTCTTCGACAAGGCGGCATGTTTATTCTTTTCGATCGCTGGCGGCCACATCTTTACGAACGGGAACAAGCGCACCGCCGTTCTCACGGTTGATCAGTTCCTGTACGCAAATGAGTTGTACCTAGTTTTGCTGAACGAAGACATGCGGAAGATCGCGGAGGAAACTGCTTCGTATCGCATTCGAGGGGAAAACTCGAAAGATGTGATGGGGAATCTGAGTACCCGATTCAATGCTGAAACTATTCCATTTCGTGCTATAAAAACATACGATTCCAAATTTCACTGGAAGCTGCATCGTCTCAAGCGAAGAATTCGTGATCATCGCCTCAACCAACAAGGGGTCCGCCCACAACAGGCAACCGTGGATTTGGCAGCGGCGGCAGCGCTTCGCTCACGGTTTCCTTTTTGACCATCTCGTCCTAGCGGCCTTTGCTGCCGCCTTGGAGCGTTCTGCTTTCGTCATCGTCTTAAGGCGGCGCTTTCCACCGATCTGACCGCCCTTGCGTCCGATGGCCGACATGTATGCCGAAATATTGGCATCTGCCGATATTTTGACAGGATGTGCTTCTGGTGTGCTCGTTGAAAGCTCGACCAGGTGGTGCGCAAGTTCGTTCACATCAGTGGGGCGCTTCTGCTGCTTAACCTGCTTTGGCATAAGGCCAGTATGCCACAATCAGCAAACCTGTGGAAATTCAAAGTAGCCCACTACCTGCGTTCCCCTCCAGTTGACGCCTGATCTCTGCCGCGCTTAGGATATTCGTTTGACTTCATGCGGGGAGTGGGTTCCCGTGTGGGACGGGACTTCAGCTTCAGCGCAGGCGCAATTCATGGAAAAGAAGAAACTAGAGACGTTCAGAAAGAGACTGGAAACGCGGCAGCAGGAGCTGCGCCACATGGTGGTCCGCAATCAGCAGGACGGCCGCACCGCCGACGATGAGGCCACGCAGGACGTCGCCGATCGCGCCGCCAGCTCTTACAATAAAGAATTCCTGTTTAGCCAGAGCAACAACGACCGCCAGTTGCTCAACATGGTCGATAGCGCACTCGCCCGCATCCGCGAAGGCAGCTTCGGAGAATGCGTTTCCTGCGGCAAAGAGATCAACGCTAAGCGTCTCGAGGCTGTGCCCTGGACGCGCCATTGCATCGAGTGCCAGGAAAAAGCGGAGAAGGGCCTGCTCGAAGCCGCTCAATAATTGGCGTCAATTTTCGTTGTGGCGCAAACTCCGGTTCTTTGACGGGCGTTTTTTGACCTTCTGGAAATCGGCCTGCTAGACTGAATCATTGCCATCCTACCTTTAAGCGAAGAAGGAAGCCCGTGCGCGCAGAAACCCGGCATCAACTGAAACAAGACCGATTCAGCAAGGTAACGCTCGAAGCAGCGGAGAACGCCGCCCACTGGACGGTGGAACACCAGGCGAAACTTATTGCTGCCGCGGTTGCGGTGGTCGTCATTGCAGCGGTCGCGTTTGGCGGTTGGTACTACGTCAACACGCAGGACGAAAAGGCGAGCGCCGAGCTTTCGACGGCGGTGCGTACTTTTGAAACGCCGGTGCGTCCGGCAGGCGTGCCCGCGCAACCGGGATACGACAGCTTCGCGTCGCCGCAGGAGCGGGCCACCGCGGCGCGCAAGCAGTTCCAGGGGATCGTCGATAAGTATCCACACACGCGCACGGCCGATATGGCGCGCTATTTTGTCGGACTGGCGTCGTCGCAGCTTAACGACAACGTGGCTGCGGAGCGCAGTTTGCAGGAGGCGGCCGGATCTTCGAACGCCGACCTGGCGGCACTTGGCAAGTTCGCGCTGGCTTCGGTTTATCGCGGGGAAAATAAGGACGCGCAGGCGGTCGATCTTTATAAGCAGCTGATCGACAAGCCCACGATCGTCGTCAGCAAGGCGACGGCGCAGCTCGAACTCGCCGCGTTTTACGAGGCGCAGAAGAAGCCGGACGAAGCCAAGAGGATTTACGACCAGGTGGAGAAAGAAAATCCCACCACCGAGGCGGCATCGCTGGCGCAGCGGCGCGCTACTGCGCTTAAGCAGTAGCTTTGGAGTGTCCCGGAGAACGCCTCGGCGGCTAAACAGGCTGCGGAAAAAGTTGCTTCTGGGCAAGAGCCGCGCCCTCAGCGGCTAAAGCCGCATTCAAAACAATGCAGTTATCGCAGCGCTGAAGCGCTGCGCCACCCAAAATCGCGAGCAAAATCGAGTTTTTCCGCAACCTGTAAAGCGGCTTGCGTGGATGGTTCTGACGGCATGGCGGAAGCCATGCCCCTTCAAGCTCTCCCATTCACAAGCTAGTCAGGTTCTCGAAACGGTGGCGATGCGGCGCAGGCATTGGATGAGCCGGTCGCAGTCTTCGAGCGTGTTGTAAACGTGCGGCGTCACCCGAATCGAACTTCCGCGGACGCTGACGAATACCTTTTCTCTCGCGAGCATTTCGGGGAGTTCCTTCGGAATCGCCGCTTTCCTCCGCAGACAGAGATAGTGAGGCGCGCGCCACGGTTCGGCAGGCGCGAAAAAACCCACGTCTGCGGCGGCGCTCGCCAGTTGGCGATTGAGCGCACCGGCGGTTTCGGAGACCTGCGCGACGTTCCACTCGAGCAACTGTTTCATGGCACGCACGGCGGCCGGCAGCAGCGCGAAGTTCGAGCGCTCGCCCATATCGAAACGCCGCGCGCCCGCGTCGTAGTCTTCCGCATAAAGGATCAGGCTCGAGAAATCGTGGGCGTTCGAGCGCTGAATCCAATTCTCTTCCAGCGGCATTCCCTGCTGCCATTTCGGAGCGACGTAGAGAAGCCCAACAGAATAGGGCCCGAGCAGCCATTTGTAGCTGGCGGCAACGGCGAAATCCGGCTGCACTCCATTCTGCAAGCCGGCGACGCTGAAGGGCAGCGCGCCGAGCGACTGGGTGAGATCGAGAGCGAGCGCGGCGCCGAGCTTGCGGCATGCTTCGCCGATGCGGACCAGGTCGAGCCTTCCGCCGCTGGTCCAGTGCACGTGGGGGAGCGCGGCGATGGCCACGTCGGCGGTCAGGGAATCGAGAACGGCGGCGGTCCAGTCGTTGTCTTTATCACTAGGCCATGGGACGACCTTCAGGGAAGCGCCGGTTTCTGCCGCACGCCGCTGCCACGGGTAGTAGTTGGAGGGAAACTGTTCGGCGAGTACGAGAATGCTCTGGCCTTTTTTGAGCGGCAGATTGCGCGCGGCGGTGGCGACGCCGTAGCTGGCCGAGGGAACGATGGCGATGTCGTCGGCTGAGCAGCCGACTAACTGAGCGGCGGTGGCGCGGAACTCGTCTGCGCCGGTAAAGAATTTGTCGGGGGTGATTTCCCAGGGGTGCGCTTTGCGGGCCAGCCCGGCGGTTCCGGCCTCCAGCGTGGGCTTCATCAGCGGTGACATGTAGGCGCAGTTCAGGTAGGCGACGTCGTCGGGGATATCGAAGAGATGGCGCTGGCAGGGAATCATGGGCTAGTCCAAACTGCCTTGTTCGATCACGACGTTCTCGCGCACGATGAGCCGGTGGGCGGCCATCTCTCGGAGCTTGGGCAGAACGCGGTTGACGTGCTCGTCGGTGTCGACGAACGAGATCACTACGGGCAACTGGCCTCCGGCTTCTACGAGGTGCGCGGTGTGGACTTGGCCGCGTCCGAGGAAGCCGGCTACGGCGTGGTAGGCTACAGCGCCGAAGGAATTTTCTTCGCGGAGATATTTCAGGATTTCGAGATGCAGCGGGCGATGGTGCCAGGAATCGCCCTCAGTGAGATAGATAGTGACTTGAACGGCCATAACGGCTGCCATTCTACAACCCCCTCGCCAAGGCTGTGCCTGCGAGGACGGCGGCGAGGCAGAGCGCGTTGCTGGCTACGATGTTGATGCCGGTCAGGAGCCACTGTCCCTGCTCCATCAGCGCGAAGCTCTCGAAGGCGTAGCTGGAGAACGTTGTGTAGGAGCCGCAGAAGCCGATGGCGACCAGCAGACGCCAGCGCGGGTCGAGCAGCGCGCGTTCGGTGGAGAAGACGAGAAAAAATCCGAGGATAAGGCTGCCGGTGAGGTTGATCAGCAACGTGCCGTAGGGGAAGGCGGATGCGAAGTCGCGGGCGATGAGAGTGCTGAGGAAGTAGCGGGCGCTGGCTCCAACGACGGCGCCGAGCGCGATCCATATGTAGTTGGAGAGATAGTTCAAGCGACGGAGTCCTCCTGCAAAAGTTCTGTAGGAGTCATCAGCCCGGAGGCGGTTAACGGCGAACTCCATCGCCAAGATATTAGTATAGCGCGGGGCAGGCCCCGGCTAGAAAGCTCCCAGCCAGCGCACGGGGAAGCGACTTCCGAGGGCGTTGACCAGGCGCTCGTCGGCGGTAATGAGTTGTCTGCCCGTTGCAGCGGCCATCGCGACGTAAGTGCTGTCGTAAATAGTTCCGTCGAAATCGCAGGCGATCTTGAAGGCTTCCGGCAGAAAAGCGCGGCTCGGCGCTGTGGGAAAGTCGCGATTGAGCATCGCTTCGAGAGCGCGTTGCGCCAACCCGGATGTGATCGCGCCGCGTTTGGCGGCCTTCCAGAGGAAGCTGCCGATCTCGAGCCAGAATAGGTCCGGGACGGCCACCTGGATCGACCCGTCCACATAGTCGCGAAGAAAGCGATGGGCTTGGGTGGCGAGAGGCTCAGCGATCTCGGGCGTTGCCCACTTCGCGGCGACGCTCGCGTCCATTACGAACGTCTTCACCGCTCACGGTCCTCGCGGATCATCTCTTCCGTCGAAGGGAACGGCCCTTTGCCGGGAGGCTTGTGCGCCTGAATTTCCAGCAATTCATCGAGGAATTGACGGCGTCGTTTCAGTTCGGCTGCGGTAGGCACTGTGTCTTTCAGCATCTCGATGACCTCGGCGGCGATGGAACTGCGATTCTTGCGGGCGCGGGCGCGCAGGGCTTCGTAGAGGTCTTTGGGCACGTTCTCCACGTATAGGGTGGGCATAGGGATAGTCTAGCACATCCCTAGGCAGAGGATGTTTTGGAGTTTGGAAGAATTCGTGGGATCATTCGAAACGAAGCCGTTGAGGCAGCAGCATGAGCGAACGTTTCGGATTCCTCTTTTTGGCAGTCGTATTGCTGCCTTTGGGACTGTACGCCTTGCTTAATCCTCGTGGCACGAAGAGTCAGAACGCCGACGGTCCATACTTTAAGACCGGACTCGCCAGCATGCCACTTTGGTTTTTCAGAGCCAGCGGAATCGCCACACTTGCGATGTCAGTATTGTTCGCCTATTTGTTTTGGACTCACTGAATTTCAAAACAGCCCACCACCCGCGGCTGCTCTTCCTTGACACTCCGTTTTAAGCCCTTTATTCTTAGACATTGCTCCCTGAGAGACTTTCGTCTCTGTGCGCACTTCCGCGGGCCTTTGCGGTAATTTGAGTGGGGGCGGCGGAGGTTCCAATGCTCATCGAAATTGAGGATTTGGAGATTCACCCGGTTGATTTCCGGGAGGAGTTCAGCCCGGGTGCGATCGATCTGGGTGACGAGGTGCGGCAGCGGTCGCCGCTACGCAGCGAGGGGCGGGCGGACCTGGTCGAAGAGCATCACGGCAAGCATAAGGTGGTGCAGGACATCCGGGTGAAAGGCAAGCTGGAGACGAGCCTGGAAGTGGCTTGCGCGCGCTGTCTGGATCCGGTCGTGCATCAGGTGGAGCGCAGTTTCGATCTTCTGTACCGGCCGCTCGGAACCGACTCGGGGCACGAAGAACTTTCGGTTACCGATGCCGAGGCTGAGATCGGGTACTACCAGGGTGAAGGGCTGTTGCTGGAAGACACTCTGCGCGAGCAGGTGTTGCTGGCTTTGCCGTTGAAGACGGTTTGCCGCGAAGATTGCAAAGGTTTGTGTCCGCACTGCGGCAAGAACTTGAATGAAATTCAGTGCTCGTGCGTGGACGAGGTTGAGGATCCGCGGTGGTCGGCGCTGAAAGAGATNNTGGGAACCGGCAACAGAAAAGGAAGATCATGCCAAATCCAAAACGCAGACATTCCCAGAAGCGCACTGCCACTCGGCGGGCGCATGACTCGCTTTCCACGCACTCGCTTTCGGAGTGTCCTAACTGCCACGAACAGAAAATGCCGCATCGCGCCTGCCCTAAGTGCGGAACCTACAAGGGCCGCGAAGTGGTCGAGGTCGCAGAGAAGTCCTAGTTACCTTCTTCTTTCCATGCCTAGCGTAATCGCATTGGATGCGATGGGGTCCGACAAGGCGCCGAAGCCTGAGATTGAAGGCGCGTTGCAGGCGGCGCGCCATCACGGCATCCGCGTGCTTCTGGTGGGACCGGAACCGCGGCTGCGAGCCGAGTTGGCGCACTATCCCGGCGCGCGGCGGCTGCCGGTTGACGTGGTGCACGCCAGCGAAGTCATTACCATGGACGACAAAGTGGAGGCGATCCGCGCCAAGCGCGATTCGTCGATCCGCGTGGGGTTGCGGCTGGTGCGCGAGGGGCGCGCCGCGGGCTTTGTGACGGCAGGCAACACGGGCGCTGCCATGGCCACGGCCAAAGTGGTGCTGGGGGCGCTGCCCGGCGTGGACCGTCCGGCGCTGGCGGCGGCGTTTCCCACGGTCAGTAGCACGGCGGCGGTTCTGCTCGACGTCGGCGCGAACGTGGATTGCACGGCCAACAATCTCGAACAGTTCGCGGTGATGGGCGATATTTATTGCCGTTCGATTTTCGGCATGGAGCATCCGCGGGTCGGGCTGCTTTCGATTGGAGAAGAAGAAGGCAAAGGCAACGACCTGACGCGCGAGGCGTTTCCACTGCTCAAGCGGCTGCCGATCAACTTTATTGGCAATGTCGAAGGCCGCGATTTGTTTAACGGCCATGTGGATGTGATCGTGGCCGACGGATTTGTCGGCAATGTTGCGTTGAAGATTTCCGAAGGCCTGGCGCGGATGGTGCGAACCGTGCTGAAAGAAACCTTGAAGGCGACGATCACGCGGCAGGTGGGCGCACTGCTGTCGCGCAACGCGTTTTCCGATTTCAAGAAGCGGCTGGATCACACCGAATATGGCGGCGCGCCGTTGCTCGGCATCAAAGGCGTGTGCATCATCACGCACGGATCGTCGAATGCGAATGCCATCAAGAACGCGGTCCGAGTGGCAGCGGAATTCGCCGAGGGCAAAGTCAACGAAGCGATCGAGCGGGAACTGGCGGCACTGAGTGCTGCGGTGCCGACTTAGGAAGTCAGAAGTTAAAAGTCAGATTGCAGAAGTGAAGATACCGTTGGGCTTTTTACTTCTGCAATCTGACTTTTGACTTCTGACTTCCTACTCAAATATGACAAATTCCTCCTCTCAAATTGCATTTCTCTTTCCCGGCCAGGGTTCACAAGCGGTTGGCATGGGCAAAGAGCTGGCTGCTAATTACCCAGTGGCGCGTCGGACCTTTGAAGAGGCCGACGAGGCTCTCGGCTACAAGCTGTCCGAGCTTTGCTTTGAAGGTCCGGAAGAACGATTAAAGCTGACGGAGATCACGCAGCCGGCGATTCTGACAGCGTCAGTCGCGGCGTGGCGCGTGCTGCAAGAAAAAGGCTTGAGGCCAGAGTATGTTGCCGGGCACAGCCTGGGCGAATATTCGGCGCACGTGGCTGCGGGTACGCTGACGTTTGCCGATGCGGTGCGGACGGTCCGCAATCGCGGACGGTATATGCAGGAAGCGGTGCCGGTGGGCGTGGGTGCGATGGCGGCCATTCTTGGGATGACGCTCGACCAGGTCGGAGAAATTGCGGCCGAAGCTGCGAATTCCGCGGCGCAGGGAGAAGTTTGCCAGGCGGCCAATGTTAACTCGCCCGAGCAAATCGTGATTTCGGGACATGCCGGCGCGGTCGAGCGTGCTATCAAGCTAGCTACTGAACGCGGAGCGAAGAAAGCAGTGAGCCTGCCGGTAAGCGCGCCTTTCCATTGCGCGCTGATGCAACCGGCGCAGGATCGTCTGGCGCGGGACCTGGGCGCGCTGAGTTTTCAGAATCCGTTATGTCCAGTGGTCTGCAATGTTGATGCCGCGGTCATCACTTCGGCGGACGCTGCGCGCGACGCTCTGATTCGCCAGGTGACGGGCGCGGTGAGGTGGGAGCCGTCGGTGCGGCTGCTGATCGANNACCTGCGCGACGGTGGGGGATGAGGCGTCGCTGCAGAAGACGCTGGCGCAGATTGCGGCAACGGCGGCTTAGAGGGCAGAGGTTGATTCGAACTCAAATCTACGATCGATATCGTTTCAGCTTTGCCGCAGAGAACGCTAACTTAACCCTGGCATTCCGATCGACAGTTGCGATAAACGGAGCGGCGTTCCCAGTCACGAAGCGCCGTATCTTCGGGATGGACTTGACGAAGATTGCAGCCATTTCCGGTCCCTGCAGACAGGCGGCTGTGAGTTTGAAGACGCGGGCGCGCGCACGGGCAATTGCGGTTATTTCGAGTATCCGGGTGAAAACGCCTGTCCTTCGTGAGGACGATCCAGCCGAGTGACCCTACTTCGGTCAACCAATCTTCATCTTTTGCGTCAGGGGGAAAGTGATCGTCGTGAATCTCGACGTCTGCCCCGGCGGCCCTCAAGGCTTGAGCGACGATTTCTTTGCCAAGGGAGCGGTCGAGGAAGAACGTAACTGGCATAGTGAAACTCCTTCTATTAAGGAGTCAGACGCTACCGGGTTAACGGGTAAAGAGGTTCAGGCTGCTTCAAGCTGGAGTTCGCAACGAATCGCTTCTTCTATCTCTAGCCGGGGCCGGCCGTAGTCTCGACCCAATTCTTCCACGGATTCGCCAGCCTTATATCGCTCCGCCAGGATTCCGGTTGGGATTCCGGTTCCGTGCAATACAGGTTTTCCAAACGAGATTCCGGGGTCAATCGCAATGATTTTTGGTTCATCCAGCTTTCGCTTTCTGGTAAAGGGATACAGACGCACGACAAGCCCCGACGGGTCGCGATCAATCCTCTGCAGGTGAGCTTGCAACACCTCGCGCATCGCCATTTGACCAGACCGGGTAACGTTGATTAGCCTTCCCCACTCCTGGATGAAAAGGTCAAGGCCATCAGTTTCGAATCGATGGTCGGCAAGCGGGTGCTTCGAACCAAGCTGGTTTCGCAGGTACTCAATGGCGATGCGAACTTTGTCCAGAGGTATCTGATGCTCGCGACGGATCGCATCGAGGACGTGAATTTCAACCAGGTTCAGAAACGAGAGCACCGGAGGATGCAACATGGGAACGATGACAACGGGCTTGAAGAACTTCTTGCCAGCTCTAGTTGGGTACGGTCGTCCTGCCACCCACGACCGTACGGTAGGACGGGGAATCAACAGGTAGTGGGCTGCTTCCGCAATGGCGTAAGCCGGCAATAATCGTGGATCACGGGGACCATAGGTAGGTGGAGTTTTCCTCACGAGCGGAGTATAGCATCCAAAATCCAGAACTCGTCGCGAGTCCCCAAGGCAGGATTTCAGAACGGATACACGGTCAGCGTCTTATCCGCCTTCTGCACGAACATGCGGGCGTGCTCGGAGCGCTCGTTAACGACAACCTCGACCACGACGCCTCCGCTGGCCAGACCTTTTGTGTTGGCCGATCCGTAAATTCTGTACGACTTGACTAAGCCCCATTCGCCGCCCGGTCCCCAATCGCGATAGAAATCCGCATACGTGTATTGAGAATATTTCTGGCGGTGCTGAAGCCAGGTGGGATCATGGAAGTAGATGCCGTAAGCGATTTCGTAATTCTGATGTTCGAGCGCGCTGAAGAACTTGTCCACGCAGCGCTCTTCGGGCCAATTGCGGTACATCCAGGCGAGCGCGGCGAGGACGACCACGACCAGGATGGTGGCAGCGATGCGGATCTTCCGCCGCCGCGATTTGGCTGTGTCAAAGGGCTGGGCGTCGAGCAGGGTCATAGCGATCCACTAAGCATAACGGATAAAGACAGAATTGAGCCATGGCGGCACTAAATCATTGAGTGATTCCGTTCCATGAAACAATACCTCAATGCTTCAACGACTCAATCGCTATGGCAGTGGTTTGGACAACCGCTCCCCGACGCGCTCGGTGATTTCCTTATAGACCAGATCGTCGTGGAGGGCGTTGAAATCGGGATTGCGGCTCAGATACAGCAAGCCGGTCTCCCGCCTCTCGTAGGCGGTTTGCAAGTACCGCAGCGCATCTTCTTTCTGGCCCAGCAAGGCGCAGGTTGCCGCCAAATCGTAGGCAGAACCTAAATCGCGGTCGACCATTTCCTTCTGGACGGGAATCATGGTCTCCCTCATGCCATTGACACCGCCTGCGGCAAAACCCCGCTCGGCGGCGTTGGCTATGGCCAAAGCTGCTTCATCGTGGCGCAGTTGCGCGGCCTGTTTTAATTCGGCAAAGAAATTCTCGTAGTCCTTGCGGTCGAAATCGATCTGAGCCAGGTAACCGTGCGTCGTGGCCAGGGCAGGGTCGGTGGATTCCAGTTGCTTGAGAAGCGCGAGCCCCTCGCTCTTTCGACCGGCGCTGAAGAGGATATAAGCCTTGTCAGCCTGGATGGTAGTGGACGAGGGATCGAGCTTGCGCGCCTGTTCGATTTGGTCCAGAGCTTCGGGAAAGCGTCCGGAAGTAAGCAGAAAAGTCGCATACCAGTGATGTCCCTGTACGAAGTTCGGGTCCAGTTCGAGCGCCCGTTTGTATTCGGGTTCGGCAGTGACCGGGTCCCAATTCCAGTAGTAGGTGGCGAAGGCCAGGGAGTTGTGAGCTCCCGCGGAGGTGTCGTCGAGTTCGACGGCCCGCTGGGCCGCGGCCAGCGCCCGGGGATAAGCCTTATCCGGGGGCATGACGCTGAATTCACGCAGCAGGTTATAGCAGTTGGCCAGCCCCACGTAGGCCTGGGCATAGCTGGGGTCTTTCACGATCGACTGAGTGAAATAATCGACCGTGCCACGGTGCCGGCGGGAGCAGTGGACGGCTACGTGACCGTGACCACCGGCTCAACCACGCTGACCAGCACGAAGACCTTTACCGTGCACAACTCATGGAGCAGGGGGGCGCCGATACCGACGGTGGTGGTGGGCCCGGCGGTCGGTTTTGTCAATAACAAGGTCTATGCCGCGAGCGGATGCAACAGCAGCGGGGTAATCGGCGTCAACCAGGTCTATACGCCGGCAACCAACACCTGGACCACAGCGGCGGCGATACCAACTCCAGTTTGTTCCCCGGCCAGCGCGGTGGTGAACAGCATCTTGTACGTGTTTGGCGGCTACCTCGATCTAACCAGCCACACGATCACCAACGCGGTGCAGGCCTACAACGCGAAGACCAACACGTGGTCGTCGAAGTCTCCGATGCCGACGCCGCGTGGCAGCGCCGGGGCGGCGGTCGAAGGCGGGATGATCTACGTCATCGGGGGATACGATTCCGGTACCGGTCAGAGACTGAACAACGTCGAAAAATACAACCCGTTGACGGACACCTGGACCGAGGAGGCCCCGCTGCTGAACGGGAAGTCGGAGCCTTCCATCGGGCTGATCGGGACCACGATTGTGGCTGCTGACGGGGATACCAGCTCCGGGGACACCGGAGACAACGAAGGCTACAGCGCGTCCACGAATTCGTGGAAGTCGCTGGCGAGCGATCCTACGGCCCGGAACGAGGCCTTCTCAGGATCGGTGGGCACTCTGTTCTACGTCGCTGGTGGCATTAACAACAACTATCCGCCACTGAATTTGACGGAATCGTTCAACCTGACGGCGAACAAGTGGACCGTGCTTGCCCCCATGCCGCAGGCGACCACGATCGCTGGGTCGGTCGTGGCCAACGGTCTGCTGTACTGCATCGGCGGCAATGAAACCAATGGCGGAAATGGCATCAACAACGTGCAGATTTACCAGCCGTAGATTTGCGATGGGAATCATGGCCTGCGCCCGCCGTACAGGGTTACGGCGGGCGTCTGCGGGGTTTCCCCAAGTTGAAAGTGGGCATCCCAAAGTCGTCCCGATCATTCCTACCTTGTTTGCTCGCCGGTTACGTAAGTCCCGGCTCTCGCCAGTTTCGACTCCACACGGAGCCAACTACACCACGGCCCGCCGCGCGCACGGCGGTTGTTAGCCAGTCATCCGTCCCCTAAAGCACCCGGTCGAACTGCCGATGTACACCACGTCAGTCGGAAACGGCGGCGCGCGGTTTCTTGGCCGGACCGTGAAAACCCGCAGAGTGGTGGAAACTATGGATAAAGTCCGGGTGCTCATTATCGATGATTCCTCGGTGATGCGCAAAATCGTTGAGCGTTCGCTGCGTCAGGCGGGCCTCGACCTGGAAAAGGTCGTGGAAGCCGCGAACGGGGCCGAAGCGCTGGCGGCGTTGCAGGACAACGTGGTCGACCTCATCCTGTGCGATATCAACATGCCGGTGATGGACGGACTGGAGTTCGTCCGCCAGGTGGCCACGGTGAAAAGCGCGAAAGGGGTTCCGATTGTGATGATCACCACCGAAGGCAGCGAATCGCGCGTGGTGGCGGCGCTTTCAGCCGGCGCTCGCGGCTACATTCGCAAGCCCTTCACTCCCGATCAAGTGAAAGAGCGTGTGCTGTCGTTGCTGGGGAGAAAACCGTGAGTACGGATATCTCATCTTCCACGCGGGCTCGCGAGGAGAACTGGCTGCCGATTCTCGATCTTGCGGTCGAGGAGGTCTTCGAAATCATGCTGGGTTGCCGGTTGACGCCGGTAACGCCATCCGAGCATGCGGTGCACGGGGAATTCACCGCCATGGTCGGTTTGGCCGGGTCGCTGTGCGGAGTTCTGACGGTCCGCTGCGACGCCGAGACCGCCCGCCAGATTGCCAAGTCCATGCTGGGGGACACGGCCGACGCCGAACAACAAGTAGCGGACGCGCTCGGAGAGATCTGCAACATGATCGCGGGAAACTTCAAGAACAAGCTTGCGGGCACGGATGAACGCTGCTTGTTGAGCGTGCCGACCGTCATCAGCGGCGGAGAATACAAATTCCGTTCCATGGCCGACGGGGAGGTGGTGGACACGGTGCTGCTGTTCGAGGGCGCGCCGGTTGCCGTTTGCCTTCAACTGCAGGGCTGAAGGCAAGGNNAGGTCTTAGGAGAAGCTTGGGCGCGATTTTCCTAAAAGACGTTTGCCGGTGACTCCGGGGACGGCCAAGACCCCGGGGGCGAGCGATTATCGCCAGATGGGGAGCGCGGCGCTGGCGCAGGCAATTGCGGCTTGTGGCGGCATTGGCATCGCCCGGCTCGTCCTCGACCATTTGCAGCCACCAAAGGTACCGAGTGGGGGTGGTACCGGGGTTTGACATTGGGGGCTAAAGTTTTTTCGGATCTTGCCGATCTTGAAGTTGAGCCTTGATGCGGCCGCGAAGGCTCCGGCCGTCCAGCTTTCGTGGCCCGACCCGCCGCCCACTATCGTTGTAGTGATGGCGTTTCCGCCGGTTCCATTCACGTTGGCCGTGAAGGCGAGTGTAGTTGCCGTAGCGGTTCCCGCGTTGACGTTGGTATTGGCGACGGTGCCGATGCCCTAGGCATTTCCGGCGCCACCCGCCGTGGCGTTGACTGCGGACTTGAGGTTCAAAAGGGCCTGAGTGTCGCTCGCTCCGATCAGAACCTCATTGGCGTTTCCAGTGAGGGCGGTCACGAACTTGTAGGTCGTGCCACCGATCTGCACCTGGTCGTTGCAATCACCCTCATCGGCGCGGCGTGGCCGGGCTTTATTTCCACAGGTACGGTCCGGTGTCGCTCTTAGGTAACCCGCCCCCTTTTCGGCCCTCTCTCCCCCAACGCACTCTTTCTGCCGATCCTTATTGATGGAGCCTTACAAGCGGCGGGCCTTCGACCGTCCAGGAGCCATACATGATCCAACTCACCCGCCTTAACAATCACCCGCTGGCCGTCAATTCCGACCTGATCAAGTTCGTGGAGCAGGCCCCCGACACCGTCATCACGCTGGTGAATGGCGAAAAAATTGTGGTTCGTGAAAGCGCTCAGGATGTCCTCGAACGGGTGGTGCAGTTCCGCCGCTCGGTGTTGCAAGGGATCACGCGGTGGTGGGACAACCGCTCCGCGCTTCCGCCCCTCGGTAATAGCAATGCCAATGGCAAGGCCGAGGGCAATGGTCAACCGGCCGGCGGGAAATAGGAACCCTCGTGGATAAGGCAACACAGCGATTCCGCTGATCAGGCTAAGCGCGAAAAGTGCTACGAGAATTCTGGTCATGAACTTCCTGGTCATGGTCGGTATCTCCTTATTTCTTCTGAGCTTCTTTGTAGCCGGCAGCCTTGGCTTCGGCTTCGGTCATGAACTTTCCAGCTTTGGTCTTGCCGTACCAGCGGCCACCCTTGTGGTAGACGCCACTGTCGGTGTTGACCCAGACCTTGCCGCTGGCTTGAGCGGCGGCGATCTCCGGATTCGAAGCTGCGGCGGCTGCCTTGGTTGTCGTCTTCTTGGGCGCCGCCATGCTGCCGGTCGAAGCCGGGGCGGCGGTGCTTGCCGGAGCGGCGGGAGCTTTGGCGGCGGGGGCAGTACTGGCAGGCGCGGCACTGGTATCGGCGGCTTTCGATTTCTTGCGACTCTTCTTGGCGGTCGTGTTGGCTGGCGCAGCCGTGTCGGCAGCCGCCTTCGGGGCGGTTTCGTCCCCTGCTGCTGCCTTCTTGCTCTTCCGCGACTTCTTCGTGGTAGTCGCGGTCGTCGTGTCGCTGGCAGCAGACTTATCCGCAGCAGCGGCGGTCTTGTCCGCGGCGGCAGCCTTTTTGTCGGCAGCGGCCTTTTCCTTCTTGGCTTTCTTCGCGGCCTTCTTAGTGGCGGCGGTGTCCGAGCTGGTGTCGCTTGACGTCGCCTGCGCCTTTGCCAAAGCAGGCGGAATGGCAACCGTAAGCATCAGACAGAAAGCGAGCATCCACAGAATAGGTTTGCTTTGGGAGTGATTCATTTTTCCTCCGAGATGAGAGGCCTCAAGCCCCGTTTTTTACGGATCAATACTCTTTGGACGTACCTGCGAAAACACAGGCGATGCTGAGATCCCCCGCATGATTACACCGGGAGGGACTGGGGGTCAAACAGAACGTCAATCCGAACTACGAAGGGCCTCTCTGCTGGAGGCCCCGAGAATATGGCTAGGGGCTGCGGGAAAAGCCTTTCGCGACTTGCAGCTTGACCTCAGCGGCTGAAGCCGCATTCAAAACATGCAGTTATCGCAGCGCTGAAGCGCTGCGCCACCCAAAACCAGGTGCAAGATTCGACTTCTTCAGCACACTGCTAGGCATAGATTCCGCGCTGGCGGATGGTGTACGCCACGCGGTCGATGGCCAGCATGTAGGCGGCGATGCGGTTGTTCACGCCATGAGTTTCAGAGTAGCGGACAACATCGTCGAACGCCTCATCCATAATTTCTTGCAGATGCTCGTTGACCACCGATTCCTTCCAGAAGTAGCCCTGGCGATCCTGCACCCACTCGAAGTAGGAAGTGGTGACGCCGCCGGCGTTGGCCAGGATGTCGGGAATCACGAAGACTTTTTTCTCGGAGAGGATATCGTCGGCGGCGGCGGTGGTGGGGCCATTCGCGCCTTCGGCCAGGATCTTGCACTTCACGCGGTCCGCATTCTGGCTGGTGATTTGGTTCTCGGTCGCCGCAGGGATCAGGATGTCGCAATCGACCAGCAAAAGCTCCGCCGGATCGTACTTCTCGGCGCCCGGGAAGCCGTGAATGGTGCCATTGCGCTGGCGGAATTCCCAGAGCGCTTCCAGGTCGATGCCGTCTCTTTTGTACAGGCCACCACCGACCTCGAGGATGCCGATGATCTTGTATCCGGCAGCCGCCATGAGGCGAGCCGCGTTCGAACCGACGTTGCCAAAGCCCTGCACGATGACGCGGGTGGTGTCGCGATTCAGGCGCAGTTTTTGGATCGCCTTTTCGCAGACCATGAGAACGCCGCGCCCGGTAGCCTCGCGGCGCCCGCGCGATCCACCAATGTTGACGGGCTTGCCCGTGACTACGGCAGTGCAGGTCTGGCGCGCATGCATGGAATAGGTGTCCATGATCCAGGCCATGGTCTGTTCGTTGGTATTCACGTCGGGGGCGGGAACGTCTTTTTCCGGGCCGATGAAATCGAAGAGCTCGGCGGTATAGCGGCGGGTCATGCGCTCGAGCTCGCCCTGCGACATTTTGTGCGGATCGCAAATGATGCCGCCCTTGGCGCCACCGAAGGGAATGTTCACCACGGCGCACTTCCACGTCATCCAGCTCGCCAGGGCGCGGACTTCGTCGAGGTTCACGTCGGGCCCGTAGCGCAATCCTCCCTTGGCCGGGCCGCGCGCAATGGAGTGCTGCACGCGGTATCCGGTAAAGACTTCCAGGTGCCCGTCGTCCATATGGACTGGAATATGAACGATAATTTCGCGGCTCGGGTTGCGCAGGACCTTCCACAGTCCTTCATCAAGATTCAGCTTATGGGCGGCGAGGTCAAAGCGGGCGGCTTGCGCCTGCCAAGGATTCGTTTCCTGTTCGAGGTCGATGGTTTTCATGAAAGTCTCCGTATGATTGCGGGTGGGATTGCCCGCCAAGTTGCCAGGGAAGCCTCGCAAAGTATATTGCCGCTCCGCAGGCTAGGCAAGCGAAGGAGAGCCAAAAAAGGAATACCGTATTTACAACGTGCGCACACTTGTGTATAGTCGTTGTGTGCACATGGGAGGGGTGAATGCCAGCGACAGGAGCGAAAACCGGGAACACGCGCGATGAAACCATCAACCTGCGCGCCAGTCGGCGGCAGAAAACGCTGATCGATCGGGCGGCGGATGCGCTAGGGCGGAACCGGTCGGATTTCATGCTCGAAACGGCGTGCCGGGAAGCGGAAGCTGTATTGCTCGACCGCCGGTACTTTGCCTTGTCGAGCGAGGAATTCAAGCGCTTCACGTCGATGCTCGACAAGCCTCCGGCAAGCAACGCCAGACTGCGGCGCCTGCTGAAAACGAAAGCGCCCTGGGAGCAATAGGGAATGACCCGCGGCGATCGACCGCTGAGCCCGCCCGAGAAGTTACGCGCGGAGCACGATCTCTCGGAGTTCAACTGCGGAGAGCCGTCGCTTGACGACTGGTTGCGGCGGCGGGCGCTGCAAAACGAGGAGAGCGGCGCTTCGCGCACCTACGTCGTTTGCGCCGGCGAGCATGTCGCCGGCTATTATGCCCTGGCGGTTGGCGCTGTGGCGCATGCGGAAGCGCCTGGCCGTATCCGGCGCAACATGCCAGATCCGGTGCCGGTCATGATCATCGGCCGGCTGGCCGTCCACAAAGATTATCAGGGGAGACAGATCGGGCCTGGTTTGCTGCGCGATGCCGTATTGCGCACGTTGCAGGCGGCGGAAATTGCCGGTGTCCGCGCGATCCTGGTGCACGCGATTTCCGAGCGAGCGCGAAAATTCTATGAAGGCTGCGGATTCATTCCTTCCCCGATGGACCCGATGACGCTTATGATCACGGTGGCAGAAGCTGGGAAAGCGTTCGTAGGCAAGTCTCATGATCCGTCCTGACTACAAAGAATTCGCCCGCTTATCGCGCGGCGCCACCCTGGTTCCGGTGGTGAAGTCGATCTCCGCCGACCTGCTGACGCCGGTTTCCGCCTTTCTTGCGGTCTCTGACGGAGAGCCCGATGCCTTCCTGCTGGAGTCGGTCGAAGGTGGAGAAAAGATTGGGCGGTATACGTTTCTTGGAGTGCGTCCGTTTCTGCGGTTGCAGTCGCGCGGCGCCGAGATCAAGATCGAACGCGGCCATAAAGTCGACCGCCGCACGGGAAATGTTTTCGACGTCATCAAGGAACTGCTGCAGCAGCATCGTCCAGCGGCGATGGAAGGTTTGCCGCCCTTCACCGCGGGTGCGGTCGGGTATTGCGCGTATGACATGGTGCGGCGGCTGGAGAACATCGGAGACCATGCTGCGGACGATCTCGATGTTCCCGATTGCGTGCTGATGTTTTTCGATCGCGTGCTCGCCTTCGATCACTTGCGGCACCAGATCCACATAGTGGCGTCGGCCGACGTGATGCGGGAAACGCCCAAAGCTGCCTACGAGCGCGCCGTGAAGGACATCGCGCGCATCGAGAAGAAGCTCGCCGCAGGATGGAAGCCGGCATACTGGCGCAACGCCGCCGCGAAGTCAAAGCTGGCGAAATCAAAGATGAAGACGCGGGCGCGCACTCCGAAGGTGAAGTTTCTGGAAAGCGTTCGCCGAGCCAAGGAGTATATCGCCGCCGGGGATATTTTCCAGGTCGTGCTGTCGCAGCGCTGGGATTTTGAACCGGGAGTCGCTCCGCTTGATCTCTACCGCGCGCTGCGGACGGTGAATCCGTCACCGTATATGTATTTCCTGCGATTCGGGGCTGGCGGGAATGAAGGCAAGACAAAATCCGAAGGACTGCACGTGGTGGGTTCGTCTCCCGAAATGCTGGTGCGTGTGGGCGGACGAAAGCTCGACTATCGTCCGATTGCGGGGACGCACCCGCGTGGACGCGACGAGGCGGAAGACGCGGCGCTGGAAAAGAAAATGCTCGCCGACGAGAAAGAACGCGCCGAACACGTGATGCTTGTGGACCTGGGCCGCAACGACCTGGGCCGCGTCAGCGAGTATGGATCGGTAAAAGTTCGTGGTCTGATGTACGTGGAACGCTACTCGCACGTGATGCACCTGGTTTCGGCGTTGGAGGGGCGGTTGCGTCCCGAGTTGAATGCCATGGACGCCTTTGCCGCTTGCTTTCCCGCTGGAACGCTAAGCGGCGCGCCCAAAGTTCGCGCCATGCAGATCATCGAAGAACTGGAGCCCACGCGGCGAGGGGTGTATGGCGGAGCCGTGCTCTATGCCGATTTCGCGGGAAACCTCGATTCCTGCATAGCGATCCGGACGCTGCTCATGAAAGGCAAGAAGGCCTACCTGCAAGCGGGCGCGGGAATCGTGGCCGATTCCGATCCGCAGCGTGAGTTCGAAGAGACGGAAAACAAGGCGAGGGCGGTGCTGCGAGCGGTGGAGATGGCGAGGGGCAGTGGGAAGAACTGATCTTGGATTGTGAGTGTAACCGCCTGGTTACAACAACTATCGCTTCCGTTTATTGCCAAAAGGCCCGGCGCCGGTGGCCCGGGCCTTCTTTCGAATCACGACAGTTTACTGTTTCTGCGCGGCGCCCTTGATAGTTGTTCCTTGCAGCTTGTCGTCGAAGATCCACTTCATGGTCTTGCCATCGGCCGAAACTGTCTGTTTAAAAATGTAGATGACCTTGCCATCGCGCTTGCGGGTTTCCTCCAGCGTGTCCTGGCCGAGCTTCTTCACCGAAACGCTGGTGACTCCGGGATCGCCCTTGAAGGGTGTGTCCGTCCCGTCCAGTTTGGCGTTATAGGATTGGCCCGTGGGGCTCGTCATGGCCAGTTCATTTCCATTCATCTTGTAGGTCCAAGTGAGGGCGTCTGCGGAGGCATTCCATTTATCGGTGTGCCACGAACCGGACATCAGGTTTCCACCCGCTGGCCCTTTGGCGACGCGCTTTTGTGTGTATGTGCCGGTTTGCGTTTCTCCGCTCGGTTGCCCGCTGTCAGTCCAATTGACCGTCAGCGTATTTCCGTCAGACGAGACCGACATTTTTGCGGTTCCGACTACCTTGCCACCTTTCTTGTTCGTACTCTCGACGTTGTGGTCGTCGATAACCTTTACACTCAGAGTGTCGCTGTAGGGATCCCCGGTCACTTTCTGGTCGGTCCCATCGGCTTTGACATTGACCGGCGGCATGCAGGTCTTGCACTCATACATTCCATTCTGCAGCAAAAACACATCGGGTTTCTCGGGCCATTGAACGCTGCTTGGATCCCATTTCCACGTACCGTCGAAAGGACTCTGCGCCATCGCCCCCACCGATACCAATAACAACGCCAATAGTCCAGCAAAGAATAGATTCTTCACAAATCATCCTCCATGGGTTCAGTTTGTACTCAGGAAGCGCGTAATTCCGACGATGCGGTAGTGGCCAAGGGGCTGGCCGACGAGCGAGTCTTGGCTCACCGATTGGTTTGCCATGGAGAAGATGTTCCTTCCCCTCACCGTCTACGGCGAATCGTAAGCTCGAACGAAAGGCAAGTCAATGCAGGGCAATAGGCTAGAGGCGGATTGGCTTACCGCTGTGGGCTTCACTCGGCAGCCTGTCCATAGGTAGTTGGCGTTATATCGCGATTTCGCTCATTGACCGATGAATGGGACTAGCTCCGTAGGAAATTCGCCACCAGTTTCTTCCCCTCGTCCGTCAGCACGTCGGGTGCCCGCTTTGAAGTTGATCCGAACTGAAGACTGAGAACCGGGAACTGGAAACGTTCCTAAGTCATTGGTTTATAAAGACTTTAGAAATAAGTCCTTATTTCTCAAAGACCTGGCGTCCGCCACCATCTAAGTCTTTGATTTCATTAGACCCGGGGAGAGGGATACCCCAGGAAGAAGGGTGTGGCGCGGACACTCTTGTCCGCGGAAGTTGAGGTTGCGGTTGTTATTCACCACGCTGACGCAAACTTGAAGATCAATGTCAAAGGCAGCGGGCGAGGGCGCCCGCTCTACACGCGCAGGAAATTCGCCACCAGTTTCTTCCCTTCGTCCGTCAACACGCTCTCGGGATGAAACTGCACTCCCTCGACGGAAAACTTGCGGTGTCGCAGGCCCATGATCACCCGCGTTCCGTCTTTGTCCAAAGTCCAGGCGCTGACTTCAAGATCGCTCGGCAGGCCGTCCTCGGCGACGATCAGCGAGTGGTAGCGAGTTGCGGTCATCGGCGAAGGCAATCCGCGGAAGAGGGTCTTGCCGTCGTGCTCAACCTGACTGGTTTTGCCGTGCATCAGGTTCTTGGCGCGAACCACCTGGCCGCCGAAGGCAGCGCCGATCGCCTGGTGTCCGAGGCAGACGCCGAGTATGGGCACCTTGCCCGCGAAATGGCGGATCAGTTCGATGCTGATGCCCGCTTCCCGCGGCGTGCAGGGTCCGGGAGAAACGACGATATGTTCGGGATGCATCGCTTCGACCTCTTCGACGGTCACTTCGTCGTTGCGGCGAACCTCAACCCGAGCGCCCAGTTCGCCCAGGTACTGGACGAGGTTGTAAGTAAACGAATCGTAGTTATCGAGGACGAAGACCACGGATTTATTGTAGCCGTTGAGAGGCGGAAGGGATTGCAGAGGTCAGAGGTCAGATTGCAGAGGTGAAAACCCACACCCCGGATAGTCCGGGTTCAGGAATGCAGCTGCGTTCGAATGGTGTTACGTCTGCAATCTGACCTCTGACCTCTGCAATCAGCTTTGCGCTTCTCCTTGACAGGCTGGCCGCTAATTGCGATGCTTACAGGCGATTTCGATAGATCTTGGAAACTTTGAAACCTGAAGACTTTGAGCCCTTGCGTTTGAGGAGGTCTGATGGCCGAGACCCAGCAGGACCAGGACAATAATAATGACAAGCGGGCCACGCGCCGCTTCGCGCTTCGCCTGCCGGTAACCGTCCGTTACGGAGAGAATGAGCCGGAGCATGTGGCGCAGACCCGCGACGTCAGCGCACGCGGAATCTGCTTCTATGTCGATTCCGCCATCCAGGCGGGTTCCGCGATCGATTTCACCCTGACCCTGCCGCCCGAAATCACGCTGACGGAAAGTATCCGGGTGCGTTGCAAGGGCCGCGTGGTGCGGGTCGAGGGCGGCAATCCCGCCAGCAAGTTGGCGGTGGCAGCCGTCATCGACGAGTACGAGTTCCTGGCCGACTCGTAATAGCGCGCGCTTTTCCGCGACGCTTTTTTCAGGTGCCTTTCCTCGCGCATCTTTCTCCATGAACCCCCGAGTGGTATGGTTTCTCTAACACTCGAGCGCTTCCGTGAAAGACTTCCCGCCGCATCCTCGGTTCCGCGAGCCCACCCTAACGTCGAAAAGCACGACGTTAGGATGGGGCACTCGCACCCGCGTTCTTGCGATGGGAATGCTTCTACTCGGAGCGCCTTGGCTTCGTTCCCAGACCAGCCAACCAGACTCCAAGCCTGCCGCTTCTTCTCTGGGTGCGAGTAAAGTTGCCGCGATTAAGAGCTTCCGGATCGTGCAGGAGAAGGATGGCCCGGCCGTTGAAATTCTTTCGACGAGGCCGCTGGTACCTTCCATCCAGGCGATCCGCGACCCCGATCGGCTGGTGATCGACCTGCCGAACGCGCGGCTGGAAACGCAGGAGAAGCGGATCAACGTACAAGCCGATCAGATCCGCGCGATCCGCGCCGACCAATTTCAGCAGAATCCGCCGGTAGCGCGCGTGGTTTTGGATCTGCTCGCGCCGCGCGCCTACACGTGGGATGCTGCCGGAAACCGCCTGGTCGTGCATCTCGGGAAGAACCCCGGCCAGGCGAGGAGTTCTCCTTTTGAGCCACTGACGGTTCCCAGCCTGACGCCTGGGCCGCAGCCGGTGGTGGTGGCGGTGCGCGCGGCTGGCCCGCTAGCGCTGAGTGGAAATGATGGAGGCGCGGGTTCTGCGATCACGGCCGGTCCCGATACCGCCGTTGTCCGCCTGTCGAGTGGCGGCGAGGTGCATGTTTGTCCGGGAACGACCGTGTCGGTTACGCCGTCGCAGAACCGGCACAATCTGATGCTCAGCATGAACACGGGCGCACTGGAAGCGCACCTCGCTCTCGACGCTTCTTCGGATTCCGTGATGACGCCCGACTTCCGAATCCTTCTGGTGGGGCCGGGAGAATTTCACTATGCCATTAGTGCGGACAGTCAGGGCAACACGTGCGTGCGCGCGCTGCCCGGCAACACGGCCTCGGCGATTGTGACCGAGTTGCTCGGCGATCGCACTTATCAGGTCAAGGCAACCGACCAGCTTATGTTTCATTCCGGGCAACTCGACCGTGTGGATATGGCGGTGCCGCTCGAGTGTGGATGTCCGCCACTGCGGGATCCACCGCTGCGCGCGGCCAACAACCCGCCGGCCAATGATCTTCCCGCCAACGCTCTGCCCATGCAGAGCCGCGCGCAGTCAGAAGGCAAACGCGGAGCGCTCCCATCCGTGAACGCGAGTCCAGCGCCGGTTGCCGAGACGGCTCCTGCGGAACGCACGCCTGCGGACGGTTTACAGGCAGTGATGCCGGCGCCTGCCGCTCCGCTTGGCGCTTCGGTTGCGCCCAACGAGCTTCACGTGCAGATAGATGCGCCGTTTGTGTTCCACGCGACCGGGCCTCCGCCGGCGCCGGTTGAGGAGGCGCGTGCGCTGCCACTGGATTCGCGTGTGCCGGCAGCCCCGGCTTTGGCCGTTCCGCTTCCTCCGCCGGCGAAGGAAGCGGCGAAACCGGTTGGCTCGGAAACCGCATCGGCGAAGCACGCACCGGCACGCGGGTTCTTCAGAAAAGTTGGCGGATTTTTTGCCGCGCTGTTTCGCTGACCTGCTCCGCGACGGCGGAGACGCGGCAAGCCGCGTCTCTACAGAAGAGTGCCCTAGTGTGCGGGGCGGACAGGCATATTCTGCTGCCTCGATTGCATCTATATTCTTCTTTAGGCTGCATATGAATCGCGTGCTTCCAAGCGCACGCAGGGAGAAAAACTATGCGAAGGCTGTGGACTCTTGTCTCGTTATTGACTCTGCTGGCCAGCGCCGCCTGGGCGCAGATTCCGACGAAGGGAAACGTGTTCTTCGGCTACTCCTATGACCGTACTTCTATCGTCTCCAACGACACCGCAAATCTGAATGGGTGGAATTTCACGCTGGAAGGGAAGTTCCTGCCGTGGATTGGACTGGTGGCCGATGTCGACGGGCATTATGGTAACCACAATTTCGGCGGCACTACCGCGGATGTCGCCGCGCACAACGTTCTGTTCGGCCCGAGAGTATCGGTGCAGGTCCAGCGCTTCCGCCCGTTCGCGGAATTGTTGGCGGGCGCTGGGCACATCAGCCGGAGCCACGGAATCTCCGACTCGAATACTTCATTCGTCAATGGAGTCGGGGGAGGCCTGGATTATCGGATCGCCGGGCCGATTACGTTTCGCGGACAGCTCGATTGGATCAACACTCGTTTCTACGGGCAGGGGCAGAATGGCGTGCGGTTCTCGACCGGCATTGCGGTGCATTTCTAAAACCGTCGTGTCGAGATCCGGACGATCGGGCGCTACCATGGAATATGACCCAGTAATATGACCCCGTAATATGACTTCGCTGAATCTGGCGTTTACACGGCTCAGCATGCGCCGCCGCTATGAATCGTGGTTCCTGCGCTTTGGCTTGGCGGACGGTGCGGGCGCGTGGTGGTTCCGTTATCTCCTGGCGAATCCCGGACGCCAAGGCTGTCCCGGCATCCCAGGCGCTGCCCCCGTGCAAGTCTGGGCAACGTGGTTTCCGCGCGGCGGCCGACCTGAAACCTTCATCCAGGAATTTCCCATCGACGCGCTGCAACTGAGCGAGCGGCGCGGGCCATTCTTTCTGGAAGCCGGCTCCAACCGCATCGAAGATGCCTGCTGCTGCGGAGTCCTGGAAGTCCGCGGACACCGGCTCTCATGGGATTTGCGTTACCGTTCCAATTTCGGGATTACGCTGAGCAACAAAGGCTGGATCGGTTTTTCCCGCACGCCTCATTCCGACGCCGCTTTCTCCGGAGAAGTCCGCCTTGACGGTCGAGTTTTCCGGGGCGATCCTCTCGGCTGCGGCGTCCAGGGCCACAACTGCGGCTTCCGCCATCGGTATTTCTGGACTTGGGCGCACGGCTGCTTCCCGCAATCCGATGGCAGTCTCAGCACCTTCGAAGCTCTGGTTTATGAAATGCCTTTCGGACTGGTGTTTCGCACGGCCATTCTGTGGCATGAAGGCCGCTCTTACGTTTTTCGCAAGCTGCGCGAGAGTTGCCGCGATCTCGAAACGATGCGCTGGGCATTTCAAACGACCTCCGCGGCGGGATCCATCGAAGCGGAAATCGAGGGCGGCGGCTCGTCCTTGCACCGCCTGCCCTACGCCAAGACCGACTGCTCCGGCAACTTTGAAGTGGCTAATAACAGCCTGGCGCGGGCGCGGCTCAAGTTGCGTTTGGGAAATCCAGCGCGCGCCGAAGAATTCGTGACCGACGGCGGCTCGGTCCTCGAGATGACCGGAGAGTGCTGACTCCTAGCAGGCTGCGGAAAAAGTCGCTTCTGGGCAAGAGCCGCGCCCTCAGCGGCTAAAGCCGCATTCAAGACAATGCAGTTATCGCAGCGCTGAAGCGCTGCGCCACCCAAAATCGCGAGCAAGGTCGAGTTTTTCAGCAACCTGCTAGACAGCAAGATGAGATTGCGACGCGGTCGTCCCGCGCTGCGCGCATTGTTCCAGGATCTTGGGCACTTCAAAGAGCGCTCGATTGGAGTATTCGTTGGCCTTCCGGCGAAATTCATCGTAAGTCGCGCTCTCGAGCAGGCGCTGAACGGCGGGGGCAATCTGTTTGAAGCTCGGCACGACGATCCCGTAGCCGTTCTCCGTCACCCATTCCGCGTTGTATCGCTCTTGCGGCAGAGTTTTGGAATTGCATTCCACAATCACGGGCAAGTGGAACTGCAGGGCTTCGCTAATCGAGCCAGGGCCTGGCTTCCCTATAAAGAAGTCGGACAACGCCATGTAGTATTCAACGTTCTGGGCAAATCCGATGACGGCGATGGGCTTTCTAGTCTGTAGGCCTTTGAGCTGAGCGGCAAGCTTCTGATTGTGTCCGCAAATCAGGATTAACTGAACGCCACTGCCGCCATCGTTGAGTTTCCCGGCGATGTCGACCATGACTTGAGAGCCGTGGCCTCCGAACAAGACGATGCCGGTTGGGCAATCCGGTTCCAGGCCGAGCCGCTTCCTTTCCGCGACGCGATCGACGGTGGTCTTCTCGTAGAACCTGGGCTTGAGAATCATCCCCGAGGTTTGGAAGACATGGTCGGAGGAGTGGCCGATCGTCAAGGCTTGCTGCCGGGCGCGCTTGGTGCCAACAATGATGTATTCCGACTCGCGTTCAATCCAGAAGTGTGGCGGGTAATCGGCTAGATCTGTGATTAGAGTTACAAAAGGTGTGTTCCTATCGTCGGTGCGAAGGCTGCCGGCGATCTCGCGATTGAAGTGCGGAATTACGGAGAGCACCAAGTCCGCCGGATGCTGTGCCCAATAAGCCCGGAGCGCTTTCACGATCGGNNGTCCAGCCTTTGCGGAGGATCAGGTTGTAAGTGTCCTGAATGCGCAGGCCCGTGGCGCGGCGAATCAGGTCGAGAGGGTCGAGCAATTCCTGAATGTCGAGAAGAGTAACTTCCCAAGGAGGTTCTTGCCGGGTGAGAGTGTCTTTGAGAGCCTCAGCAGCACTCTGATGTCCTCCGCCGGCGTGGTGGAAAACGATGGTCAGTTTACGCAAGAGTCACCTATCGTCATCTTCGAGGCATGAGTTGACGTCAGCGATCGCAGAAACACTCGACATTCGACACCCAGCCCCTAAAGGGGCATCTGGACTTTGAAGAACTTGCGGCATCGCTGAAGCGATGCCCTGATACGAAGCCGGGATTTCTGCAGCCGTTTCAGAGGCCAACGGGCTGGTACTCGCCATCTTCGCATAGCCCTGCGTCGCCGGTGAATTCGGCAAGTTCGGAATCATCCCAACTCCGCTCTTCGTCTTTGTCTTTGCCGGGATGATGTTGGTCAGGCCCATCGACATATTCGTGGATCTGGACTCCCTCTTCGCCAACGGTGATATAGGTAGGATGCTCGTCGATCCAGGCTCCACAATTGAAATAGTCGATTCCATGCTCGTGCTTGTGCAGGGCGGCGTGGGTGTGGCCGCAGAAAATACGCGCCGCTTGGTGGTGACGGGCATGGGCCAGTGCGCCGTGGGCAACCTTCTCCGACAAGCGCTGCCAGCGTGTGCCCAGCCGGTCGAGAAAACGCGTCAGGGTTTTGTTTTTCGAATCCCACTTCTGCAGTTGCAGGTAGAGCAGCGTCCCAATCAGATAACTGACGCGGACATTGCTCACGACGAAACCGTCGAACTGGTGTCCGTGGACAGCGATGTGGCGCAGGCCCTGATATTCCCATTGATATTCCTGGTACACGCGGACGCCCACTAAATGGGACATGATTGGGGCCAGGCCGTGGTCGTGATTGCCTTCGACCCAGACCACTTCGACGTGGCGCTTGGGATTGGAGAGCTTGCGAATGAAGCCGAGAAATTTCCAGTGCTCTTTTTTCAGGCGTCCGAAATTGAGGTCGGCGAAGATATCGCCCAGCAGGATGAGGCGGCAAAATTGATTGTCCTGGAGAACGCGCAAGGCTTCGCGGGCGCGGCTCATGTCCGCGCCCAGGTGCAGATCCGACAGGATCAGCGTGTCGTAGGTGACTTGCGCCGCCACGACTTAGACTGTGGCCGACGAGTGTTACGAGGTGATGAATTGGGAACGTGGTGACGGCTAGAGGTAATCAGTCAGTAACCCAACGTCAGCACCGGCCCGACGCCGCGGATGGCTTGCCCTGCGCCGCTTTTCGTTGAACGTGGACTGCGCTTAGTGCGTTGGGGGAACGTATTCGGCTGGACGCGCCGCTCCCTCACCGAAGAAAAACTGCTCCATCTGCTTCACGATGACTTCCTGATCCTGCTTGCGCGCCGGGTTCAGGCGATATTCGTTGAGCAGCATTTTGCAGTGTTCCATCCACTGGCTCCACGCCTGTTGCGAGATCTGCTCGTAGATCTTTTTTCCCAAGTCGCCGTCGAACGGAGGCTCGGAGAGCCCAGGCAATTGCTGTTTCAATTTTGCGCAGAAGACTTTGTGATCGGACATAGATTTCTTCTAAAATTATCGCACAGACGTTGCGCGTTCACCGGCTTCAGACGGGAAGGTTCTGTGGTTATGGCGAAGTTTCGCATGAGATCGCCCGGAGACGCCAAGCACGCGCCTGACCAAAATCGCTCGGTGCAGTGAGATTTTCATTGACAAATTACATACGAGTGTCAATATCTTGTGGTAGGACAGCTACTCATACAAGAAGTTGAGTAGCCCGGGCATCAAGGTGCCCTGTCTTGAACCTAGGGAGAACAAATCGTTCAAACGGAGGAAACACTTCATGGCAACCAAGAAGAAAGCCGCCAAGAAAAAGAAACACTAAGCGGACGGATGCTCGTTCAGAATTCCCCCATAGCCTCTCAGGAGAAGCACCTCTTGAGAGGCTTTTCCTTTGTGGGTCGTTGGTCGATCGTCGTTGGTCGTTGGCAAACCGAGGATGACCCGCGAAGGACTAACGACGACCGACTAACGACGATCGACTGATCTCGGCGTGTCGGCTGTACTTTTGGGGGTTGTCCCGCGGCTCGGCTCGTGCTAGAAACGCGTATACAGGAGCACGGAAGCGGCCTCCATGACCCTCCGAAAGAAACCTTCGAAAAAAACGGCACGCCACGCTGAAATCATCATTCCGGACAAGCTCTATTTCCGCATCGGTGAAGTCGCCGGCTTGTGCCGCCTGCCGGCTTACGTGCTTCGGTTCTGGGAAACCGAATTTCCGCAGTTGAAGCCCGTCAAGAGCAGCACCGGACAGCGCATGTATCGGAAACGCGATGTGGAGTCGGTAGTCCGGATCAAGAAACTGCTTTATGAAGACGGGTTCACGATCGCGGGCGCCCGGGTGCAGTTGCGCGAGGAGATCAAGTCCGATCGGAACCAGAGCGCGCTTCCGTTTCCCGGGAGACCTTCTGCGAGTGTGGCGCACTTGCGGAATGAACTGCAGCAGATCCTGCACATTCTTTCCGCGCGCCACTAGCCGGTCAAGACTTGCCGCGTCTCAGCAGCCGCAATCAGTCGGCAGCGCTGCGATGGACGCTGTGCACTTCACTGAGGAAATCGACCTGCGGCGCGCCTTTGACGCCCGAGCTCGCCATTTTGGCTTTGAGTTCCTCGGAAGCTATGAAGGCGCGCGCCTTTTCCAGACTCTCCCATTCGAAGAACAGGGTGACATCGTTGACGCTTCCGGCGCTGCGGAAGATATGGCAACTGCGCTCGCCGCTCTTGCGCCGCCAGTCGAAGGCGGAATCGAAGGCCACTTTCCAGGCCGTAAAGTCGGCGACTTCGTGGTGGATGAGAACGTTGATCATGATGGCGGGACCCTCCTTTAATTACCGTGAAAACGGTGCTCCAAACGCAGGAAAAATGCAAGGGCAGGGATCACAGAGGAACGGACGCACACGTAAGGAAATGGTCGGGACGGCGAGATTTGAACTCGCGACCCCTTGCACCCCAAGCAAGTGCGCTACCAGGCTGCGCTACGTCCCGATGGAATCCGCTGCCGTGGATGACGATGACAGCGTGGGGTTCGACTTTCCGATTCTACACCCGTCGGCAGGCGCGATGAAATCCCACTCATCGCAAAGTGCGCGATGAGTGGGGCGCCCGACACTCCTCTGTCACAAACGGAGGGTGACGAGTATCACCTCAAGGCGACCGTTCCTCGCGGCAACATGATTGCGTGGCGATCTTAGTCGTGGGCGGAGCGGGCTACATCGGCAGCCATGCGGCGCGGGCGCTGCGACGTTCCGGTTATGAGGCGGTGATTTATGACAATCTCTCCACCGGCTTTCGGCGGCTGGCGCAAGGCTTTGAGTTGGTGGAGGGCGACATTGCCGACGAAGTCAGGCTCCGGCCAGTGCTCGCGCGCGTCGACGCGGTCATGCACTTTGCCGCCCACGCTTACGTGGGAGAGTCGGTCGAGAATCCGCGCAAGTATTTCCGGAACAACGTTGCCGGGGCGCTCAGCCTGCTGAACTCCGCGCTGGACGCCGGGATCCGCCGCTTCGTGTTTTCTTCCAGTTGTGCTGTGTATGGCGTCCCCGAGAAAATTCCTATTAGCGAGCACACGCCGCGGGCGCCGGTCAATCCCTATGGCGCATCGAAACTTTTTTTCGAAAACGCGCTGGAGGCTTATGGCCGCGCTTACGGATTGTGCTCGGTGAGCCTCCGCTATTTCAACGCCGCGGGAGGCGATGAAGGCGGCGAGATCGGCGAGATGCACGACCCCGAAACTCACTTGATTCCACTGGCGCTGGCCGCGTCGGCTGAGAACGGACCCGAGCTGCAAGTCTTCGGGGCCGACTACCCGACGCCGGACGGCACCTGCGTCCGTGACTACATTCATGTGAACGATCTCGCCGATGCGCACGTGCGGGCGTTGCAATACCTCGAGAAGCAACACCGGGAAAGAAGCCGGGACGAAAAAGGCGGCGACTCGCTGGCCGTCAATCTGGGAACTGGCCGGGGGCATTCTGTTCTTGAAATCATCCAGGCGGCGGAAAACGCTACGGGACGGCCGGTTCGCCGAACCATGGGACTGCGGCGGCCGGGCGATCCTCCGGCTCTGGTGGCCGATCCGGCGAAGGCTCAAAGAGTGCTGGGATGGGCGGCCCAGCGCAATCTTGCCGACGTCGTGTCGAGTGCGTGGAGGTGGATGGAGAAAACGGCACAACGTCATGCAGCTTAGTGGTTGCGAATGACCGCAGCGCTGAACAGCTTGCTGAAAAAGACGTTCCTGAGCGAGAAGCGAACCCTCGGCGGCTAAGCCGAATTCAAAACAATGCAGTTACCGCAGCGGTGAACCGCTGCGCCACCCAAAACCAGGTGCGACATCGAGTTTTCCGCAGCCTGCTAAAAGCCTCAACTCCGGCGGTCTGTTTCAGACTACCAAATTACAAAATCTTTCCCAGTGCCTGCTTGATCCTTTCCCAAGTCCCCTCCAGCGCCTCGGGCATCACCCTGGTTTCGCCGATGACGCTGACGAAATTGGCGTCCGCTACCCAGCGCGGCAGGATGTGCATGTGGATGTGTCCGGCCACGCCGGCGCCCGCGGCTTTTCCTATGTTCATGCCGAGATTGAGGCCGTCGGGCCGATAGAGAGAGCGCAGAACCGTCTCCATGCGCTGCGTCAGAGCCATCATCTCCTGGGCGGCATCGGTGGGAAGCTTCTGCAACTCGTCCAGGTGGGCGTAGGGCACGACCATGACATGCCCGTTAGTGTAGGGATAGGTATTGAGAATGACGTAGCAATGCGCCGCGCGATGGACGATAAAAGAACGTTGGTCGCTTTCTTTGGGAGCTTGGCAAAAGATGCAATCCGGCTGCTGGTCGGCGCCTGTGACATAAGCGTAACGCCACGGAGTCCAGAGATAGTCCATGGGGGCAGGGTAGCAGAAGCGGCGAGGGCTTGGCAGTGGTGCAGCTTGAGAATCTTGAGCGTTTCTTGCTTGCGGCAGAAGAATCTTCAACGCAAAGTACGCCGAGGACTCGCTAAGGGCGCAAAGAAAACCACCGGATGGATTTGAACTGTACCACTCTCCCCCGGGCTCTTCTGATTAGGGCGTTTCCGGCTTGGCGAAGTCGGTTGGATTCCTGTAAAATCAAAGTTTCGGCAACAGGCCTGGAAGGATCTCAGAGTTATGGCTCGAGTTTGTGATATCTGCGGCAAGGGGCCGCAGTTCGGAAATACGATCAGTCACGCCCACAATGTCAGCAAACGGCGCTGGAATGTCAATCTGCGCCCGGTTCACGCCAAGGTGGGAGCCGCTACCAAGCACATGCGCGTTTGCACTTCCTGTCTGCGCAGCGGCAAAGTGGTTAAGGCGTAAGAGATCAGAGCCCGCAGAGATGTGGAAATCCTGCGGGCCTTTGTCTGCCTGGACGGCGCCGTAGCTGCCGAGCCTCGCTCGGCTGGACAGCCGAGGGCGGCTGTCCCTCCGCGAGTATTTTCCACACGAGCTATTTCACGTCCACTAATTGCACGTCGAAGATCAAGGTTGAACTGGGCGGAATTTGCGGTGGATGGCCCGCTGCCCCGTACGCTAGGTCCGGCGGAATGCGGAGCTGGCGCTTGCCACCTACCCTCATCCCGGCTACACCTTCGTCCCACCCTTTGATGACCTCCCTGCCGCCGAGCTTGAAGTCAAACGGCCGACCGGTCCCGACCGAGCTGTCGAACTTCTTGCCGTTGGTCAGCCAGCCGGTGTAATCGACTTTGACGTGCTGTCCGGTCTGGGCGACGGCGCCGATGCCAACCTTGATGTCCCAATATTCCAGACCGCTGGTGGTCTTGATGGGAGTTCCCGTGACCTTGGTGGGAGCGCTGGTGGCTGGCTTGGGTGCCGGCTTCTTCGCCGGAGTCGTTTGGGCAATGGCCAGGGCCGCTAGGGCGAGCAGGGTTATAGCAAGGATCCCAATGACAGTTTTCATAATTCCCCCTTTTCTTCATTCCATGTTAGTTTCTACTGCAAATTCCACATGCTTTGGCGCCGGCTATTGCTGCCGAGCTTCGCTCGGCTGGACAGCTGACCCACCCCAGCCCGCGAAAAGCGCGCGGTCTGGGGACCCCGGCGAGGGCGGCTGTCCCTATGTGAGCATTTACGCTAGCGCGATCACATCGATTTCTACCAGGACGTCTTTTGGAAGCCTTGCCACTTCGACCGTGGAGCGGGCTGGCGGGGCCTGCTGGAAGTAGCGGCCGTAGACTTCGTTCATGGCGGCGAAGTCTGCCATGTTCTTGAGGAAAACGGTGCAGCGGAGAACCTTCTCCATGCTACTGCCCGAAGCCTGCAAAATGGCGGCGAGATTCTTGAGCACGCGGTCGGTCTGCGCGCTTATGTCTCCGGCTACGACCTGCTGGGTGGCGGGATCGATGGCCACTTGTCCGGATGTGAAAATCAGGCCCTGGGCTCGAATGGCCTGCGAGTAGGGTCCGATGGCTTGCGGGGCTTGGTCGGTCGAGATCACTTCGCGCATGATTCCTCCTGCGTTTCCTGGGGACAATGACGAAGAGCGATTAACGCAGATTGCAGCGGTGGAAGTCAAACGGAGGGCTTCTTGCTTCAGGGCAAACGCATCTTAATTTTTCGGGGCTCAGAGAGTACCAACTCGATCCCTTTTGGCCAGTTTGGCAAACCAATCCCGGCTGGTACATCGCCACAGGGGTGAGAACTCCTCTCTTCCACATGCCGCCGGACGACAAGTGGTCCACGTCGTAACCATGCTCAGCCAATTCACAGATTCCCGAAGAGCTTTCTGCTGCTTGAACCTCCGAAAAGAATTTAGATGCGTTTGCCCTGCTTCTTGCTTCGGTACGGGAGCGCAGAGTTTTGGTGTGCGCCGACAGAATGCCGAGCTTTGCTCGGCTGGACGGGCGAGGCGCCCGTCCCCACACAAGCCCGTCCCCACACGGTCTAGAACAGGGAGCTTTGGCGACGGTTGGGAGTTATGCCGAAGTGCTCGTAGGCTAGTTGCGTGGCTACACGGCCTCGGGGAGTGCGGTTCAGGAAGCCTATCTGAATCAGGAAGGGTTCGTAGATTTCTTCTATGGCGTCGGGTTCCTCGGCTAGGGCGGCGCCTAGCGTGTTTAGGCCGACTGGGCCGCCCTGGTATTTCTCGATGATCGTCAGCAAGAGTTTGCGATCGACTTCATCGAAGCCGTGGCGATCCACTTCTAACATGCTGAGCGCGGCCTGGGCGGTGGGCAGATCGATCAGGCCGGCGGCTCGCACTTGGGCGTAGTCGCGCACTCGGCGCAGCAGGCGGTTGGCGATGCGCGGCGTCCCTCGGGAGCGGCTGGCGATTTCGGTGGCTCCGGGACGATCGATCGTAACGCCTAGAATTTCGGCGGAACGTTCGACGATGACGCGGAGGTCGTCGTGGGTGTAGAACTCGAGGCGCAGCAGCAGTCCGAAACGCGAGCGCAGGGGGGCGGAGAGCAGTCCGGCGCGGGTGGTGGCGCCGATGAAGGTGAAGGGCTTTACGTCCATGGTGTGAGTGCGCGCGGACGGGCCCTGACCAATCATGATGTCGAGCTTGTAGTCTTCGAGCGCGGAGTAGAGGATCTCTTCGAGCGCAGGCTGTAGGCGGTGCACTTCGTCGATGAAGAGCACTTGGCGGTCGCGGAGATTGGTGAGGATCGCGGTGAGGTCACCCTTGATCTGGAGCGTGGGGCCGGAGGTTTGCTGGAAGGCGGCTCCGAGTTCGTTGGCGATGATGTTGGCTAGCGTCGTCTTGCCTAGGCCGGGCGGGCCGTAGAGCAGGACGTGGTCTAGGGCTTCGCCTCGCGATTTGGCGGCTTGGATGGCTACGTCTAGATTCTCTTTGACTTTGGGCTGGCCGATGAATTCTTGCAGGCGCTGCGGGCGGAGCTTGAGTTCGAAGGAGGAATCGTCCTCGACCGGGGCGGCGGAGACTAGGCGGTCTTTTATCTGCGAGGCGCGGAGGGCGGGGTTGTCTTTGGCGGCGGACACTGAGGGGGATGGTAGCAGTTCTGCGCTCTGGCTTCTAGGTAGGGTCAGTTACAATTCGTCTCGGATGCGCGATGTTCGCGGCTGAAACCCTGCGGAGCTTCGCTCCGCTTGGACGGCCGAGGGCGGCCGTCCCTACGTGGTTCTTGCTTGCTACTGACCGATTACTCCCAGCCGCACGCCCTTCAACTTGCCCACGTCGAACCAGGCGACCTTCTGGCCGAACCAGGTTTTGGTGCCATTGAGTTTGTACTTCTTGGCGGCGGCTGGGAAGTCACGCGTGGCTAGCAGATAGGCGACCGGAGTTTCGCCGTACTTGGCGAGGTGGTCGGAAAGCCAGCCTCCGCCCGACGGGGCGGCCAGAATCACGGGCTCGCCGGGGAAGTAAGCTAGTTTGCCGATGTCTTTTTGGGTTTCGGTGAGCGGGTCGGACCAGCCATACGCTTTGCGGAACAAGGCAATGGCCGCGTCCAGATTGTTGACGCCCAGTACGACATTCTCAATGCCGTTGACGGGNNCCGTTGCCAACGTCGGCGGTCATCCACTCGATCGACATGCCGTCGGGGCGCTTGCGGCTGCCGCGCTGGGGAGCGGTGACGGGGATGCCGGCCTTCTTCAGCCGGTCCACTTCTTGCAGTAAAACGTTCGTGCCCACCGCCCAGGCGCAGGTGACGGCCTCGTCGGACATAAACTTCGCCCAATCGGAGCCCGCAGTCGTTCCCGGCTTTACCGGCGCGATCAGTTCAATGTATGACGCGTCATCGAAGCCCAGGAGGGCCATCTGGGTAATGCCGTTGCTGTGGGGACCGCCGAGGTCTGGAGTTAAGCCCACATCGGTGAAGGTCTGGCGAAGCGTGTCGAGATTCGATCCGCAGACGGACACGTGGTCGAGCTCCAGGACCACGGTCTTGCTTTCCTGGGTCGCTGCAGCTTGGGGCATGGCAGGGCGGGAGATGAGTACGAGTACGAGCGTCGCCAAGTACAAGCGGGAACAGATCGGGGAACTCCGCTTGGGCATGCGTGCCTCCTTAAGGAAGAAGAAAAAGGAATGGTACGCCAGAAACGGCTTGTGGTGAATCTGTTTTTCAGCGGTCTGGCGGGACGGGCGAGGGCGCCCGTCTCTCCATCGACAGCTCTATTCTTCTTCTTCTTTTACTTCGCCGCGCTCGGCTTTGGCCTTCTCGATGATCTTGTCCTGCAGTTGCTGCGGCACCGTATCGTAGTGGTGCATTTCCATGGAGAAGCTGCCGCGGCCTTGCGTCATCGAGGTGAGATCGGCGCCGTAGGTTAGCATCTCGGCCATGGGGACTTCGGCTTTCACGATGGTGTTGCCGGCTTTGTTGTCCATGCCCTGGATGCGTCCGCGGCGGCTGTTGAGGTCGCCCATGATGGTGCCGGCGAATTCGTCGGGGATGGTGATCTCGACGGTCATGATCGGTTCGAGCAGCGTCGGCTTGGCAACTTCCATGGCCTTGCGGAAGGCGATGCGTCCCGCCATCTGGAATGAGAGGTCGTTGGAATCCACGTCGTGGTAGGAGCCGTCGTAGAGGCTCACGCGGAAGTTCACCACGGGATATCCGGCGAGGTAGCCGCGGGCGGCGGCGTCTTTGATTCCTTTTTCGACGGCGGGAATGTAGTTGCGCGGAATCGCGCCGCCGAAGATGTCGTTGACAAACTCGAATTCGACTTCAGCGCCGCGCGGCAGCGGCTCCATCTTGATTTTGCAATCGCCGTACTGGCCGTGGCCGCCGGTCTGCTTCTTGTGGCGTCCCTGGACGTCGGCCTTGCCGCGGATGGTTTCACGATACGGCACCTTGGGCGCCTTGAGCACGACTTCGGCGTGGTAACGCTTCTTCATCTTGGAGACCACGACTTCGATGTGCTGCTGTCCTGTGCCTGCGATCAGGAATTCCTTGGTCTGCGGATCGCGGAAGAAGCGGAGCATGGCGTCTTCTTCCATCAGCTTGTGCAGGCCGACACCCAGTTTGTCTTCGTCGGCTCGGCTTTTTGGCTCGATGGCGAAGGTGATCGCGGGCTCGGGCAGCTGAACGGCGGGGTAGCGGATGGGCGACGACTTATCGCCGAGGGTGTCGCCGGTGAGAGTTTCTCTCAGCTTCGCGACCGCGCCGATATCGCCGGCGTGAAGTTCCGAGATGGGAACCGCCTGCTTGCCCTGGATCAGGGAGATGTGAGCGAACTTCTCTTGAATATTCCGATTGTAGTTTTGCAGCGAAGCGTCGTTCTTGAGCACGCCGGAAAAAACCTTGAAGTAGGAGATGCGGCCGGCAAAGGCGTCGGACAGGGTCTTGAAGACGAATACAGAAGCGGGCTCGTTGTCGGTGCCTTTGCGCACGGCGGGGTCACCGTCACTGCTATCGGCGGGCTGGCCGGTGATGGCGTGATGTTCGCTGGCGGCGGGGGTGTAGTCGACGATGAAATCCATGAGCTCGTCGACGCCGATGTTGCCCAGGCCGGAGGTGAAGAGGACGGGGAAAAGCTTGTCTTCGCGGATGGCTTCGTGCAGCGCCGGGACCAGATGCTCCTCGGGGATGGTGCCGGTTTCGAAGAACTCTTCCATCAACTCGTCTTTGCCCTCAGCGATGAGTTCGACCAATTTTTCGTGAGCTTCCTTGGCGACTCCGGCCATGTCGGCGGGGATGGGGCCCTCCTTGCCTTTGCCGTTTCCGCCCATCTCGTAGGTGTAGGCCTTCATGCGGACCAGATCGACCACGCCGCTGAGACTCTTCTCGCTGCCGATGGGAAGTTGCAGCGGGGTGACGGCGCGGCCAAAGGCGTTGGTGAGCGATTCGAGGACGCGGTTGGCGTCGGCGCGGTCGCGGTCCATGCGGTTGACGACGATCATGCGCGGCAGGTCGATTTCGTTGCAATAATTCCAGACACGCTGGGTGACGACCTCGACTCCGGCTACACCGTCCACAACGACTAACGCCGCGTCGACCACGGGCAGGACCATCTTGGCCTCGTGGACGAACATGTTGAAGCCGGGAGTGTCGAGCAGATTGATTTTGACCTTCGCATCGGTCTTGCCCCACTCGACGAAAGCCAGGCCGGTGGAAATGGACATCTGGCGGGCGATTTCTTCTTCGTCGTAGTCGGTGGCGGCGGAGCCGTCGTCGACGCGGCCGAGGCGGGGCGCGGCTCCGGCGGTGTAGAGCATGGCGGACACGAGCGTTGTCTTGCCGGCATGGCCGTGTCCGATAAGGGCAAGGTTGCGGAGATTGGCTCCTGCGTACACTTTCACGGGTTGTCTCCTTCCGCAGGCTTACGGGAAGAGTGCGACGGCCCGAAAGAGTATCAGGACAGGGTACAGGCCAGCCCAACATCACCTGCGAAACTTCTGATGCTAACACAGGGGTTGGGGCGGCTCAAAGGCGGTTAGGCGCTTCTGTAGATGCTCCAAGATAAT
>PKXK01000127.1 GCA_003132325.1 Acidobacteriaceae bacterium
GTTTCGTATTTCATCATTCCCAAGCTGGGTGAGGGCGTCGCCGGCATGGTTCCCGATCCCACGCAGTGGTGGAAGCTGGCTTCGATCATCTCCTGCGGCACGCTGGCGGGAGCGCTGATTCCCGAACTGGTCAAAGTCTTTACCTCGGTGGATTCCCGTCACGTGAACGAAGTCGTGACCTCGGCCAAAGAAGGCGGCGCATCGCTCGGAATCCTCTCCGGTTTTGTCGCCGGAAACTTTTCCGCGTACTGGCTGGGGCTGGTGATGGTCAGTTTGATGTCGATTGCCTACTTCTTCAGCCAGATGGGCTTGGGCGTGGCAGCCACCATGATTGCCGCGCCGGTGTTTGCCTTCGGCCTGGTTGCTTTCGGCTTCCTCGGCATGGGGCCGGTGACGATCGCAGTCGATTCGTATGGGCCGGTCACCGACAACGCGCAGTCCGTCTATGAACTTTCGCTGATCGAGCAGGTGCCCAACGTCAAGGCGGAAATCAAGAGGGACTTCAACATCGACGTGAATTTTGACCGCTCCAAGGACTTGCTGGAAGAGAACGACGGCGCGGGCAATACCTTCAAGGCGACCGCCAAGCCGGTGCTGATTGGAACCGCCGTAGTGGGCGCTACGACAATGATCTTCTCCATCATCATGGCGCTGACCAATGGGCTGACCGCGAATGTGGAGAAGCTCTCGTTGCTGCACGCTCCCTTCTTCTTGGGCCTGATTACCGGCGGCGCGATGATCTATTGGTTCACCGGTGCATCCATGCAGGCCGTGACTACCGGCGCGTATCGCGCCGTGGAGTTCATCAAGGCCAACATCCATCTCGAAGGTGCGGAGAAGGCTTCCGTTGCCGACAGCAAAAAGGTGGTTGAGATCTGCACCAAGTATGCGCAGAAGGGCATGTTCAACATCTTCGTCGCGATTTTCTTTGGCACCCTGACCTTCGCTTTCATTGAGCCGTTCTTCTTTATCGGGTACCTGATCTCGATTGCGATCTTCGGTCTCTACCAGGCCATCTTCATGGCTAACGCCGGTGCCGCGTGGGACAACGCCAAGAAGATCGTTGAAACCAAACTCAAACAGAAAGGCACGCCCCTGCACGACGCCACGGTGATCGGCGACACGGTAGGCGATCCTTTCAAGGACACGTCTTCGGTGGCTATGAATCCGGTCATCAAGTTCACCACGCTGTTCGGACTGCTGGCGGTCGAATTGGCCGTCTCGCTGACCCGCAGCCATGGCACCGGGCTGACGCACATCCTGGCGCTCTGCTTCTTCGCGGTCTCGGTCTCCTTCGTGTACCGGTCGTTCTACGGGATGCGAATCACGTCGGAGTAAGCGAGCTTCACGTAGGGACAGCCGCCCTCGGCTGTCCGGCGGCTCGAAGAGCCGCTATCTTAGAAACGCAAAACGCCATCCGGCCCCGCTGGATGGCGTTTTAGTTATCTCGGAACCTCGGAACCTACGCTTGGATTGCCTGCCCCTTCGGCGAGGGGTTACTATAACGCAAGATGAAGAAGATTATCCAAGTCCATATTTTCAAAGGCGAGAGCCATTTCGTCGGCGAGTGCCTCGATCTGCCCGTCGTTACTCAGGGAAAAACGCCGGACGAACTGGCGCAGAATCTGAGGGAAGCGATCGCTCTCCAGTTGGAAGGTGAAAACCTCGCCGACTTTGGCCTGGCTGACAATCCCTAACGCCCCCCTGTAGCTGCCAATGCCTTGAGCTGGAAGTGAACACCGGTCTTTTTCTGAAGACAGGAAACAATCTCGAAGAGGTGTCGGGCGTAAGGATTTCCTGAAGGGCCGAGCATCCTCATCAAACTCTTGGGAGAGCGATGTGTGATCGCTGCCAACTCGTGGAAGCCAATGGTGGCGTTGATGTAGTCGCGCAGCACGCTCTTTCCGGTTTCCACGTCCCCTGCAAGAAAACTCTCCAGTCCCTCGCGAAGAAGTTCTCTGCGGAAAGCGGGATCGCGTTGCACTCGGGCGCGAACTGTTTCTTTGAAATCTCTGGTCAAAGCCATTATTTTCTTACATCCGCAACAATGGTAACATAAATGGTACCATATGTCGAAGGCCAATGGACAACCAAGCCCGCTAATGTGGCCCACCCGCCAACCTTGACAAGTGACAATGTACACTTTACGGTGTACCATAATGATTAGGAGCATCAAGCATCGCGGTCTCCAACGACTTTATGAGCGCGGAGACCGTAGCGGGATACGCCCCGACTTGCTAGACACCGTTGAAGATATTCTCGCCCGGCTCGACGAAGCCGAGACGCCGCAGGCCATGAACCTTCCCGGTTATCGCCTGCACCCGTTGAAAGGCGAACTGAAAGGCTTTTGGTCGGTTACGGTACGGGCGAATTGGCGAATTATCTTCCGCTTTGAAGGCGGGGATGCGTTTGACGTTGCACTGACCGACTACCACTAGGCAAGCAAGAGTTAAGGAGCGAGACACCATGCCGATGAAAAACCCGCCGCACCCCGGACGCAGTATCCGAACCGCGTGTCTTGAACCCTTGGGCCTGTCCGTCACCGAGGGAGCGGAGGTCCTCGGCGTCACCCGGCAAACGCTCAACAACGTCGTCAACGGCAAGTCGGGGATCAGCCCCGAGATGGCGATCCGGCTCTCGAAGGCGTTTGGCAGCACGCCGGAAACCTGGTTACGGATGCAGCTTGCCTACGATCTCGCACAGGCCCGAAAAGACGAGAGCAAAATCAAGGTCCGCCGTCAGCATCTGCTCCAGGAACTACACGCACAGTGACGAGGCCCGCGCCCTTCACGAGTGGGAAGTCCTTAAGATGAAGATCCGGCCTCCGGCCGCGTAAAGCGGAGTCGAGCGGTGTCGGCGGTTCGGCAGGCCACTTCTCGAAAAGCGAAGCTGTGAAAAAACCCAGAATCAAGATTCTAACTAGATCGGCGACCAAAAGTTTTGCTGTTTAGATCGCTTATAAGCGACGTTTGCGGTGTTGGGATACATTTTGGGTCACCCGAAAACTTGGTCAAAATTCGACAGATAGGTTTTTTCACAGCTTCAAAGCGCGAGAAGTGGCGCACCCTCGGTTATTTCGGTCGCTGTTAAAAGATAAACTCGCGTTATACCTCGCTGCTAAAGAGAACCGCCGGTCGAATCGCTAGCCTATTGTTGGGTGCTTGCAACACGCAGAGGCCCTATGGGGCTCCTGTGGATTGCGTCAATCGCCGGAGAGATCGCGTAGGCAATAATGAAACCTGAGTTCATCTGCACTGCTCCCTTTCCGGAGGTTTTTGCATCCTTTTTGGTCGTCTTTCTTGGTGCAACAGGTTTGCCTTGGACTGATGAAATAATTTCGGCAGGCTCCAGGATGTAGCCGGAGACTACTGCGATAATCTTCTGGTCGCCACCTGTGTCGTATACAACTGGGCCACCCGAGAATCCCTTGTTGTTTATTCCGTCGAGAACATAAATCTTTGGTTCTCCGAACGTCAATGTGGATACAGTGCAGTGTTTTGCGAATGGCATCCAGTAGGAGTGACCGTCGTCCCAGGTGGCACGCCACCCGCCGCCGAATGGGTAACCCAAGAATTCGCAGTCTGCCCCCATTGTGACGCCCGCCGCCGTGGTGGCGAGGCTGGGAACGGGCTTATCCAAAATCGGCTGCGGAGCAGCGAGAACAACGATATCAACACCCTCTCCGACATCGATGACCGAGAAATTCACCGGAAGCCATTCCTCGCCCTGAGCGCCCGGATTCAGAATTCGGAGTGATACCGACTTGCTTGTGATAGAGCCATACGGGGAGTGCTCCGCACCTGTCAGAACGTGCTTAGCGGTGATCCAGTACTCACGTTCATTGTCGGTGGAGCTGGCTGGGCCAGTGCCAATGAAGCCAAAGCCAGTGACGCGAGCAAGGGTCCAAACACCTTTGAAAGTATCACCAGCATCCGTCCCTCCTTTGACAATGAACGCGAGACAAACGATTTATTGCATTAATTTTAGTCGCTCAGAACGGAAAACTTACGGCAAACCGCGCGGGGAGGCCCCGTCTTTCGCGCTCTTTTCGCGAAGGGTGGGTGGCAGACTGATCGCACCATGGGACTCGCGCCCTTCACTCCGCGGGGATGTACTTACGCGGGGTTGGGCGGGCGAGGGCGCCCGCCCCACACGTCTACACCAGCTACAACGAGCTCATCTTGGCCAGAAATTCACTGTTCGACCCTGCCTTGGCCAGCCGCTCGATCAGCAACTCCATGGCTTCGACCGGCGACAGCGGGTTCAGCACCTTGCGCAGCACCCAGATGCGCTGCAAATCCTCTTTCGGAATCAGCAGCTCTTCCTTACGCGTGCCGGAGCGCTGGATATCAATGGCCGGGAATGTGCGCTTATCCACCAGCTTGCGATCCAGGATGATTTCCGAATTGCCCGTGCCCTTGAATTCCTCGAAGATCACGTCGTCCATGCGCGAGCCGGTGTCGATGAGGGCCGTGGCGATGATGGTGAGCGAGCCGCCTTCTTCGATGTTGCGAGCCGATCCGAAGAAGCGCTTCGGACGCTGCAACGCGTTCGAATCGACGCCGCCCGAGAGCACCTTGCCCGAAGGCGGAACGATGGTGTTATAAGCGCGCGCCAGACGTGTAATCGAATCCAGTAAGATAACCACGTCGCGCTTGTGCTCGACTAATCTTTTAGCCTTCTCAATCACCATCTCCGCGACCTGGACGTGGCGGGCGGCGGGCTCGTCGAAAGTCGAGGAGATGACCTCGCCCTTGACCGAGCGCTGCATGTCGGTGACTTCTTCCGGGCGCTCGTCAATCAGCAGCACCATCAGCACGACTTCCGGGTGATTCGTGGTAATCGAGTTCGCCACGTTTTGCAACAGCATGGTCTTGCCGGCGCGGGGAGGCGAGACGATCAGGCCGCGCTGTCCTTTGCCGAGCGGCGTCAGCAAGTCCATGACGCGCGCGCTGATATTTTCTTTGACGGTTTCGAGCTTCAACCGCTCCTGCGGATAGAGCGGCGTCAGGTTGTCGAACAGAATCTTGTTGCGGGCCTCGTCGGGCGACTCGAAATTGACCGCCTCGATCTTAACCAGCGCAAAATATTTTTCGCCCTCATGCGGCGGGCGCACCTGGCCGCTGATGGTGTCGCCGGTTTTCAAGTCGAACTTGCGGATTTGCGACGGCGACACGTAAATGTCGTCCGGCCCAGGCAGGTAGTTGTAGTCGGGCGAGCGCAGGAAGCCGTAGCCGTCAGGGAGGATCTCCAGCACACCTTCGGCGAAGATGTGTCCTTCTTTTTCACTTTGCGCCTGCAGGATCTTGAAGATGAGGTCCTGTTTGCGGAGTCCGCTGGCGCCGGGGAGCTCCAACGATCGGGCGATCTTGGTCAGCTCGGTAATGTTCTTTTCTTTCAGTTCTGCAATGGTCATATTTACCTACGTGGATTTTTCTTCGGGAGGGATTGTCGTTTTCTCTCGCGGGGATGGATTGCTTTGCCGCCGTGCGGGCACACGGCGGAGCTGCTTAGGCAGCTCGCCGTTGTGCTTCGGCAAAGTTCTCGGGTTCGCTCAGGATGTCATGACGTTCCGCATCGGCGATTTTGTCAAACACCTGATTCATGGTTTCCTGAATGCGGGTGTTCGGTTTATGGAACCTACGCGTCGCCTTCGAAGCAAGCTGGCAAAGCATATAGCGGTTCCGCAAAGTATGTAGAGCTTCAAATACACGATCAGAGCGCATGTTCATCGTTCTCCTTACAACAGGGATAATTTAAGCCACGAACCCCATCGTCCGCCCACTGGGTGATAGTCGACTGCTAGCAAGTTGCCATGCAAGCCAGATGCAAAGGGATTTGCCAGAATTACCCAAAATAGATGCCCCGCCCAACCCAAAAGTTGCTTATTCTTTATGGAGTTGTCACAACGCGGGCGGAAGGTTCAGAAGGACCGGCAGAAGCTGCTTTGATGTCCTGAGAACACCTAAGTATAACAAACCGCTAGGGAAGGTCAAGAATTATTTACTGCCGCCCGGAACCTTCCCGGGTACCTGCTGTAACGCCTATTCCAGAGCCTACTTCAGCGCGTTCAGCCGTGCCGACAGCCGTGACTTGTAGCGCGAAGCCGTGTTCTCGTGCAAAACGCCCTTCTGGATGGCCTTGTCGAGCGCCGACACGGTTTGCCGGTAGGTCTGGCCTGCGGCTGCCTTGTCGCCCTTTTCCAGGCTCTCGCGCAGGCTCCGCAGAGCGGTGCGCAGTTGCGAGCTGTTAGCCCGGTTGCGGACGGTTCGTTTCGCTGTCTGACGGGCGCGTTTCATCGCCGAGAAGTGATTTGCCATGAGGCTTGATTACCTTTGTTTGCCCTAGATCGCGCTAGGAGAGTATTCCGGTAGGAACCGAAGCTGTATTCTACGGGAGCAAGTCGCACCCGGTCAAATAGATATGAATTCGCCTCAGAGTCCAAGTCCCATCGACCGCCTCAAAGTTCTAATCAACTCCTCCACCCCCATCGTCGTCATGGAGACGGTCGAGGAAGTCCGCGCGCTAACGCTCGTGCGCACCGCCTGCTCCGAGCTGAGTCTAGCGGTCTTTGAATGGACCATCGCCGACGGCCTGGTCCGCTCCGGCAGCGGTGTGGGGACGGGTCTCGGATCCGGCCAAGGCGGGTCGGAGACCCGCCTCCACACATTCAGCGGCTCCGATGCCGGCGCAGGGGCGAAAACTGCCATGTACAACACCGCCGACCCGGTGCAGGCGCTGGCGAACCTCGAGTCCATGACCATCGAGGCCGTCTTTGTGCTCAAAGACTTTCACCGCCACATGGATAACCCGGTCGTGGTGCGCCGCCTGCGCGACGTAGGCCAGAAATTCTCCGCCAATCGAAGGACCCTGGTGCTAACCGCCCCCGTCATCGAAATGCCGCTCGAACTAGCCAGCCTGGTGGAATTCCTGGATCTCCCGCTGCCCGACCGCGACCGCCTCCGCGAGATCATCCGCGAAACCTATACCCGGCTGGCTGGTACTCACACTCTGAAACTCCAGCTTGATGCCAATGGCGTGGACGCAATGGCCGCGAATCTCCGCGGCCTCACCGAAGAGGCCGCCGAACGCGCCATCTCGCAGACCGTGGTCGGACGTCTGGCGCTCTCGCCCGACTGCCTTACCGATGTGCTCGACGCCAAGAAAGCTTTGCTGAAGCGCTCCGAAATGTTGGAGTTCGTGGACGCGACCGACACCATGGCAAGCGTAGGCGGCCTGGACAATCTGAAGCACTGGCTGCAGCAGCGCCGAGGTTCCTGGGAAGACCAAGCCCGCCAGTTCGGCCTCGATCCGCCCAAGGGCGTAATCATTTTAGGCGTCCAAGGCTGCGGCAAGAGTCTCTGCGCCCGAGCCGTAGCCGGAGAATGGAAGCTGCCCCTGGTGAAATTCGACACCGCCGCCGTCTACGACAAATTCATCGGCGAAACCGAAAAGCGAATCCAGAAAGTATTTCGAGTCGCCGAGGGCTTGGCCCCCTGCGTTCTGTGGATCGACGAACTGGAAAAAGTTTTTGCCGGAAGCGGCCCCGATTCCGCCTCCGCCGACGCGGGAGTCTCGTCGCGCCTGCTGGCGTCGTTCCTATCCTGGATGCAGGAGCGCAAGCCCGCCGTCTTCGTAGCCGCCACCTGCAACAACGTAACCGTCCTGCCGCCAGAGCTAATCCGCAAGGGACGCTTCGACGAACTCTTCTTCGTGGACTTGCCCAGCGCAGCCGAACGCAAACAAATCTTCTCGATCCAACTGACAAAGCGTAAACGCAATCCCGCCGACTACGACCTGGATCGAGTGGCGGAAGCGGCCAAAGGCTTCTCCGGAGCGGAAATCGAATCCGCTGTGCAAACTGCCCTCTACGCGGCCTTCGCGCGCAAGCAGGAATTGAGCACTGAAGATTTGCTCACCGCGCTCTCGTCCACCGTTCCGCTCTCGATTACCCGCGCTGAGGAGATTGCCGAGTTGCGGGCGTGGGCTGAAGACCGGGCAGTGTGGGCGTCGTCGCCGGAGACAAGAAACTTAAGTGGTGCCTAGTCGCCCTGCGTCACAAACGGCTCTGACAGCAGTTCGAACCTGTCGTCGGCGAGGCGCATCTTAAATACCGCTATGCTCCTTTGGTTACAGATGGCCAACAGTTCCGCACTCTTCGACGCCTCAAATCGGGATCCTAGGAAAATCCGGGATGGAATCGGCGCTGGGTGGCTAAGACCGTCTATTTCGACCTCATTTTCAAGGACAATTCGCCACTCTCTTTCATAGCCATCCTTCAAATTTGTGAAGTGCCGCTAACATCGGGAGTAATGGAGTAAACTCTGCACGCTCCTTTGCGACCAGCTTTTCGGCGAAAGGAGTCAAGTCATAAAGGCGCTGTGAGTAGATGATCGGAAACAAGCTCCTGCGAAATGGGTGCTGTTCATTTAATGCTTCAAGATCATACTCAATGCAGAACCCTCTGTGGTCTTCTGAGTAATGGCTCCACATGAGCATGGAATCATTGACCTCGCTAAATGAGCACAGTTTCGCTGTCTTCCTCCACCCTTGGAGCGCCGAAGCCACCCCTTTCGCCATAGCTTCTACGCGCTGAGAATAAGACTCAGCATTTCTCTTCGGAACGCCGCCAATATGGTCCGGAATAAGCGAGATGAAAGTCTTTAGCGGTTCACGGCTTCGTCTTGCGTTCTCGAGATCGTCCTCAGAAATATGGTTCTGCAGAAGACAGTTTTGAAGTTCGTAGGCTTTGATTAGCGTGTCTACGACCCTTCTTTGGATTATCGCCGTAAGCAGGCCATCCGGTAGAGTTAGCCAACAGTCGTAGGGATCATTATAGGTTTCAGGCGAACTGAGCTAGACTGTGCTGCTCTCCAGATTGCTTCGGTGGTTCGGGCAATCGCGCCGATATTTGTAAATTTTCTTTGGTAAGTGCTGTCGCTTGATAGCGAGGGCTTCATCGAACCGTGGACATGCAAGTGTTGATTCTTCCAGGCAATCGGTAAACTCCCGTTTCCACATATATAGCGACACGCAGATGTTAACGCCGACAAGCCAGCCCAGCAAGCAGGTTCACATCCGCGCAAACATCTCCACCAGCGGAGCCGAGACCTCCAGTCTTAGCCGATACCTTTCCGAGCATCCGCACGAATCGCTGCCGGTCCACGGCACGGAGTTGGTCCAGCGCCACCTGCCCTCGTTTCCCCTGAAATCGCACCGCGACCTCAGTCTTAGATCTCTGCCACATGCCGCGCATCGTGCCACTGTTTCAAAAGATCTAACTCTGCGGTCCACTTCTCCAAATAGGTTCGATCCAACGAGCCCCATCGCGCCCGCAAAATCGCCGCCGCATCCTCGATCTGCCGCTGCGATTGCGCCAGCTTCGCCCATTCGAGCTTGGAAATGACTGCGTCTTCCGCAGTCGTCATGAAAACAGCAACGCCATGCAACGTCACTCGCTGTCGACGACGGAATTCCTCCTGGCTGTAAGGGCGCGACTTGCGGATGATCAAATCAATCTTCCACCCGGTGGCTTGGTCAATTACATTGAACAACGATTGTCGCTGGTGGGCTTCGAGGGCTGAATCGAGATCGGCGTAATACTCACTCACTGGCAACGCGCCGATGAATGAGCGCAATTGCTCGGAACTCGCATGGATGACGAAGTCGATGTCTTGTGTGGAGCGCGACGCGCCGTAATACGCGCTGGCAAATTAACCCGAAAGCATGTAGGCAATCCCAGCTTGATCAAGCGCCAAGATAATTCTCTGGAGTACATCCTGGATGCTCATCGGAGCCAGGCGGGTAAGGGCGCGGGAAAAAACGCCCGCCTCAACAATTCTCGTGCAATTTGCGCTTCGGTCCAGTCGGGATGATCGCGCCGTATGCCTTCCTTCGCTATCTCTCGCATGAACATGCTCATCTCGTAAGCAAGCGTTATGCGCTGTTCTCCCGACATGGCGCGTAGAATTTCAAGCTGGCGGGCCCTCGCCTCAGGGGTTGTATCGGTGATCGCCACGGCGAAATGTTAGCACGCATCCCTGCAGGC
>PKXK01000299.1 GCA_003132325.1 Acidobacteriaceae bacterium
AAATCTGGATCGCGGTGTCGGTGTACGTGCTGGTGGCGATCGTGCGCAGGCGACTGGGGCTGGAAGCCAGTCTTTACCAAATTCTACAGATTCTCAGTGTTACTCTTTTTGAGAAAACGCCCATTTTACGGGCACTTCAGGCGTCCGACTCCGATAGCGATTTGTTCGACATCGGCAATCAGTTGATTCTGTTCAGCTTATAGCCGGACAGTAGTGACTGCACAACAATCAATTGACCTTTTTCTACCCTTTCACTATCTCTCTTACGGAAGCTATGGCCTCACCAATAGAATAGTCTTTGTGAAAAATACTTGATGTTCCGCCAACCAGCATGGTCGCGCCTGCCGCCACCATCGCCGGTATATGTTGAAAGCTCACATTCCCGTCGACCTGAATGTCGACATTGTCATGTCCCCGGGCGTCGAGTAATGCGCTGACGTCACTTATTTTTCTGAGCATGGCCGGGATCAGCTTTTGCTCGGCGAAGCCGGGGTTCACGGTCATGATCGTAATCATGTCGATGTCATCGAGGATATAGTCCAAGTTTATGATCGGCGTGGCCGGATTCAGAGCAATGGCGGATTTTGCTCCGGTGTCGCGGATCTGCTGCAAGGCTCTTTGTACATGGCGAGTCGCTTCGAAGTGTATTGCTATGTATGCGGCGCCCGATGCCGCTGTCCTGTCGATATACCGTTCCGGCTCCTCGACCATCAGGTGACAGTCCAGAGGAATGTCGGTAAGTTGCTTTACCGCCTGCATGAAGGTAAAGTCCAATGCAAAATTGGGAACGAACTTACCATCCATGATATCGATGTGCAGGTAGTCTATCCCTGCGGCGTTTAACTGCTCGATGTCAGCCTCGATATTCTTGAAGTTGGCGCATGCCAGCGAGGCTTCAATTTTAATAGCCTTCCCCATTCTTCACCCTAGCCCTTCATCCCTCTACAGCGCCACAAGGATTTTGACGGCAAGCAGTCCCCAACAGGGGATCACACTCTCATCTTGCTGCGCGAAACCCTGTATCGATCCGCGTGCCCTGCACGGTTCCCGGGTCATCAAGCAAGACAGTCTACCATCTCGCCACTGAGCTCGCGGGCGGCTCGTCCAGCAGCCGCCCATGCCGTTGTTCCAATAGAGCCGCTTCCGCTTTCCAACCCCCTCTGCGGGAAAGTTGGCATGCGCTGCGCGTCAGGCCTCATCGGGAGGAATTTCGAAGGTGACCAGTTCGGAGCGAAAGCCGTGCGTGCGATGGGCCCCGTAAGCGATGCCGGCAGTCATCCATACAAAGCCCAGGACCAGCGCCGAACGGCTGAGGTGCATCCAGATGAAGAAGCAAATCAAGAACCCGAGGGCCGGCGCGATCAGGTTGCCCATAGTTCGGGTCGTCCTATCCCGCCAAAGATGGATGAAAGACGCGGCGTTGACGCCCATGAAACCGATGAAGGCGCCGAAATTGAGCGCCTGGGCGCCGATTTCATAGGCGCCTCCGCCCATTCGTGCAGCATAGAATTCGAGAATGCTGGCGCCGGCAAGCGCCAGAACGCCAACCGCCACAATGTTGTTGCGCGGAATATGGCGCTTCGGTTCGATGGCGCCGAAAAACGATTTGGGCAACGCATTTCCCCGCCCCATCCCGTACAGCAGCCGTCCGGCGGCGAGCTGCGAGCCCATACCGGAACCCATATTGGCGATGAGCAGCGTAACGTTCATGATTTGGAAGAGAACGACGCCACCGACCTGACGCGAGACCAGAGCAAACGCTGACTCGACCTGATCGCTGGGAAACGGTTTCGCTCCCCAGACAAGCTGGGCGGCATACACTTCGAGTCCAGACAAGATACCGGTAATCAAACAAACCAAGACCGTAGCCAGAAGAATGTTGCGGCGGGGGTTCTTAACCTCCTCCGAGAGTGTGGACACGGCGTCGAAGCCGATGTAAGTGAGTACTGCTACAGAAGTACCGGAGAAGATACTCGCCAGACTGAAGGTGTCGGGCTGGTAGAAGGGATGGGTAAAGAATCCGGGATCGTGGTGAATGTGCCATAGCGAGCGGGTCACGGCGACAAGGAAGAGAATGACCACGACTACCATTCCGGTGCACAAAGCCTCATTCAACTGCGCTGAGGTCCGAATGCCGCGCAGGTTCAGCCAGGTAAAAAGCGCGGCAAAGATCAAAATCCAGACATAGAAAGAGGACAGACCGGGAACAATATTCATCGCCGCCTTGGCACAAAATGCGATACAGATCAGCGGCCCCAGAATGTAGTCCATCACCATGCCCCAACCGACGACATAGCCGAGAGCAGAATGCATTTCCTGACCTACATAGGTGTAAGCCGAGCCGGCGCTGGGATAAACGCGCGCCATCCGGCCATAGCTGACCGCCGTAAACAGCATGGCGACCATGGCGATCAGAACCGTGGTTACGACGTGGCCATGGCCTTTGTTGCTGATGACGCCGTAAATTCCCATCGGCGCGGTCGGCTGAACCATCACCATGCCGATGATGACGAGGCTCCACAACCCCAGAGTGCGTTTCAGGCGAACTGCGTCAGCGTGAGAGGGTGCGGATCCGGCGTTTGTTTGGTTCTGCTGCGTCATGACTGCTCCTTAGGAAAAATTAGCCATTGATGGGTTGATGGTGATGCCGATAGCGAAATCGGGCGAGTGCGAGATTGCAGATTTTTCATGGCCGCGGGGATTCCCATTGGCCTGATTTGGCAGAGTTGAAGATGGCCTCGATTACGGCCATGTTCTCTATGGCGTCTTCGACCGAGACGGGAACTTCGGTGCCATCGATAACCGCTTTGGAGAAGGCATCGCCCTGCAGCGTGTACTGATCGCAGACGGGGAAGGTTTCGGTGGTAACGCCGTCACCGAACAAATCGCCGTTGTCGTCGATAAAGAGGCGGGTGGGACGATTCATAGGTGCGTTGAAGGGAACCTCGATCTCGATGCGACCGCGAGTGCCAAGGAAGTGGACGCGCTGGTAAGGGACCAACTGCGTACTGCAGGTGAAAATGGATTGGCCCCTCGGGAAGTCGAGAAGTGCCGAGGTGAGGCGGTCGGTGTGCATCTGGGGATCGCGGTCGATGAGGCCGACGACCCGCGTAGGCTTCTGTCCGAATGCGTAGCGCGATGCATGCACGAGGTAGCAGCCGATGTCCAGGAGTGCGCCTCCTCCGCACTCGACTTGGTTGTTGATGCTGGACGGGTCCATCTCGAAGTAGCTGAAGAAGCCAACGACAGAGCGAATCTCTCCGATGCGGCCTTCGGTGAGCAACTCGCGGAGGCGGAGCCATTGAGGATAGGTGCGGATCATGAAGGCTTCGCCGATCTTGACTCCAGTGCGGGAGCGAACGGCGAGGAGAGTTTTGGCTTCGGCGACGGTGAGACTGAGAGGCTTCTCGCAGAGAACGTGCTTGCCAGCTTCGGCAGCTCTGATGGTCCACGGGACATGGAGATGATTGGGAAGAGGATTGTAGACGGCATCGATATTTGGGTCAGCGATGAGTTCTTCGTACGAACCGTAAGCCGTGGGAATACCGAGAGCGTTCGCCGCCTGCTTGGCCTTCGCCAAACCGCGGGATGCGATGGCGACGACACTGGTGTATTGACCTTGCTGCATGGCAGGAACCACTTTCTTGCCAATGCTGGCAGTGCTGAGAACTCCCCAGCGGAGCTTGCTGGACATGTCTATCGATCCTCCATTTGCGTCTTGTAAGCGATTCGTAATCGTCAGTGCCTTTCCGTGGCGGGTGTGGCCTCCACCGACCGTGCCTTGAACAGGCTGCGGCACCGAACAGGGCAGAGTTAGGCAGCGACTCTGGAACGAGGCGGAGATCGCGACGGACCTCAGCGCTAAACACATGCTGCCGGGTCAGGGCCTCAATCCGCCTCAGGAATTCCGGACCTGCCTTCATCAACCCGCCTCCGCCGATGATCAAGCAAATGTCGAGGGTGTTGACCAAGCCACCCAAGCCGATCGCCAGGTATCGCACCATCTGCGTCACGATCTGACCCGCAACCGGATCACCCTCGGCGGAGGCGCGAAGCACCATCTCCGCTGTGACCGGCTCTTTCCCCGCCATGTCCCGCAACACGGTCTTGTGACCCATGGCCACAGCGACTTGGCCGACCCGGGCTAAGGCGAGGCCCGAGGCAAACGTCTCCAGGCAACCGCGCCGCCCACAACTACATGGTTGGCCGTTGTTCTCATCTACCGTATTGTGGCCAAATACGCCCGCAAAGCCGTGGTCACCACCGTAAGGCCGGCCGCCCAGGAACATGCAACTACCTAGGCCACTGCCGACTGTCACCCAGACAAAGTTCTCCACGCCTCGAGCGGCGCCCCAGGTTGCCTCTCCCAAAGCCGCCATGCGTGTGTCCATGGCCGCATAGATTGGCAGCTCGAATCGCGCCCCGGCGATTTCACCCAGAGGTACGTCGAACCAGCCAAGGTTGCACGCAATGGACACGCGCCCAGTCATCAGGTCAACCAGACCGGCTAAGCTCACGCCCATTCCCCGCAGGCGGTTGGGAGACCGGTGCGTCCTGTGCACGAAGGGCTCAAGGAGATCCAACAGACGGTCCAAGGACGCGACACCTCTCTCAAAGGGAACCGCATGCCTTTCGATCTCGCCGATCGCGTGGCCGTGTGCATCGATCAAAGCAACGTCCATCTTGGTGGCACCGATGTCTACGGCGAGCGCAAAGTCTTGTTCATTCTCTTTCATCGTTAGTCTCCCGAGATAAGTGGATGATCGGGGATGTTGACTTCACATCTTTCCACTATTTCCCGCAGAGTCTTCAGAAATGGAGCCATGGCCTCGCCGTCCAAAACCCGATGGCCGGCGCTCACGGTCAGATTCATCCGGTGTGACAGCTTCCCCCCGCAGCGTTTCTGCGTAGCGCTGGACATCTGCCGTGACTACCCGTGCGCCAGACCGACTTGGTGGAACCTGCTGAACGTCAATGCCGAGTTCCTCGGCCAACTTTTTGGCACCGGGCGATATGCGTTGGCGCGCGTCAGTAAGCATCGAGCGGAGGCTTGGACGAGGGGCTTGGCTCACGACGGCCGGTGGGAGCGTGAACTCCTCTTCTGGCGCTCGCGGCACATCCCATGTCTCGCCAGACTGGCCTATTACGGCCAGTATTTGTCGGGTCGCGATTGCGCTTCCTTCTTCGGCCAGGACGGTGAGCAGAACCCCGTCTGCCGGACACTCGATCGACATGGTCGCCTTGCCCGTTTCTATTTCGGCCAGTTCTTCGCCGCGTTTGACTTCGTCGCCCGCTCGTTTGAGCCACCGGAGCAGAGTGGCCTCCGTGATGGATTCACCGAGCGCGGGAAGCGTGATCTCGACCGCCATACTCTACCTCTCAATTCTCCAAAACGCGCCGCACGGCATCGGCGATGTCAGAAACCTGGGGAACGGCTCGGGCCTCCGCCACAGGCGCAAACGGGATCGGCGTTGCGGCCGCGCCGACTCGCTCCACGGGCGCATCGAGGTCGTCAAAGGCATGGTGGCCGATCAACGTTGCGATCTCAGCGGCGACGCCTGCCCGCGCGACCTCTTCGGAAACTACGACGGCTCGATGGGTTTTTCGGACCGAACCCAGGATAGCCTCCAGATCCAAGGGAACCAGAGTCCGCGGGTCCACGACCTCGAGCTCGATGCCCTCAGCGGCGAATCGTTCCGCCACGGCGAGTGCACGATGGACCATCGACATCGTCGCGACGATGGTCGCGTCAGTTCCGGCGCGCTTGATATCTGCGCAGCCGAAAGGAAGACTGTAAGCCTCTTCAGGAACGTCCCCGCCGAGTTGAGCGAAGCTCCGGTCAGCGGACACCTTGCCTCCACCCGGCGAGGTAGTGCCGTATAACGACTTGTGCTCGAGGAACAAAACGGGGTCGGGGTCGCGGATGGCGGTGATCAGAAGGCCCTTCGCGTCATAAGGGGTTGAGGGCACGACGACCTTAAGGCCGGGCGTGTGGACGAACCACGCTTCAACGCTCTGCGAATGCTGGGCACCTCGCCCCATCGCCCCCTGCGGCGCGCGGATAACCAGTGGCACCCGGGCCTGCCCGCCGGACATTAACCGTATTTTCGCCGCTTGATTGACAATCTGGTCCATCGCGCAAAACAGAAAATCAGCGTATTGGAACTCGACCACGGGTCGCAGGCCGGTGAGCGCCGCGCCGATGGCCATGCCCATGAACCCCGCTTCCGAAATGGGGGTGTCCCAAACCCGTTCCGGCCCGAACTCCTCGAGCAGGCCAGCCGTAACGTGGTACGCTCCCCCGAAGATGCCAATGTCCTCGCCCAGCAGGATAATGGCGGGGTCGCGCCGCATTTCCTGCGCGAGAGCTTCCCGGATAGCCTCCGCCATGGTTAGGCTACGCATTCGATTCATCACCCGATACATAGTTCCAGAAGTCGTCTGGTTGAACGGGCTCGCTCGCCCGGGCAAACGCGATGGCAGCTTCCAACTCCGCCTTGACCTCTAGCTGGATGCGATTGAGTTCGCTCGCTGAAGTCCAACCGGCGGCCTGCAGCGCGTCTTCCAGCCGTCGGATTGGATCCCGCCGCCGCCAGGCCTCCACCTCTTCTGGCCGACGGTAGGGCGATGGCTCAAAGCGCGAGTGTCCGCGGATGCGATAGGTAACACACTCGAGGAGGCTGGGACCATCTCCTCGCCGGGCCCGCTCAACGAGCCTGGTCGCGGTGCGGTAAACCGCGACAACGTCGTTGCCATCCACACTCTCGCCGGGGATGCCGTACGCCGCGCTTCGAGACGCGAGATTCGAAACGGCGGACGACTGCTCGACCGTGAGGGAAAGAGCGAAGTGGTTGTTCTCACAGACGAATATCACCGGCAGCCGCCACAGCGCAGCCATGTTCAAGGTCTCGTGAAACAGGCCTTCGTTGATGGCCCCGTCCCCGAAGAAGGCGACGGCGACCTGGCCAGTCTTCCGGACCCGCGCGGACAGGGCTGCCCCGGCTGCGATCGGGATTCCGGCACCCACAATGGCGAACGCGCCCAGCATTCCCCGGCGGAAATCGGTCAGGTGCAGCGACCCGCCCATGCCTCTGCAACTGCCGGTGCGCCGCGCGAACATTTCCGCCATCATCTCGTTAAGCGGGACGCTTTTGGCGATGCAATGAGCATGTCCACGATGGGTGCTAGCTACCCAATCATCGTCATTCAGCGCACCGATTACACCCACGGCGACCGCCTCTTGCCCGGTAGACTGGTGCATGGTGCCTGGCATCTCCGTGGTCAGGAAGAGGTAATAGAGTTGCTCCTCGAACTCGCGCGCTTGCAGCATCCGGCGGTACATCGACAGCAGCCGCACCTGATCCACACCGGTCAAGTCCAACCGGGGCACCTCCGGATCGGTTCGAGGGTTATCGTTCACGATTCATCCTCCACCGCGATCACCCGAACGGGAAACGCTTCCGCACCGGTCACCTTCAAGGGCAGGACGAAGGTGAGGAAACGCTGGTTGATCAAGGGTTCCAGGTTGGTCATGTATTCGATAATCGGGACCCCGGCTTGCAGCAAGGCTTCGTGGTTGGGCTGGCCAGGGTAAGGCCCCCCCTGCGGATTTCGCAGTTCGATCCCGGAAGCGTCAACGCCCAGGATTTTGATCTTTGCCTCTCTGATCAGCCACTGGATGGTTTCCGTTGAAAACGATGGCCGGCGGTGTTGGTGCTCGGTACGATAAAAGCGGTCACAACCGGTGTAACAGTACAGGATGTCGCCGGGTTGAATCCTTCCCCCAGCTACCCGTTTCAGGCCGTCCAGGGTGATCTCCTGTCCGTCGCCCCATTCCGACACGTTAAGCACAAGGCCTGGCCCAATCAAATGTTCCAACGGAAAAGTGGCGGCGTCCTGACCTTCCTTGACATGGTGATAGGGAAATTCAATGTGCGTACCCGTGTGGGTGTTCAGAGTCACCTCTGAAATGATGTACCAACTGTCGCCAATCCGTGGGTACTTGGAAAACTGCTCCCACTTGTCTACCAAACGGGTATCGATCTCTAGCCGATATTCCTCGCGGCCAGGCATAAGAGTATGCGAGAGGTCGAAGACGCGCCTCAGGTTCATGGGCTACCATCCTTTGCGGAAAGTGGACGATCACAGATGTTCGCCTGGCCTTGCAGTCCGTAACCCTCGAAGGGACACGGTCCGCCAGCCACGAAATTTGTCACGGTGCGTTTCAAGGAAATCAAAGCCTTCCAGGAACTGTTTCAGATTGACCAGCGCACCCCGGAATCTGCTCGTTCTCAGGCGACCTCCCGGCGACATTGGTGGTCGTGCAGAGCCCATTCAGGGGATCGTGACCCGAGCCGCGCGGCACTCCGTTCCCAGACTGGCACGCCTGACTCGTACCGGCACTCATCGCACCCGGTTGAATTGATCTTCCGTCAGTATAACGGGGCCAACATTTCGAAACTCTCCCGGGGGAACGTTTCGCCAGCAGGCCAACTGATACGATGCAACCTGCAAGGGGATGATTTCCAACACGGGCGCCAGGATCTCTGGAGTTGAAGGCGTCAGCCAATACGAGAGGTGATCGTTGCCAGACACTTTTCCGGCGGGTGCCACGACTCGCACTTGGCCGCCAAACGACGCCAAATCGCGAGCCAGTCCGAGATCGATCTCGCGTGTGCATTCCTGGGACGCGAAGACTACGCCACGGAAATCCGGGTCGGCAACCTCTATGTGCCCGTGCCGGAAACTGCCCGCGGTCTTCGCGACTGCGGGGAACTTGGTGACTTCATTGAAAAGAATTGACGCTTCCAGGGCGGATGCGAACGAGGGTCCCCTGGCCAGCAAATAGATTAATGAGGCTCGCTCGAAGAAGGGACGCCACTCTTCGCTTTCCGGCAGAATGCGCTCCAACGCCGAACTAAACGCTTCCGCTAGATCATCAAGGTCGCGTCGCCATTGCTCGCCGAGTTCATTCCCAACCGCGGCGCCGAGTAATAACAGGGTCGCCAGTGTGCACACATACGTTTGCAAGGCAACCCCCTTGTCCGGCTGGCTCCCTATGAGCATAGTGTGGTCCGCTTCTCGAGCGAGCCGTCCTTCGGGTTTGTTGGTCACCCCAATGACCGTGGCGCCCTGTGCCTTGAGCAGCGGAAGCAGTTTGGCGGTTTCGATGGTGTCGCCAGACTGAGAAACCAGCACGGTGACCGCGCCATGGCAGGCCGACTGCCGAAAATGCAACAGTTCTCCTGTATCTATGGTTGTGGCTTGGATTCCGTGGGAACCGAGGTAGTGCTCCAGAGGAATACATGCGCACAGGGAACTTCCCATCCCGCTAAGAATCACGCGGGGGGCGCCGCGCAGCAGGTCCGCGGCGCGGTTCAAAGCAGCGCGGCCTTCACCAAATTGATAGTCTGCCATCCGCCGCAGGGACTCCGGCTGGTGCAAAATATCTTCGAGCAACCGATGCGTCTTCATTCTTTACGCTGACCTCCTGCCAGCGGATGGTATGGCTTTGGGATCAAAAGGCAAACGGTTACCGTAACCGTTTACTTATTTCGTAACATGCGCTACACTGTGCCGTCAATGAAAACTTGATGGTGTGTGTTGCGTGTACTCCAGACGATTCTTTTCGACGCACGCACCAGAATTTTCGTTATTGCGAAGTGCTCGGCAAGGAGAAAGAGAAATGTCTACGCTGGCATTGCTCGGGGGGAAGAAAGCAAAAGGCAAGGCGTTTCCTGTGTGGCCGTACTACGACAAGAATGAAGAACAGGCTCTGCAAGAAGTTTTGAAGAGCCGGGTCTGGTGGCGGACGCCCGGGACCAAAACGCTGGAGTTCGAACGCGCCTTTGCCAAGTTTCACGGAGCTCGCCACGGGATCGCCGTGACCAACGGAACCGCCGCGCTCGAAGTCACCATGGCGGGGCTCGGCATCACCGCCGGTGACGAAGTGATTCTGCCGGACTTTACGTTTGTCGCTACCGCCAGCGCGGTTTTGTTTGCGAATGCGCTCCCGGTACTGGTGGATATCGACCCGGAGACGTACTGCATTGATCCCGACCTGGTGGAAGCCGCAATCACTCCCAGAACGAAGGCAATCATCGCGGTGCACATGGGTGGACATCCCGCGGATCTCGATCGGCTGCAGCAAATCGCCAAGCGCAAGCGCTTGGCGTTGGTGGAGGATTCGGCGCACGCGCAAGCCAGTGAATGGCGCGGCCAGCGGGTTGGGACCTTTGGAGTGGCGGGGACCTTCAGTTTTCAATCGAGCAAGCTGATCACTGCCGGCGAAGGCGGGATCATCATTTCCAATAATGACAAATTCGAGGTGCAGGCCCGCTCCGTGCACGACTGTGGCCGCATGCCCGGCGAGTGGTTCTACAGCCACTTCATTTATGGATCGAACTACCGGCTAAGCGAATGGCAGGGCGCCATTCTCAACGTGCAGTTGAGCCGTCTCGACGAGCAGACCAAGCGGCGCCATCAAAACTCACGGCTGCTGGACCGCCTGTTGCGCGAAATCCCTGGTATTACGCCGCAAAAGCTGGACGAACGTTGCACGCGCAACGGGCAGTATGCCTACATTTTCCACGTGAATAAGAAAGAATTTGCCGGCTTGTCGATGGAGCGTCTTATCGAAGCCATGAACGCGGAAGGCATTCCCAACCAGGCAAGCTACCCGCCGCTTCACAAGTTGGACATGTTCCGCAACGGCAACTACCGGAAGCGCCTCAGCGGAAAGCAGGCCAAAGAGAAGCATGCGTTCCTGGGGAAGAAGTTCCCGGTGACCCACAAAGCGGCCTGGGAGACGGTTTGGATTCCGCAGCCGGCGCTGCTGGGAGATGAAGAAGACATGCACGAAATCGCGGTGGCTCTGGGCAAGATCCAGAAGAACGCAAAGGAACTTGTGTAAGGCAAATTTCCCGACCATGCTCGAGCGTATCTCATACCGGGGCTGGGACAACGCGTATAGATTGTCCAATGGCGTGGTCGAGTTGGTCGTGACCGCTGATGTCGGTCCACGGATTCTCTTCTATGGATTTCGCAACGGAGAGAACCTGCTCCATGAAGTCGCAGAAGAGGCGGGGAAAACTGGAGGTTCCGAGTTCCGCCTGTATGGTGGCCACCGCTTGTGGGCTTCGCCCGAAGTGGAGAGAACTTATTATCCGGACAACACTCGGGTCGCAGTTTCTCAACACGGCAACGCGACTCGTTTCACGGCGCAGCGAGAGGAGTTGCCTCCAGGCACCAACCTGCAGAAGGAACTTGAGATCGAACTGGCGGCGACGGGTTCGCAGGTTCGAATCACGCACCGCGTAAGGAATGAAGACCAGCGCTCGACCACGCTTGCGCCGTGGTCGCCCACGATGATGGGGGCGGGCGGACGCACGATCCTGCCCCTTTCTCCCAGGATTGCACAGGATAAGGATCACTATCTTCCGGTGGGAGTTTTCAGCGTCTGGTCCTACACGGACTTTGCCGACCCGCGCTGGGTACTCGGCACATCCTATATCCAGTTGCGGCATCTTGCGAATCCCAAAGGCCGATTCCAAGAGCAGATGGGCGGCATATACAACTCGGCTGGCTGGGGAGCTTATTTCAGGGAAGGTTATTTCTTCATTAAACGCGCGGCGGTCATCGGTGGCGCGCAGTATCCCGATTTCGGCTGCAATTTCGAAGTGTTCGCCAACCCTGACTTCATCGAGTTGGAGACGCTTGGGCCTCTGGTCGAATTGAAACCGGGAGAAGTGGTGGAGCACGTGGAGCGCTGGTGGCTGTTTGCCGGTGTGCCGGGCGGAGAGAACGATACCTGGATTGATGCGGCGGTGGTCCCGCTGGTCAAACAGACGGCGGCATCCTCCGAATGAACGAGTGTCGTATTCGCAATTTGACGAAGGCGTACAGATCTTTATGGTGTCGGCGTTTTGGTCTGAATTCGGTGGAGATTTTCGTAAGTGAATTTGCGGGCAGCAGCGGTGATTGGTGAGGGCTTTGTGAAGAGGGGGAACGTCGAAGCGCGGTGGCGGCTGGTGATCTCATTCCAGGGAGTGCTGTTGAGTTCGCTTGCCGGGACGCCGGAAACATGCACTGACAGTCAGCCGAAGAGGCCAGAAATCCGGTTTGACCGCGCACCTGTGATTTGTGTCACTGTGCCTTTTCCAACTCCCGCTTTAGACTTGACGCGCGTCGTTGATCGAGTATTTATTATCTATTAATACGTTTTAATAAAGAGATTCAGGATATAAGGAGAAATGACATGGACAGACAGCAGATCAGGAACGGACGCTCGTTTGGCATCTTCGTTCTCTCACAAACACCGACTGAGACCAGCCGTCATGCCGAGCGCGCAATGAGCAGTAGAAAACGAATTCCCTCCGGCCGACGCCGGAGCATGATGCCGTTGGTGCTGCCGCTGTTCGCAGCCCTGCTTCTATTCTGCGGAAGTGCTCTGGGTTCAGTGACGGCGAGCATTTCTGGCACGGTGACGGATCCAAGTGGCGCGGCGCTTGTGGGAACGATGGTCACTGCCACTAATGTCGAAACCGGTATCGCCCAAACACTGCACACTAACCAACAAGGGTACTTCACCTTCCCGTCACTAGCGCTGGGCCATTACGACGTTGCAGTGCAGCAATCTGGATTCAGGCCCTTCCGCGAGACTGGCGTGTTGCTGGACGTCAATTCCGCGGTAACGGTTGATGTCGTCATGCAGGTGGGTGACGTCAAGGAGGCGGTGACGGTATCGAGCACTGCGGCGCACGTGGAAACCACCACCACCCAGTTAGGTGAAGTAATCAGCGGAAACGAGATGACGAGCGTACCCCTGGTGTCGCGAAGCTACACCGACTTGCTGTCGTTGCAACCGGGCGTAAGCTCGGCCGCCTCGGGAATAGGTGGAGGCGGCGGTGGCGCTGCCAACACCGGGTCGAATTTCATAGCCGCGGGATTCGCTGTGACCCCGGTGTCGGGCGACCTGAACGCCGGAAATCTTTCGGTAAACGGCATGAGAGAGGCAAACAACGGATTTCTTCTCAATGGAGCGATCGTGCAGGAAGCCGGTTTCGGCGGTACGGCGGTCATTCCCAACCTGGATTCGATCGCGGAGTTTCGCATCATCACCAATAACTTCGACGCCGAATACGGCAACTATAGTGGCGGTCAGATCAACGTCATCACGAAATCGGGAACCAACGGGTATCACGGCGATTTGTTCGAGTTTCTCCGCAATACCAACCTGGATGGACGCGATTATTTTGTTCCGACACGGGGAGCGTACCATCAGAATCAATTTGGCGGCACCTTCGGCGGGCCTATTAAACACGACAAGATATTTTTCTTCGGGGATTATCAAGGAAACCGGGTGGTGCAAGGGGTAAGCACAACTTTTTCGGTCCCCACGCCCGAGGAACTTGGCGGCGACTTCTCCAACGCAACTGGGCCGCAAATGACTGGAAAGGTCAATGGCGCCTACTGGGCCGACCAACTTACTAGCGAACTGGGGTATCCCGTGACGGTGGGAGAGCTTTACTCCGACGTTTTCCCGACTGGTAAGATTCCCACTACAGCGATTTCGCCGATCGCGACGAATCTTCTCAAATACATTCCCTCCAGCGAGGGCGGGTCTTTCAGCACTTCAGCATTTTCACAACGGCTGCGCGACGATAAAACCAGTGGCCGCGTGGACGCCAACGCGCGCGTCGGCATGCTCTCCGCCTACTATTTTTTTGATCAATATAACCTGCAGAACCCGTATACCGTGGCTTCCTCGGTACCCGGTTTTGGTTCGCTGTCCAAGGGCAGATCGCAAGTCATCAACCTGGGTGATACCAAAGCCTTCGGCAACTCGTCGGTCAACGAGTTCCGCATCCAGTATGTTCGCAGCAAGAATGTGACCACCCCCTCGGGAGGAACCGGAGTCACTTTAGCCTCGCTGGGTTTCACCGGCATCACCCCGCTCGATCCGAGCATTGAAGGTGTTCCGGAGCTCGATTTCAACAACTTCAATCTCGGAGTTCTGAGCCGCGTCTTTGGACTGACGGAGAATACGTACCAGGTGCTGGATAACTATCGCAAAGTGGTGGGCACGCATACGCTCTCGTTCGGGGGCACCTATCATTACACTCAACTTCAGGAAGCGCTCCTCAACATTGAAAACGGCAATTACCTATTTAATACCGGTACCGAGACGGGGGTTGACATAGCGGATTTTCTGCTGGGGGCGCCGTCCGGTTACAACCAGGGACAAACCCCAGCATCCAACGGCCGCAACCGGTACATGGGTCTCTACGGACAGGACAGCTGGCGAACCACTTCCAACTTGACCTTCAACTACGGATTGCGCTGGGAATTCGCCACTCCGTGGTACGAACAGCATAACGAAATCGAGACCATAGTTCCCGGTCTGCAGTCCAAAGTATTTCCGGGTTCGCCTATCGGTTGGGTGTTCCCCGGCGACCCTGGCATCCCTCGCACTTTGGCGCCCACACGCTATAACAATTTTGCCCCGAGGCTTGGCCTCGCTTACTCACCAAGCGGCAGTGGATGGCTCGGCAAGCTGACCGGAGCCGGACAAACCAGCATTCGCGCGGGTTACGGATTGTTCTACACGTCCTTTGAAGGTGCAACTGACTTCAACGAGATTGGAGACGCTCCCTACGGGGACTATTACAGCCCTAGCACCCCAACCTTCGCGAATCCCTTCCAAAACCGGACGAACGGCGTTATCTCCAATAACCCGTTCCCCATCCAGCTTCCGGTACCGCAAAACCTCAATTTCACAACTGCTGGATTTCTTCCGATTGGAGCTTCGCCAGGCTTCAAACCCACGAATCGGTTACCTTACGCCGAGGAGTATGAGCTTTCGATTCAGCGCCAATTCTCCTCGTCCACTCTCTTAACGTTAAGTTACGTGGGAACGCAAGCGCACCGGCTACTTTCAGACCAGGAAGCCAATCCCGGAAGTCCGGCGATCTGTCTCGCCCTTCAGCAGTATGGGTGCGGCCCTACCGGCGAGAACAATACCTACGTATTACCCCTTGGAGTGGCTGCGCCAGCCGCAGCCATAGCCGCAGGAATCGTTACCACCGTCCCGTGTGGCTCGGGCAATTGCAATGAGGTAGTCGGTACCCGTACGGGCCTGGCTCCGAACCTCGCCGCTGGGACGATGAACTTCACCAGCAACGGCTACTTCATCACCAACGGCGTATCCGCCTACAATTCGCTGCAAGTAAATCTGCGGCGCACGACGAAGTCGTTCAGCTTTTTGGCGGGTTACACGTTTAGCAAGTCGCTGGACGATTCGTCCGCGTATGGTGAGCAGGTAAACCCATTCAACCACAAGTTGAGCCGGGCGCTTTCAGCCTTCGATCAGACGCACAACTTCGTTTTCAGTTACTCGTACAACCTGCCTTTTGAAAAGCTGGGAGGTCCGAAACGGCTGACCGGGGGCTGGCAGCTAAGCGGCATTACGCGATTTGCCACCGGTCTTCCGGTCACGCTGTATGAGACGGACGACAACTCCTTGCTGGGTACTGCAAATTCCGGCCCCTTGCCGATTGGCATGGATACACCGCTGTTTACCGGCACTTCGATTCATCACGAGAACCCACGCACCGGCAACGCGCCCTTCTTTGACAGCTCGCAGTTTGTTACGGAACCGATTGGAACGCTGGGAAGCCCGCGGCGGTTCTTTCACGGTCCGGGCCTGAACAACTGGGATATGGCACTGCTGAAAGATACCCGGCTAAGTGAGACAACGAGGCTCGAGTTCCGGGCGGAGTTCTTTAATCTCTTCAACCATACCCAGTTCAATGCTGTAAATGGCAACATCAGCGGTGCCGGTAGCACGTCGCCATTCGGATTCGGCAACGCGCTGTCAACTCAGCAGGCGCGCATCGGTCAGCTCTCACTGAAGCTTCTGTTCTAGTCTGCGCAGCAGAGAACGGTTAGCTCCAGAACTTCCAGGAGGCTCTTCGGAGCCTCCTGCTTGCATTTGAGGAAAGAGATATAGAGGCGTATCAGAACTTTAGTGCGGGACGACAGGTTCGAGCGAGTTTTGCCATGGCGAATGATTTTCCGCGATTTGACTTGAGGGGCGATGTCGCATTAGTAACTGGTGCGGCTCGCGGCTTGGGCCGTGCGATTTCGTTGGCCCTCGCCCACGCTGGCGCTGACGTGGCGCTCGGTTTACGGGATGTGACCACCGGAGGCGAACTGGCGAAGGAAATCGAGGCGACAGGCCGGCGGGCGTTGCCTTTGCAGATGGACATGACACGGCTCGATGAGGTTTCCCGGGCGGTCGATGACAGCATTGCGCACTTCGGCCGCCTCGACATCCTCATCAACAACGCTGGTCTGGGGCCGGAAAACGCTGCGGAAAACGTGCGCGTGGAAGATTTTGACTTGACCCTCGCCGTGAATTTGAAGGGGACATTCTTTGCCAGTCAGGCGGCCGCACGCGTGATGATTCGCCAGCAGCGGGGATGCATCGTGAACATGAGTTCCCAAGCCGGCTTTGTTGCGCTCCCGACGGAATCGGTCTATTGCATGACCAAGGCCGCCATAGCGCACTTGACCAAATGTCTTGCCGTTGAGTGGGGTAAGTACAACATCAGAGTGAATGCGGTTGCGCCCACATTCATTCGCACGCCTGGTACCGAACCCGCCTTGGCCGACCCAGCCTTCCGGAGCGACGTGATCGAGCGCATCGCCGCGTTGCATCGAATCGGCGAGCCGATGGACGTTGCGGGTGCGGTAGTCTTTCTCGCCTCGCCAGCCGCGTCGCTGATCACCGGGCACACCATCCTGATCGATGGCGGCTGGACCGCCAGATGATACGCCTTGCAAAATGGAGATTCCGGATTAAGCGGGGTATATAGATGCGCGTTGTGGTGATTGGTGGAACGGGTCATGTAGGGACGTTTCTCATTCCGCGACTGATACACGAGGGCTACGAGGTGGTTTGCGTCCACCGAGGAAAAGCCAAGCCCTACCTGCCCGACCCAGCATGGAAGAAAGTGCAGCAGGTCATCATGGACCGCGAGGCGGAAGATGCCGCCGGTACATTCGGTTCGAACGTGAGTCGGCTCAAGCCTGACATTGTCATTGACATGATCTGTTTTGATGCTGCTGCCGCCCGGCAGTTGGTGGAGGCCTTGCGCGGGAAGATACGCCATTTCATCAGTTGCGGGACCATCTGGGTCCACGGCTACCCCGTTACCGTCCCCATGACGGAAGACTTGCCGCGTCGTCCTTTTGGCGAGTACGGCATCAAGAAAGCGCAACTCGAAGCCTATCTCATAGAAGAGGCCCAGCTTCGCGGTTTCCCGGCAACCTCCATACTGCCCGGTCACATCGTGGGACCGGGCTGGGTGCCGCTGGGTCCTTTGGGCACTTGCAGCCTTGAAGTGTACGGCAAACTTGCCCGGGGAGAAGAATTGCTGATGCCACACCAGGGGCTGGAGACGTTGCATCACGTTCACGCGGACGATGTGGCGCAAGCCTTCATGAAGACGATTGCCAACCGGAATGCCTCGGTGGGCGAAAGCTTCCATGTGGTCTCCCCAGCGGCGATGACGGTGCGGGGTTTTGCGGGATCCTTGGCTGCCTGGTTTGGCCAACCCGCGCGCCTGCGATTTGTCTCTTGGGAAGAGTATCGAGCCACGGTCTCTGCCGAAGAAGCGCAGGAGACCTGGGACCACTTGGCGCATAGCTCGAATTGCAGCCTCTCCAAAGCCCAAAAGCTGCTTGACTATCGACCACGTTACAGCTCGATGGAAGGTGTCTGCGAAGCGCTGAGCGGACTGATCGAGCATGGCCAGCTAAGGGTGAAAAAGGTGGCGTAGTGCAGAGATCCGAGAAGCTACGAAGCTGAGGCAAATGGGTTGCGCTTCTGTCCCGAAATCCGATTCAATTGCCGCCAGCTATGCGGTTGACGACGTACTGGTTTTTTCTCCCGCTCGGGTCGGAGCGGACGCGGTCGACTGCCTCACCACCAACTCAGTGTCCAAAACATGCTCTCGGCCTATGCGCCGGCTTGAGCGGAGCATTTTGTCTAGCACTTCGAACGCCAATTTGCCGAGTTGCTCGCGTGGAATACGAATAGTGGTAAGAGAGGGACGGGCGAGACGGGCAAATTCGATATCGTCAGTCCCGACCACGGACACATCCTCCGGCACGCGCAAGCCAGCCTCCTCCAGCGCCACCACCGCTCCGACCGCGGTCATATCGTTGCTGCAGAAGATAGCGGTTGGGAAGTGAGGCTGGGCGAGGAGGGTCCGGACTGCTGCGATTCCTCCTTCCACCTTATTATTGCCCACGACGTTCTGATGCGCAGGCAAGCCTAGTTGCTGGAGCGCTTCCGCAAATACTTGTTCGTACATCAGAGAAGACGGGCGTTCCCGGGGTCCGGAGATGAAGGCGAATGCCCGGTGGCCGAGTTTGTAAAGGTATTCGATTGTCTGGGATGACCCCTTCGCGTAGTTTATGTGAATGTTGCTGATGTACCTCTCAACCAGCCCCAACTCCAGGAAGACAACCGGAATCTGACTCTTTTTGAGTTCGCGCGCGATGGCCGGATCCATCGATACCGTCATGACTGCCACGCCGCGCACTCTGTTTTCAATCATCTTTTGCACGGCCATCTGCGTTCGGTCGGGATCATAGTTCGTAGTGCAGAGGAGGATGTCAAACCGATGTTTCACTGCTTCCGCCTCAAAGCTCTTAATGATTTTTGGGAAAAAGGGATTCTCTATATCGGAAATTATCAGCCCAAAGAATTCGCTGCTGCCACGCGCCAACCTGCCCGCATGAACATTTTTGTAATACTTCAGCTTCCGAATGGCGAGTAGAACACGTTGCTCGGTTTGTGGAGCAACGTAACGGGTCCGGTTCAAAACATGCGACACCGTGGCGACCGAAACGCCCGCTCTCTCTGCGACGTCCCTGATACCGGCTGGCATTTTTTCTCCGTTCCTTACCTCTTTGCCCCAGATCGTTTCGGTTCACAGCACCTTGATCTTGTGGCTGGAGAATTACGACGCCTGTTCAAAAGCGACCTTTGGAGCAGGAGGCGATACCACCATTAAGATTTTCCTTGCCACCCTAACACCCCGTATGTCACAAGGCAACCGTTTTTACGTAAGCGGTTACGGTAATCGTTTTCCTGGTTGACGTGCAGCAGCGGGACGCGGTATTGCAGGCGTGATCCCGGCAGCCGTGATATAAGTTGATTCTCGAGCCAACCCCGCGTCTCTGCGGGGCGCCCCGGTGAGTGCCCAATGCACCTCAAGCTGATCAGTTGCGAAGTTCTGTTCCGCGAAATGTGCGACGCCTGTACCCATTCACCGCATCAGGTGGACTTGGAATTTCTGCCGAAGGGACTGCACGACCTGGGCAGCAAACCGATGGCGGAAAAGATTCAGGGATTTGTGGACCGCGTGCCGGAAGGTGTTTACGAAGCGATTCTGCTCGGTTACGGACTCTGCGGCAATGGGCTTGATGGGCTGACCGCGCGGCATACGCGTCTGGTGCTCCCGCGCGCGCCCGATTGCATCGCGCTGCTGATGGGTAGCCGCGAACGCTACCAGACATACTTCGAGGGCAACCCTGGCACTTACTACCGGTCGACCGGCTGGCTGGAGCGCGGCAAAGGCCTGCAGCAGTTGACGCACAACACGGTGAGGTTCGACGAACCACTGGAAGCGATGATTCGCAAGTACGGCGAGGACAACGGGCGTTACCTCCACGAAGAGATGACGCGCTACCGATCGCAGTACCGCAAGCTCACGTTCATCGAGACGGGACTCGAGGCAGGCGGGAAATTTCTTGCCGAGGCCGCCGCTGAAGCCCAGGAGAACGGCTGGACTTTCGAACGGCTGCCGGGCAACCTGGCGTGGCTGCGGCGCATGGTCGCAGGCGAGTGGGCGGAAGATGAATTTGTTGTCACCGAACCGGGCCAGCGCATCGTGGCCAGCTACGACACGGGTGTGGTAAAGGTGAAGCCATGACGCGGTTTGCGCGTAGCCGCTCGTGAAGCTCGAACTCCATCCCCAAGCGCGGCGGACGCTGGCCGACCAGCTCTTTGCGGCGGGCGTCGAATTCCCCTGTGGCGGTGAGAGCGCCTGCGGTGGTTGCAAGGTGCGGGTGCTCGCAGGCGAGGTTCCGGTCACCGCGACGATGCGGCAAGCGCTCGGCGAGAAAGAGATCAATGACGGCTGGCGTTTAGCCTGCTGCGCGTCCGCGGCGGAATGCGTTGTGGTCGAAGTGGAGCAGTGGTCTCTGCGCGTGCTCACCGACGAAGCGCAGGTACCTATCGAACTGCGTCCGGGACAGGGTGCGGTTATCGACCTCGGTACAACGACGCTCGTGGTCCAGATAGTCGATCTCACCAGCGGCGAAGTTCAGCGGGTGGAAACCGCGCTCAACCCGCAGGCGCGCTACGGGGCCGATGTGATGAGCCGCCTGCAATACGACTTGCACCGGCCGGGCGAATTGGGCCTCCTCATCCGCGAAGCGCTCGGAGGGATGCTGGGCGGCGAACCGCTCCGCGAGGTACTGGTCGCGGGCAATACGGCGATGCACCATCTCTTCTGCGGCCTCGATGTCGAGCCGCTGACCCGAGCGCCGTTCGCCTCACCCACCCTGGGCGGCTACCGCTTCGATGATCCAGGCTTCGGATGGCCCGGGCCGGTAGAATTCCTACCCTGCCTGGGTGGATTCGTCGGCAGCGATCTGCTGTGCGGCATCGTGGCCACGCAACTCGACGAGCGGACGCGGCCATGCGCGCTTTTCGACATCGGCACGAATGGTGAGGTGGTGGTGGGATCGGCTCAGGGAATTGTGTGTGCGTCGACCGCGGCCGGCCCGGCTTTTGAAGGCGGGCGCATCGGCGTGGGAATGCGTGCGGGCACGGGAGCAATCGATACGGTGCGTGTAGACGACGGCGGACTCGATTGCCACGTCATCGGTGGCGGAACGGCGCGTGGTATCTGTGGCAGCGGATTGGTGGACGCAGCGGCGTGCGGCGTAGAACTGGGGCTGATTGGCGCCAACGGCCGTCTGACCAACGCCGACAAGCGCTTGGCGCTTGCCGAGGGCCTCTCACTGTCGCAGAGCGACATTCGCGAGCTGCAACTGGCCAAAGGCGCGATGGCGGCGGGTCTGCGCATGCTCGCCGGCGGAGACGTCGAAAAACTCTACCTGGCGGGCGCGTTCGGCAATTACATCCGCCAGACGAGCGCGCGCGCCATCGGATTGCTGCCTGAGGACTTGGCGGTGGAACCGGTGGGTAACAGCGCGTTGCGCGGCGTGCGCGCACTGTTACTGACGCCTTCCACGCGTCACGCGCGGTTGCGGAAGATTGCGGCACTGTCGCGGCATGTCGAGCTCGCTGCCGACCCCGATTTCCAATATATATACGCCAAGATGATGGCGTTCGCCCGCTACCGGCTTAACGGATGAGGCGAGTTTATGTGGTCTCGGGTTAATTCAGAAATATGTTCGTGGCAAAGCAGGGCGTGGAACAGCCAGCCATCGCTGGCACTCTACGCCCGCAACGAAGCCTTACCCAGTTTTCGAGCAAGGGCGACCGCTGCGGGTGCATTCTCGCCGTAGCCGTCCGCTCCTATATCTCGGGCGTATTGGGGAGTCACTGGCGCGCCACCGATCAGAACTTTGACCTTATCGCGGACGCCAGCGCGAGCCAACGCTTCGATCGTTGTCTTCATAGCCGGCATCGTGACCGTGAGCAGGGCGGAAAGACAGATAATGTCGGCATTCTTTTCTTGTATCGCATCGATGAACCTGTCGGGAGGCACATCGGTACCGAGATCGGTTACTTCGAAGCCTCCGCCCTCCAGCATGGAGGCAACCAGGTTCTTCCCTATATCGTGCAAATCCCCTTTTACAGTGCCGATGACGACGCGGCCTGCTGGCTGGGCCCCGCTTTTTGCCAGAAGCGGACGCAGCAGTTGCATCGCAGATTTCATCGCCCTGCCGGATAACAAAAGTTCTGGAACGAAATAATCCTGGCATTCGAAGAGTCGTCCCACCTCGTCCATGGCTGGAATCATCGTGCCCTCGATAATAGTTATCGGGTCGAGGCCCGCCTCGAGCGCGCGCGCAGTCTCGTCGGCAGAAAGTTGGGCGTTGCCATCTAGAATTGCTTGGTGAAGTTTCTTGAGATCGGTCATGGTTCCTTTCGAAGAGCGGCTCCGCTCGCTGACAAAAGTGACGGTCCGGAATCCGGCACCGCATGGCGGTGACCCCTATCGCGCCGCATCAGCCTTGGCTAGTCGTAGACTCCGCACTCCTTTGCCATTGCAACCAGGGCGTGAACGTTCTCAGGCGGCGTAGTCGCTGGCATGTCGCAGCCGGCAGTGAGGATGAAGCGCCCATTCGGCTTCCAGACGGAGATGAGCTTGCAGGCTGCTTCCCGCACCTGCGCGACCGTCCCCCGAGCCAGGACGCCACTGGGGTCGATGTTTCCATACAGCACGTGACGCTGCCCGGCGGTTTGTTTGGCTTTCGCAGCATCGGTTTTGTAGTCGAGCTCGAAGCCACAGGATCCGTATTTTGCCAGCATGGCGAGGATTTTGTTGGCATCGCCGCAAATGTGAATCACCACGAAAATGCCATCCGCGGCAAGGTCTTTCACCAGGCGTTCCTCGTACGGACGGGCAAAGCGGTCGAACATGCGGGGGGAAACGACGTCGGGGCCACCCAGGCTATCGCCGAGCGAGGTGAAGTGGGCGCCGGCCTGGGCCAGCGCCCGATGGACGGCGAGATGGCTTTGGTAGCAAATCTCCAAGAGCTGGATGATGCGCGGATTGTCCGGCTGCTCGGCGAGCTCCATCAGGAAATCCTCGATGCCCCGCACCAGGCAGGCGAGACTGAAAGCGGCCTGGTCGGCGTTGCCCCGAATGGCAACTTCGCCGCCCACTTGTTTGTACATCAGCCTGACAGCCTCGAGCAGAGCAGGAATGCGGCCATCCGTTTCAGGGTTGATCACCTGCAAGCGACCAACTTCATCGAGGCTGCGGATGGCCGGCGCCTCGATGTGGCCGGGTTCGTTGGGAGCACATTTCGACACGGCACCCATGGCTTCGGCCAGCATGGTGGTGTCCGTATCCACCATAATGCAGTCGTGCTGGTATTTCTCCAACGCCTGCAGATGGACGCGGGCAATGAGTTCAGGGTCAACCCGGTAGTCTTCCATGCGGATGCCCGCTTCGCGCGCGGCCATCAAGAAATTGGGGAGGGTAACGGGCACACGATCCGGGATTCCGCCCGCCAGGACTGTTCTTACACGCTCAAGAGAATTCATATGTAACCTGCGAAAAATGACGCCGTCGCCGTAGCTCGCCACGCGGCGATGGCCGGGTGGAACTGCCAGGAATTCCTCCGGGTTCTTCCTCCATGTTATTCCTCTTCTCGGTCTTCACGGCGGTGGTAAAGAGCAAGACTATCAGCCTCATCCTTCCATTGGAAAAGCAACTCTTTTGAATATCCCGCGGTTGGTATATAAGGGTCTGTTGTTGCCCTTGTCCGCTTTTTCATGAATGTTTACGCTGCGCTGAGCCGGCTCCGGGAAGACAAAAGAAGATGATTCGATCGGTTTGAGAGGCTTCGGCGTGGGCGCACGCGTCTTTCACGCTCCGGTGCTCTCTTCCGTCGAAGATTTGAACGCCGGGTGCGTCTAGCACAGGGTAGAGAATTGAGAACACGATGAAACAAATCAAGACTGCAATCTTCGGCACAGGCTTCGTAGGCCGCGTGCACCTCGACGCGGTGCGACGGTTGGAATCAGTGGAGGCCGCTGCCATTGTAGACACGAACAGCAACCTGGCGCAGCGTCTGGCGGTGGGCTTCGCCATCCCCATGGCGGCGGACTACCGGACAATCCTGCACGATCCCACCATTGATGCCGTCCACATCTGCACGCCCAATGCGCAGCACTTTTCGATGGCCAAGCAGGCCCTCGAAGCAGGCAAACACGTGGTCTGCGAGAAGCCGCTGGCCACCAGCCTTGAAGAGGCTGAAGAACTAGTCGCGCTGGCCACCCAGAAGGGTTTACGGAACTGTGTCTGCTACGGTTTGCGATACTACCCCATGGTGCAGCAGTTGCGCTGTATGCGCGAAGCCGGCGACCTAGGCGAGATTCTCATCGTCCAAGGCACCTATTCGCAGGACTGGTTGCTCTACGACACGGACTGGAACTGGCGCATCGACTCCAAAGCCGGCGGCCCTTCGCGAGCTATGGCCGACATAGGCTCGCACTGGTTTGACATGGCTGAGTATGTCACCGGCCTGCGCACCACTTCGCTTTGCGCCGATCTTCAGACCTTTCACGTCAAGCGCAAGCAGCCTAAACACTCGATCGAGACCTTTGCCAATAAGATGCTCGGCCCGGAAGACTACATCGAGACAGCCGTGGATACGGAAGACTTCGGCGCGGTGATCTTCCGCATGGGCGCGCGTACGCGCGGCAGCATGGTCGCCAGCCAGGTCTCCGCAGGACGCAAGAACCGGCTCAGCATAGAGGTTTACGGCACAAAATCGTCGGCCGCCTGGGACCAGGAGCGACCCAATGAACTCTGGATAGGCCACCGCGACACCGGCAACCAACTCATCCTCAAGGATCCGTCGTTGCTCAAGCCCGAGGCGCGCAGCTACGCCGACCTGCCCGGTGGCCATGGTGAAGGCTACGGCGACACCTTCAAGCAACTCTTCCGCCGCTTTTACGCATCGATTGGCGCGTCCGGCGCTGGCTCCGATTACCCGCAGTTCGCCGATGGTTTGCGGCAACTCACGATCCTCAAGGCTGAGTTAGAGAGCCATCGGACGCGACGTTGGATCGATGTTCCCACGCCCTAAATCGGTAGGGGACCGGCGCCCGTCGAGCCCGCGGGCGCGCAGCCTCGTGCAAACTGCCGCGGCAGGCGAGCAAAGTCTCCATTAGTCGCAAACTGAATATTCCATATCGATTTCCGGCACAATGCAATTGACCTCGGTGCCAATGCTACTTATTTTTTGTCGAATTTCTGCCGGATCAACGGTATTGAAATCAAACATACCAAAATGATGCGGCAGCAATGTAGGAATATGCGATTGTCGGCAAATATCAACCGCCTCTTCAAAGGTGAAATTTCCGGGAACACCGCGACTTTCTCTAAATGCATCTCGTCCGTTAATAGGCAAAAATGCGATGTCGATGTTGTGCTTTTCAAGATTGTGAACCAGTGCTGGATAGGGAACGCAGTCCCCGCTGTGGTAGATGGTGATTTTCCCGATATTGATGATATACCCTAAGTAAAGATGCTCATTGTTTTGATTTGTTTCAATGTATATGTGAGCAGAGGGGATTGCGTGAACGCGTATTTCGGAAGTAAGTTGTATGGACTCATCAGCATTGATGGTCCGGATTTGCATTAGAGGAATTCCTCTCTCCATCGCTGTTTTCGTTTCGGAACGAGGGATAATAAACAAACAGTCACGGTTGTTCCTCGCCAATACCGGCGCCGTTCCGGGATCCATATGATCTGAATGACGATGCGTACACAACACAAAATCCAGTTGATGAATCTCTTCAGCTCGAACAGGCTCCGGCGTCATGCGAATGTGCGGGAATTGACTCCCTTTGTATTTGTCAGCTAAAAAGTCGGATAAGTAAGGATCGATCAAGATACGTGTGTCCGCACATTGAAATGCAAAGCCAGCTTGTCCCAGCCACCAGAATGAAAAGCCCGTCGATGGTTCAGACGATAAGAACGCTTTGACGGCACTACGCTTCGTTCGCCGAATGCTTATCATAGGCAAATTTGGAAGCCAGGTCTTCACAATTACTTTTTATTGTTCCCCAATCGCCAGCAGCTATATTTTCTTTTGTCGCGATCCATGTTCCTCCCACTGCCAATACAAATGTTTTTGATAAATAATCGCGACAATTGTTTACGTCGATTCCGCCGGTTGGAATGAATTTCACACCGGTGTGCGCATAAGGCGCAGCCAGGCTTGAAAGCATTTTAAGGCCACCTGCCGCTTCCGCCGGGAAGAATTTCAAGACGCAGACGCCCATATCGAGCGCTATTTCTATATCGGAGGGTGTCATAATGCCGGGTGAAAAGGGGAATCCCAATCTCAATGCGGCTTCAAGAACCTTGGGATTCAATCCTGGGGCGACCCCGAATTGCGCGCCGCAGTCCACGGCCTTGTTTAGATTGTCAATGGTAAGAATTGTGCCGGCGCCAATCAGCAAATCAGGGCGCTCTTTTGCCAGCATCGATATCACCTGGGCAGCGGCTTCTGTGCGAAATGTAATTTCTGCCACGGGCAGCCCACCATCCATCAACGCATCTGCCAGCGCTAATGCGCGACGGACATTGTCAATGGCGATTACCGGAACGACTTTAGCTTGTTTGATTCTGTCGTAGATCATTTCTCATTTTACAAATTGGCCAGTAAATTATCAACGGCCGACTCCATTGCCCGATCTACACTCTCTTTGGTAAATCCACCAATATGCGGTGTAGCAATAACATTTTCATGCCGAAACAATTCGAGTTCTTCAGGCGGCTCAGCTCGAAAAGCATCCGCAGCGAGGCCAGCAATATGGCCACGCTTAATGGCTTCCAGAACATCATCTTCCTGCAACAACGTCCCTCTGGCCGTATTGATGATATAAACTCCTCTTTTCATTTTTCGAATCGTATCAGCACAAACCAGCGGTCTCCCGTCAGATAATGGTGGGCAATGCAAACTCACGATATCCGATTGAGATAGCACATCATCCAAGGAACCATAACGAAAAAGCAGGGAAGGACTGAATAATCCGGTTTGCACAGGGTCATACGCCAATACGCGCATATCAAACGCCAAGGCCAGGCGGGCGACTTCCTGGCCGATACGGCCGCATCCGACCAGACCCAATGTCCGGCCTTGTAGTTCGATACCATTCTTCCGCTTCCACTCGCCCTGCTTTAATCGGGCATCAGTAGCGGGAATCGCTCTGGTTAAAGAAAGAATCAAGGCTATGGTAAGTTCAGCGACGCCACGGGCGTTAGCGCCCTCCGCCCGGCACACCTTGATGTTCAACTTCTTTGCAGCGTCCAAATCGATGTTATCCAGACCGCTTCCATTGCGGCTGATTACGCGCAGAAATTGGGCCGACTCCAAAACCTTTGCAGTCACTGGCTCGACGCCAGCCAACAAACCAACACAATCCGGCAATAATTGCGTAAGCTCACCTTCCGTAGGGAATCTGCCTGCCGGGGACAGAACGACTGTGTACCCAGCCTGCTCAAGCTTCGACAACGATGCATGGCCGCTCTGTGTCACCGATCTCGGAGTAACAAGTATTTTCTTCGTCTTAGTCCTCTATTCCACACAATCTACGTCTGTGCTACTAGTCTATGAGTATTGTGCTTTCTTCTTTTGTGTCTGTTTCATTGAGGGTAAAAAGTCTCCTTTATCGGACACTAGCGGCGATTCGCGACAACTCATCAAATACGGGGCCCGCAGTCGGGATTTGAACATGAAAAACGTCGGCGATCACGCGCGCCCATCCATGAAGAAAATAAACCCACCCATCCTCAACTTTCAGTTTTCGCGGTGTCTCCTGTGCACGAGCCTGCTTTAAGAACAGCAGATCGCCGCGATAGTTAAAGTCCCATGCGATGCCGTTGTCAGGAAATTGTGCAGCGCCGGTAAGGGGAGATCCTGGAGCGTCTTTTCCAAGTCCCGTTGCGTTAATTACGAGCGAGCCGGGCCTCAACGTACAGCAAATATGGTCACTCATTTCTGGAGTGGGAGTGTGACGGTATTCAACAGGGATATTGGTTCCCAGCTTGGCGTGCATATTCTTCATTTGTTGAAGACGCGGTGTCGTTCGATTGGTAACAATTATTCTTGAAGGGCGATTGTTATCGTGCGTGTCCTTCATGAGATACCATGTGATGGCCCTGGATGAGCCGCCGGCGCCCAGAACAAGGACTTCGGCTTCTGTTTTTGTCCAATAGTTGGCCGGCAGAAAAGCTTCCAAGGACAAACCGCAGCTGATCGGGTCTTTTGCATGTCCTATTAACTTATGCTGCCGTTTTGAAATACTGCTGATTTCTCCCATGAGCTCAGCGTATTCATCCAAAATGTCAAACTGATCACGGCAGGCGTTCAGCAGATCAAGTTTATGGGTAGTGACCAGGGCACCGAGTGAAAGCGGATCGTCCTTTATGAACCGCACCGCGCAGCGATACCTTTCAGGCTCGTCGTGCCATTTGAAATCCATTCCGTTTAGCTGGCAGTTGCCAAGTTGCAAATACTTCGCCCATGCGGGAAATACTTTCATAATCGACGAGTGTGAGGTGGTGACGCCGATAAAATATATGGTCGGCGTGCGCGCAGGTGCGTAAATCAATTGGGTCATTTGGAACTCTTTATGGCGACGGAAAGGATACTTCTCTCGCAGGGTGTGGAAGAAACTCTCATTCCAGGTGATTGCTCAGTGCGCATTCGGTAGCTGACACAGCATGGTTAAACGGGCGACAATATCAAACTGGCAGCTCCGATAGCCTGCCCTTCCGTGCCAAGGGATGAAAGTTCAATGCCATGAAAGTGTTCGAGATACCAACGGCTAGCAAGGCGATTCATGGTTTTGCGAATAGGCTCGATTAAGAGGCAACCTCCTTGAGCGACTCCTCCCGCAAGGACGATCACATCAGGACGAAAAATATGGAGATAAGAGGTGAGAGCGACGCCAAGATAAAAGCCAACCTGATCCATGATGTCTTTGGCGACAGCGTCACCGGCAGACGCCGCTTCGGCAACATCGCGCGCTTCGAGATCGCCCTTTTCAGTCTTGATCTTGGCGAGAAGCGTGGATCTACCTCGTTCAATCTCAAGCAGGGCGCGGCGTCTGATCCCTGGGCCTGAAACCAACGGCTCCAGACAGCCCCGCCCGCCACAGGAGCACTCAACGTTACCGTTTGGATCGACAATGATCATCCCCGTATCACCTGAGCCATCCCATGAGTAACGCAAAAGGCCGTACTCTCGTGTGACGAAGCTAGTGCACACTCCCGTTCCTATAGCCATGAGCAGCATTCGCTCATGGTTACGCCCACAGCCAAATCGAAATTCGGCAATCCCGGCCGCACTCAGGTCATTTATTATTGTGATCGACGACCCAAAAGCGTCACGAAGGGGGGGATACATCGGGAAACCTTCGAGGCTGCGCATGTTGTTCGTTTGCCGTTGTACAAAGTCTCTACCTTCGCAGAATTGAGGAACCGCAAACCCTACCCCCTCTATGTCGAAACCTGCGCTGAGGGCGCGATCATGAAAGGCGCGTGTCTCTTTTATGATAGTGTCTACAATGTTCTCTGCCTGCGATCCTTTTGGAGTAAGGAAGCTGTCATGCAGATGAATCTTTCCATCCTCGCTAATAAGGACCAATTTTGTATTTGTGGCCCCTATGTCCACCCCGATTGCGTAGCATGACATATTATTTTCGTTTATTTCGTTTGACATATGGAAAACAGCGCACACCTAACAGGTGAAAGATCTAAAGATCGCATACGATACCCCGCGCCCCTACGATCCGGTTTCAGCATGCAGCCCGTCGACAATTATCGCAGTGACAGCGGTCACGCTTTAGGGTGACGACCATCTCTGCAAGTGCTTGCTGTACATAGGATTTAATAGGATTTAAAGACGAAGTACAAGGTTCGTACAATCGCTTGGTCCAAACCACATGTTATTGAGCAACGACCGGGACAAGGATTCGGAGGCTGTTCCCGCGTTCCTCGGCTTTCCGTCCCCAGTTGTGCGTCATTCATTCACGTCGTCCAGAAAAATGACCCAAGCTTGCGGGAGCGGGACGGGTGCCGCAGCTTGCGCAGGGCTTTGGCTTCGATCTGGCGAATGCGCTCGCGGGTGAGAGCGAACTCTAGGCCAACCTCCTCCAGCGTGTGCTCCGAGCCGTCCTCCAGACCAAAGCGCATCTTCATGATCTTCTCCTCGCGCTGAGTCAGGGTGTGCAGTACGTGCGCGGTCTGCTCCTTCAGGTTCACGTCGATGACGGCCTCGGCCGGCGAGACCGAGGCGCGGTCCGCGATGAAGTCGCCGAGGTGGGAATCCCCCTCCTCGCCGATCGGCGTCTCCAGCGAGATTGGTGCCTGCATGATCTTGAGCACCTTGCGCACTTTGGCCGCCGGAATGTCCATCTGCTTGCCAATCTCTGCCGACGTGGGTTCGCGGCCCAACGCTTGGACCAGTTGCCGCGAAGTGCGAATCAGCTTGTTGACGATCTCGACCATGTGCACCGGGAGGCGGATGGTGCGCGCCTGGTCGGCAATGGCGCGGCTGACGGCCTGGCGAATCCCTCTTCCGGGCGGATGGTCGGCAAACCTTACCTTTGAGGCTGTCTTATGGATGAAAGCCGAAGTCGGTGCGCAGTGGCGCAACCCAGCGGCAGCAAGAATTGGTCGCGCCTGTGCACTATCCAGCGGATTCTTCTGCAGTAGAGCGTAGGCGAGAAATCACAGTAAAGTGAAAACCGTGTAGCGGATTGACGATTGACTGCAGCAACGGCAAGATCCTCGCGTCCAAGGGAACCTCCCTTACTGAATTTTCGAGAGGTCGCTGGCCGTCGCGGTTGATTCCCTGACAATCAATTCCGGCTTCACCTTGCGATGAACGGGGCTGACCGTTGTGTTCTTGCGATGGGCACGAATGGCCTCCATCAGAATTTCCGCTCCCATAGAAGCCAGGCTTTCCATGTGTTCCCGGACGCTGGTCAGGGCGGGATTGTAGAAGGCAGCGGCGGGAATATCGTCGAATCCTATTACCGAACAGTCCAGGGGCACCCTTAGGCCTGCGCTGATGAGCGCTCGGATAGCGCCGAAGGCAGTCAGATCATCGAAGGCCACCAGCGCCGTAAAAGGAATTTTCAAGGCGAGCAGCTCTTTGGTACGTTCGTAGCCCGCTTCATAGCTCGAGAAAGGATCACTCAAGGTCACAACCAGCCTGGGATCCAGTTCCAAACCTGCTGCGGCAGCGAAGGAGCACCCTGGCCTTGCCCCTTGAATCCG
>PKXK01000212.1 GCA_003132325.1 Acidobacteriaceae bacterium
AACTATTTATGAGATGGCCTCTTAGTCACATCGAGGTGTGATTATAATCACCGATAGGCCCTGCGCCGGTGCTTAGAGTCATGCCCAGTGGGGTTTGCGCTGGGGTTCGCAATATGAAGTATCTCGACGAATACCGGGACCAGCGCATTGCCCGGGTCTTGGCGGCTGAGATCTTCCAGCGCACAACCCATCCCTGGGTGCTCATGGAGATCTGTGGCGGCCAGACCCACACCATCATGCGCTACGGCATTGATGAACTGCTGCCGCGGGGTATCGAACTGGTGCACGGCCCGGGATGTCCCGTTTGCGTCACGCCGCTGGAAACCGTGGACAAGGCGATCGCGTTAGCGCTGCAGCCGGAAGTCATCCTGGTTTCGTATGGAGACATGCTGCGGGTGCCCGGATCCCATTCGGATCTGTTTCGAGCCAAGGCCCAGGGCGCGGACGTTCGCATCGCGTATTCTCCGATGGAGGCGGTGAAAGTCGCCCGCTCGAATCCCGATCGTAAAGTCGTGTTTCTGGCGATTGGCTTCGAGACCACAGCTCCCGCGAATGCGATGGCCGCATGGCAAGCCCGCCGCGAAGGTCTCACCAACTTTTCCATGCTGGTTTCGCACGTGCTCGTTCCGCCAGCGATCCGCGCCCTCATGGTCTCCAGCGCAAACCGGGTGCAGGGGTTCATTGCTCCAGGGCATGTCTGCACCGTTATGGGGTGTAAGGAGTATGAAGGCCTGGTTCGTGATTTTCGCGTACCGATTGTGGTAGGGGGATTCGAGCCGGTGGATATTCTGGAAGCAGTCCTCATGCTGGTTCGACAACTTGAGGCAGGAGAGGCGCGACTGGAAAACCAGTATGTGAGATCGGTGAGCTACCAGGGGAACTTGCCGGCGCAGCAGATCGTGGCTGAGGTGTTTGAAATCGCAGACCAAAAGTGGCGCGGTATCGGCCCCATCCCGCAGAGTGGTTTGCGATTGCGGGAGGGATACGCCGCCTTTGACGCCGACCGGATCTTTGACTTGGGTGAAATTACAGTGGACGAGCCCGCCGAGTGCATCAGCGCCCAGGTTTTGCAGGGATTAAAGAAGCCGACGGATTGTCCCGTGTTTGGCATGCGATGTACGCCGGAAAATCCATTGGGAGCGCCTATGGTCTCGAGTGAAGGGGCATGCGCGGCCTATTATCACTATCGGCGCCATGCGGTCGCAAGTTAGGAGAGAGCGTGTCGACCAAAATCGGCGGCGAAATAAACTTCGAACTCAGTTGCCCGGCGCCGCTCCCGGCCAAAGACACCATTCTGCTCGGGCACGGCAGCGGCGGCAAATTGAGCGCCGAATTGATTCGCGACATCTTCCTGCCCGCATTCCAGAATCCGGTGCTGGCGCGTCTGGATGACCAGGCCATCGTGAATGTGAACGGCCAGCGTCTCGCCATCACCACCGATTCCTTCGTAGTGAAGCCGCTGTTCTTTCCCGGCGGCGACATCGGTTCTCTCGCGGTTCACGGGACGGTGAACGATTTGGCGATGGGCGGCGCAACGCCGCTGTTTTTGAGCGCCGCTTTTATCATCGAAGAGGGCTTCTCGATGGACGAACTCCGGCGCGTGGTGAATTCGCTGCGTCAGGCAGCGGCGGAAGCGGGCGTGCAGGTTGTTACTGGCGATACCAAGGTCGTTGAAAAAGGCAAGGGCGACGGGCTCTTCATCAACACGACAGGAATTGGGCTTGTGCCCGAAGGAGTCGACCTTTCCGCCGACCGTGCCCGTCCCGGCGACAAAGTGCTCCTGAGCGGTTCGATCGGCGATCACGGCATCGCGATTCTGGCGCAGCGCGAAGGGCTGGAATTCGAGACTCAGATCCAAAGTGACAGTGCCGCCCTGCACACGCTCGTGGCCGGCATGCTGGGCGTAACTCGCGACATTCGCTGTATGCGCGATCCGACGCGAGGCGGCGTCTCCAGCACGCTGAACGAAATCGCGGAGCGTTCTCAGGTTGGGATCGAACTGCAAGAGAGTTCTCTTCCCATCCACGAAGAGGTTCGAGGCGCGTGCGAGTTGCTCGGGCTCGATCCTTTGTATGTGGCGAACGAAGGCAAGTTGATCGCAATCGTGGTGCCCGAGGCGGCCGATGCGGTGCTGCAGACTGTGCGGCGCCATCCCCTGGGAGGGGAAGCGCAGATGATTGGCACGGTAAAGAAAGAGAACCCGGGGCTGGTAACGATGCGAACGCCGTTCGGCACAACCCGCATCGTGGACATGCTCGCAGGCGATCAATTGCCGCGCATCTGCTGACACTGCCGTAGAGAGGGCTTGCCCCGTCTGGTTTCGCACGCGGCGCGGGACGCGGTGGGAGAAATTATGCACGAGATGGGAATCGCGAATTCGGTGCTGCAAGCGGTCCGAACCGAGATGGGCCTCCATCCCGGAACCTATCCGTGTAAAGTCGGAGTTCGGATTGGCGAAATGGCGGCCGTCGATCCGGAAGCATTGCGCTTCTGTTTTGAAGCGATCATTCTCGGGACCGATCTGGAGTCCCTTGCACTGGGGATCGAGGTCTGTCTCCGCCGCCATCGTTGTCAGCTCTGCGGACGTGAGTTCATCGTGCGCGATTACGATTCACGGTGTCCGCAATGCGCGAGCCTGGAAACTACGTGCATCAGTGGAGATGAGTTGGAGTTGGCCTATTTGGAGGTGGAAGAATATGGACCGAGTGCCGTTGGAACGAAAAGTACTCAGTGAGAACGACCGCGTCGCGGCTGAGTTGCGTGCCCGATTTCAGGAGCACGGGGTTTTGTGCCTGAACCTCATCAGTTCTCCCGGTTCCGGCAAAACCAGTCTTTTGGAACGCACCCTGGAAGCGCTGCCGCCGCGGGACCGCGTGGCCGTATTGACGGGCGACATTCAGACGGAGAACGATGCCAACCGGCTGAAACGATTTCACTTCCCCGTAAAGCAGATCACGACCGGCGGCACTTGCCACCTGGATGCTCGCATGATCGAACGTCACTTGGCCGACTGGCGTCTCGAAGACCTGGATCTTTTGCTGATCGAAAACGTGGGCAACCTGGTTTGTCCATCCAGTTATGACCTGGGCGAAGCGGCCAAGGTTGTGGTGTTGAGCGTCACCGAAGGCGAAGACAAGCCGCTGAAGTATCCTTCCATATTCTTCAAGTCCGACTTGCTGGTGCTGAGCAAAATCGATCTGCTTCCCTACGTACCGTTTGATATCGAAGTGGCGGCGGAGAATGCCCGCAAGGTGCATCCGGGGATGGAGATTGTGAAAGTGTCTTGCCTGAGCGGAAACGGTTTGCACGAATGGATGATGTGGCTGGGAGAGCGGCGCCAAGCGTACAAATCGCTGCTACAGAAGACTGCGAGCTGACAAGGTATGGACGTGCGGCGCCAGATCGACGTTTCCGGCATTGTGCAGGGAGTTGGATTCCGGCCGTATGTCTATCGTCTCGCCACCGGCAGGCACCTTAGAGGCACGATTCGCAATACCTCCGCCGGAGTAACCATCGAAATCCAGGGTCCAGCGGAAACCGTACAGGATTTCGTTGAGCACTTGCCCGCCGAAGCGCCGCCCCTGGCGCGGATCACCGGCTTTACGGTAAATGAAGTTCCGTGCGTTGCGGTGCCGATCGGCGGCGATCTGGACTTCCGCATTGTTCACAGCCAAGAAGGCGAAGAAGTTCGCACGCTGATTTCGCCGGACGTCGCGATCTGTCCGGATTGCTTGCGCGAAATGTTCGACTCGCATGACCGGCGTTATCGTTATCCATTTATTAATTGCACCAACTGCGGGCCGCGCTTCACCATTATTCGCGATATTCCTTACGACCGGCCGAGCACGTCGATGGCGATGTTTCCCATGTGCCCGGCATGTCTTGCGGAATACGAGAATCCGCTGGACCGCCGCTTTCACGCCCAGCCCAACGCCTGTTGGGAGTGTGGACCTCGAGTAGAACTCTGGGATAAGTCTGGACGGCGGGTCGAATGCCGCGATCCCATCGGGGAAGCGGTCTCCGGCCTGCATGCGGGACTCGTCGTTGCGGTAAAAGGTCTGGGCGGTTTCCACTTGGCAGTCGATGCAACGAACGCGGCCGCGGTAGCTCTGCTGCGCCAGCGGAAGCGCCGGGTGGAGAAGCCGTTCGCCGTGATGGTTCCGGATTTGCAGGCTGCCCAGGAAATCTGCGAATTCGACGGTGCGGCGCGAACGGTTCTGCAGTCCATGCAGCGGCCCATTGTTCTTCTGCCGAAGAAAACGCCCAGCATGCTTTCCGATGAGGTTGCGCCCTTCAACCGCTACCTGGGAATTTTTCTGCCCTACACACCGCTTCATTACCTGCTGCTCGCCGAAGGAGGATTTAAGGCTTTGGTGATGACCAGCGGCAACCTGAGCGAGGAGCCGATCGCAATTGATAATCGCGAAGCGGTGAATCGATTGAACGGACTCGCCGACTACTTCCTGGTGCATAACCGTGACATCCTGCTGCGCTGCGATGATTCCGTGGTGCGAGTTGGAGGCGGCGTCACACGGCAGTTGCGGCGCTCGCGCGGTTTTGTTCCGGTACCGGTTTTCCTAAAGGACGATCAGCCTGCGGTGCTGGCCGTCGGAGGCGAACTCAAAAACACCATCTGCCTCACCAAAGGAAAGCACGCTTTCTTGAGCCAGCACGTCGGAGATTTGGAGAACGTGGAAAGTTATAGTTTCTTCCACGAAGCGGTCGAGCATCTGGAGCGGATTCTCGAAATCCAGCCGGAGATCATCGCCTACGATCTTCATCCCGACTACTTCTCCACCCAATGGGCGCTGCAACAAAATGGGGCGAGGTTGGTTGGCGTGCAGCACCACCACGCCCACATCGCCAGTTGCATGGCGGAGAATCATCTTGAAGGACGGGTGATCGGATTCGCACTGGATGGGACTGGTTACGGCGCCGACGGACATATTTGGGGCGGGGAAGTGCTCATCGCCGGGTTTGAAGGCTTCGAGCGCGTCGCTCATTTCGAGTATGTTCCCTTGCCCGGTGGAACGGCCGCGATCCGCGAGCCGTGGCGGATGGCGGTAAGCTACTTAACCCATCATTTCGGGCGTGAGTGGCTGGCGCTGGACTTTATGAATCTCGATATTCCGTTTGTGCGCCAACTGAATCCGCGCAAAGTGGACTTTCTACTGCGCATGATGGAACAGGACGTGAATTCCCCTCTCACGTCCAGCTGCGGGCGTCTGTTCGATGCCGTGGCCGCGTTGGTAGGAATCCGTCAACAGGTCAATTACGAGGCCCAGGCAGCGATCGAACTGGAGATGGCGATGGCACCAGAGATGGCGTCGTCAGAGGAAGGCCCTGCCTATCCGATGAGGCTCGTGCCGGAAGGCGACAACTGGATCATCAGCACTCGTCCGCTGTTTGAAGCGCTGCTGGATGATCTCGGCCGTAACCTTCCTGTGGCAGCGATCAGCCGGCGTTTTCACAACGGGTTGGTCGAGGGCTTCGTCGAGCTGGCAACGCTCCCGCGAAAGAAGGCCGCTCTCCCCCGCGTGTGCCTGAGTGGCGGGACGTTTCACAACATCTACCTGTCTGAACGGCTCGAAGCACGGCTGTCCGAAGTTGGATTTGAGGTGTTCACTCAGAAAGAAGTGCCGTCCGGGGATGGCGGTTTGAGCCTGGGACAGGCGTTGGTAGCAGCAGCAACACTTCATACTTCATAGAAATG
>PKXK01000073.1:0-4426 GCA_003132325.1 Acidobacteriaceae bacterium
CAGCCGAGGGGTCCAGTCCAGATTCTTGCGGTTGTTGAACCGCCATGTCATTTCGTCAAGGTAGGCCATCAGGTGCTTTGCGGATACCCGATGTATTAAGATCAAAATTTAGAGTGCTGCGCCAGTCTGCCCGCTCTTGCTGGGTGGGACGCTGGCGTGTCAAGATAGCGCTCTAACCAACTGAGCTACGCGGTCAACTTTCCACCTGCCGTTCACCTGCCGTTGTCACTGCCTTGCATATACGTAAGATCGCTAAAATTGCCGTCCGTTGCTCTGCATCTTGTTGAATGTACGTTTCGCGGCGGATTCGAATCCCTCCCTCTCCGATCACTTCACGGGTTCCCAGCCCTCTGGCAGCATATCGAATGCCAGCGTGTCACGGTAGGCGTACTGATTGCCTTCCAGTACGGCCACTGGCGTCAACATATGCCAGATGCGATCATCGTCGAAGACGTAACACTCACCCGATTCGCGCATCGTGAAGCGATCCATTTCCTGCTTGTCATTGTCGGTTATGACGACTTCGCCACCCTGAGCGCCGCAGCGGCCCACTAGATGCGTGGCGATGTACTTTTCCCCATCTTTATGTAAGCCCGGTGGACTCGTGTCGCACGGCCGGCCAGGCGTAGCCGTGAACCTTATTAGATGAACGTTGACCAAATACTTCGTACCCACCGTCGACAGCGGTAGGTAATGAAGGTGGTGAGCAATCATCTTGCGAACGCCTATGGAACCGGCGATCGCCGGGGGCAGCGGAGCGTACTCTCGCAGCTGGCCGCCGATTGTCGTGTTGTATTTTTTCAGCTGCACATAGGGCGTGCTCTCTTCGCTCAACCAAACCTTTACACCGCCCTCAACAATCTCGGCCCTGACACGATTTAAGGAACGATACCTGTCGCCCCCGTCGTAGTATTTGTCCTTTGGAACGGACCAGGCGGCATGGGAAAGCGCTTCCAGCGAGCGCGCTATGTCTACATCAACCCTGAGCGGCTGACGACTGAACCCGCGTTCGACGAGGTCGCTTCGCGACCTGGCATTGGTTGCAATCGGAATAAAACTATCTTGACCCATGATTGCTCCTGATAAATGCTTGACGATTGCATGACAACCAGCACCGCAAGGGCCATGCGCGCGCGCAAATTATAGCCGACGCAGCCCATTGCAGAGGATGCCGACGATTCTGGGCGGGTGGTCGGCAATGCGGAAGTTACGGGCAGTAAGCGACCACAGGTGTGAAATCACAGGTGTGAAATTTCGGGCTGATCTGCTAAACCGTTGAAAGATATGGTGGCCAGGGACGGAGTTGAACCGCCGACGCCAGCCTTTTCAGGGCTGCGCTCTACCACCTGAGCTACCTGGCCACTTCCTACCCACGTCTTGCACCGCGCTGTCCACAAAACGACTGACGGCCATTTTCGCCGTGCACTGGGCGTTCTCACTGGGCGGGATGCCGCGAAGCAAAACAGCCGATGCGCTGGGAACCGTGCGGAACTCTCGAATTATAGCAACCCTGTGCTATTCCTCAAAATTGTTGCCGACGATTTTTCATCGCCCCTTATTCTTGCTTACATTCTTTTCGCACATTCCTTATTCATGCCCATTCTCACGACGAGAGATGGCCGCTGGGCACGCCGTTCATGACGGTCAGCGCGCAACGATTGGCGCCAAACCAGTAGGGGAGCTCGCGATAGTCGCTCACGTCAAACACAGCCAGATCGGCGTCTTTGCCCGCTTCCACACTGCCTTTGCGGCCAGCTAAGCGAAGGGCCCAGGCTCCGTTGATGGTTGCCGCTGCGATCGCCTCCGCCGGTGACATCTTCATGTGCGTGCAGGCCAGCGACATTGCCATTGGCATGCTGAGGGTTGGGGAAGAACCGGGATTGTAGTCGGTGGCCAACGCGACCGCTACACCGGAATCAATGAATCGGCGCGCGTTCGGATATCTCGCTAATCCGAGGAAGTAGTTTACTCCTGGGACCAAAGTTGCGACCGTGTCACTCTGGGCGAGAGTGGGCAGGTCGGCATCGTTCACGTGATCCATGTGGTCGAGAGATGCGGGATGATAGCGAAGCAGCGGATCGAGCCGCGTTTCGCTGAGTTGGCCTATATGGGCGCGGACAGCCAGGGCGTGTTTCTCCGCCGCCTGGAAAATCTGCGCGGTCTCGTCGGCGCTGAAGGCTCCACGCTCCGAGAACACGTCCACGAACTGGGCAAGCTTGCGCTTGGCGACGGCTGGCATCATTTCGTTGCAGACGAGGTCGACATATTCTTGCGAACGTCCGCGATACTCGGGCGGGACCACATGCGCGCCGAGAAAAGTAGGAACCACGGTTCCCGGCCACTCGCGCGCGGCCGCGCGGATGGCTTCGAGCGACTTCAGTTCCGATTCCAGGCTGAGGCCATAGCCCGACTTGGCCTCGACAGTCGTGGTTCCGTGGCGAGCCATGTCGGTGAGCACTGCGCAAACTTTTTGCGTCAACGCAGTCTTGCCCGCCTTCCGCACGCCGTCGATGCTGGAACGAATTCCTCCGCCCGCTTCGGCGATCTCTTCGTAGTTCGCGCCAGAAATCCGCTTCTCGAAATCCACCAGCCGCGGATGCGTGAATACCGGATGAGTATGGGAATCGACGAAGCCGGGCAGGACGACGCGCCCGCCGCAATCGATCTCGCTGATCTTCTTCCGATTCTTTTTCAGCCACGGATCGCGGAGAGCGTCTTTCGTCGGGCCGACCGAAACGATCTTCCCGCCCAGACAGAGCACGGCAGCGTCTTCGATCATCCCAAGTTCGGAAAGGGAAGCGCCGCGTCGCGCATCGTGCGCGGTTGAGCGCATCGTCAGAAGTTGTCCTATGTTAACCAGCAGCAGGGCAGAGCGACTAGACATTGCCGCCCCAAAGACCTGACCCAAGGTTTCTCTGTGTCTCGGCGTCTCTGTGGTGATGTTTCATGAACGCGCCATCGGAATGCGAACGCCCGTCTTCTTTGCGAACTCCTTCGCCGCATCGTATCCCGCGTCGGCGTGGCGAATGATGCCCATTCCCGGATCGGTGGTCAGCACGCGCTCGATGCGCTTCGCCATCGCGTCGGTGCCATCGGCGACCGTGACCTGTCCGGCATGAAGCGCATAGCCAATGCCTACTCCGCCGCCGTTGTGGATCGAAACCCACGAGGCTCCTGCGGCCGTATTCAGCAGGGCATTCAGCAGCGGCCAGTCGGCTACGGCGTCCGAGCCATCTTTCATGCTTTCGGTTTCGCGGAACGGAGAAGCGACCGAGCCGCAATCGAGATGATCGCGCCCAATCACGATGGGAGCCTTGATCGTACCTTTCTTCACCAACTCGTTGATGGCGAGGCCGAAGCGCGCTCGCTCGCCGTATCCTAGCCAGCAGATGCGGGCTGGGAGTCCTTGGAACTTGATGCGCTTGCGGGCGAGTTCAATCCAGCGGCGCAGGCTGCGATTCTCAGGAAAGAGTTCGAGCACGAGATTGTCGGTTATGGCGATGTCCGAAGGCTCGCCCGAGAGCGCTGCCCAGCGGAACGGACCTCGGCCTTCGCAGAACAGCGGACGAATGTAGGCCGGAACAAATCCCGGAAAATCGTAAGCGTTCTTCACGCCGCGCTGAAACGCGAACGTCCGAATATTGTTGCCGTAGTCGAAGGTGATCGCGCCCATCTTCTGCAAGCGCAGCATGCCTTCCACATGCTTCGCCATGGCGTCGAGCGACCGCTCCTGATACGCCTTCGGATCGCGTTTGCGCAGTTCGAGCGCCGCTTCCAACGTCATGCCGTTCGGCACATATCCGTTCAGAGGATCATGCGCCGAGGTCTGATCGGTGAGAATGTCGGGCACCACGCCGCGTTCGGCGAGTTCGGGAATGATATCCGCGCAGTTGCCCACCAGACCGACCGAAACGTTTTCTTTCTTGCGAACGGCGTTTTTCAGAATGCGCAACGCCTCGTCGAGTGTGGTCACGAGGAAATCGCAGTAGCCGGTCTTGAGGCGTTTCTTGATGCGTTCGGGATCGACGTCAATGCCAAGAAACGCCGCGCCTGTCATGGTGGCCGCTAGCGGTTGCGCGCCTCCCATTCCACCCATTCCTCCCGAAACGATCAGCTTGCCGCTTAGATCGCCGCCAAAATGCTGGTCTCCAGCCGCGTTGAAGGTTTCGTAGGTGCCTTGCACGATTCCCTGCGAGCCGATGTAGATCCACGAACCGGCGGTCATCTGGCCGAACATCATCAGTCCGGCGCGCTCGAGTTCGTTGAACTTTTCCCAGTTGGAAAAATGGCCGACAAGATTCGCGTTCGCGATGAGGACGCGCGGCGCGTGTTCGTAAGTCTGGAACACTCCTACTGGCTTGCCTGACTGCACGAGCAGCGTCTCGTCGTTCTCCAGCGCCTTGAGCGAGCGGACGATGGCGTGATA
>PKXK01000073.1:4455-7738 GCA_003132325.1 Acidobacteriaceae bacterium
CGCGGGGCGCGAATGCTGGTTGAGGTGGGAAGTTCGGTCGCGATTGGCATGAACTCATGGTAGTGATTCGTCATGGCGCGCGCAATTCCAGGGCTGTGCAAAAGGGGACGACTGCTTTCGCCCCCTGGCGACGGTCTTTTAAACTCAAAGACTTAGCGCTGGGCCTTTTGCTATGTCTTTGAGGAATAAGGGGTTACTGGTAAAGTATTTTCGGATCAAAGACTTAGGGGAAAGGTGCTAGGCTGGTACACATAAACATTAGAAGTATACACATTGCATCTTGAGGATGGAGAGGCGGCCGATGCGAACCAATATTGAGATCGACGAGGCCCTGATGCGGGAGGCGATGGAGGCGGCGAAAACGACGACGAAGAAAGCAACGGTTGAGGCCGGGCTGCGGCTGCTGATCGCGACTGGGGCGCAGGCCGGCATTCGACAACTTCGGGGACGGGTGAAGTGGGAAGGAAATCTGGATGGGTCGCGGCGGGGGCGTATTCGGGAGTGAAGCCTTCGGTCTGCAATGGCGCTTGATGGTGGGCACTTTATGGTGATTGTGGATACGACGGTTTGGGTGGATTATCTGGGGGAAGTTGAGAACCCGGAGACGGCTTGGCTCGACCGGGAACTGACGCGGCAGAGGCTGGGGCTGACGGAGCAGATTTTGAGCGAGGTGCTGCTCGGGATACGGGATGGGGGAGAGTTCGGGCGGGTGCGCGACGAGCTTCTGAAGTTTGCGGTGTTGGACGCGGGAGGTTGTGGGGTGGCGGTGGCGGAAAACTACTGGGCGCTGCGGCAGCGAGGCTACACGGTGCGGAAGACGTCCAACTGCTGGATTGCGACGTTTTGCCTGTTGCACGGCCATCGCTTGCTGCACCGGGACCGGGATTTCCATGCGTTTGAGAAGGTGCTGGGGTTGGAGGTAGTGAAGGGGTAGAAACGCGAAACGACGGTCACCCAGAGATTCCCATTTTGGGATAGCTACTTTCGTGGGATTGCATGTATCCAGGTCGCGAAGAATAGTGGACTTGGATAGGTTGCGTCTGGAGGACGTTGCCAGTGGGTACTGGACGCTGTCTATCAAACAGTCGAGTGGCCTAGTCAGCCACTACGGTTCGAGTCCGTCGTCCTCCGCACGGCTGCTCGACTTGCATCGGTTTGTTATAATAAGAACATTGATAGGCAGCGTACCGACTGGTAACGTTTCATGCCCCGCCTGACTAGCGGGGCTTTTGATTTTTGGCGATTGGAGGTGAATGTTCAATGAAATCCTATACCTACTCTGAGGCGCGCGGAATTTTTGCCACGGTGCTCGAAGAAGCCGAACGGGACGGGGCAGTTGAAATTCGCCGGCGCGACGGCGCGGTGTTTCGAATCTTGCCGGCGCCAACATCCAAAGGAAGATCCAAGGCATCGCCGCTCAATGTGAAGGGTGTGATGTTAGGCGTTTCCACTGCGGATCTGGTTGCGGCTGTGCGCGAGGGACGGGAGCGGGGATAGTTTCGCGTCAGGGGGTCGCGCACGGACGAAGCTTTCGGGGAGCCCTTTACTGCGTGGGTTTTCCCACCCGCAGTCCGCGGTTCTGGTGAACATCTAGCCCCCACCCCGGCTGCGAAGTCATCAAGACTGGTCCGTTATAACCAATTGCATGCGCGACTATGCGGTGTAGTAACTCAACGGCACTGCAGTAAAGATTCCATCCAGAATCCTCAGTCACCTTTTCCCCGTGCGCTTTCGGGTGGCGCAGCTTCTTCCACGCGTCCACAAGTTCCTTATTCGCTCCGGTTTTCTTTGCCCATGCATACATCAGGTCGGCGACTCCTACCTCCGCCAAACGCGAAAGCGCACCGATCGCGCGATCCTTCAGCGCAACGTCACCAGACCACCTATCGACATGGTCCAACAACGGCTGGATCGACGGCCTAGGAACCAAAGCCGAGAATTCGTCCCGGAGGAGTAAGCGCGTGATTGACTCGATACCAACCGCCAAAGTTAGACAGGCCGTCTGGAAAGACCCTTGAGCGCCCCTCCTGACCCCTTCCAATTCATCGAGCAATGGATCCGGCTCGAACTGACGTTTCTCGATGTGTGTGAAGAAGAGTTCGATGAGTCTCCAGAAGTGTTTGCCTTGCGGGCCCGTGAACGGGACCGGGGACGGCATGTGTGAGGAATAACGCCAGAATGGTCCCGAATGCAGGCAGAGATCGCTGCGATCTTTGAATTCTCGAACTGTGACCACGGGCAGCATCGTTTGAGCCAAAGCGAGTCCGAGGGCGTGGCACATTAGTCCAGTCCATGTAGGCACGAAGGGCTCTTTCTGACCTGCTAATACAGACAGGAAACCGTCTTCCTCACGCCGAAAGGTGACCGCGGCGGTGCCAATCTCGTGCTCATGGTGATCGAATGAGAAGGCCCCCCCAGCTTCTTTCCCAGCGACAAACCGCCGGCTCTCCGTGAGCATGTCAAATGGCAGATCCCGCACATTCGGAATCAGAATTCGGATAGAGCTGTAATCGATTTCGCGACGTTCCTCGAAGCTTGCGATGGAGACAAGATTCGTTCGTATGTGATAGTTCGAGAGCGGAATCTGGTTACTCAAGTTCAATGGGAGTTGATTGCTTCGCCACTCCCTCCCGTTTTCGTCTACGGCCCGCAGCATGACGTGATCCTCTGGAGCGTATATCTCGCCAACGGGTTTTGAACTGAACAATGCTTTGTGGCGCGTAGCACCGGGAACGAAGGGAGAGATCATGCGAAAGTACAGCCTCCCAAAATCATCAGACCGTATAACGCCGGTTCCCTTGAGTGCGATCTCATGATAGGAGGGGCACACCAGCAGTTCCATCTCTGGGCAAATCAGCTCAAGCGTGCCTTCCTTGATTGCCCTCGCATATTCCATTTCTTGATCCATAACACCCGTCGCTCCATCACTCCCACTCGATCGTCCCCGGCGGTTTCGACGTGATGTCGTACACTACGCGGTTCACGCCTCGGACTTCGTTTACTATTCGATTCGAAATCGTCTTTAGTACTTCATACGGCAGCGGGACCCAATCAGCCGTCATGCCGTCTTCGGAGTGGACGGCTCGGATGGCGCAAGTGTAGGCGTAGGTGCGCTGATCGCCCATTACTCCTACGGACATCACCGGCAGGAGCACGGCGAATGACTGCCAGATTTTCTGGTAGAGGCCGGCCTTCTTGATCTCGCCTACTACGATGTCGTCGCACTCGCGGAGCAGATCGGCACGTTCTTTTGTAACTTCCCCCAAGATCCTAACGGCGAGGC
>PKXK01000223.1:0-15166 GCA_003132325.1 Acidobacteriaceae bacterium
TCGGGCTGGCCGTGCTGCTCGCATCGAGCGCGTTCGCAAGCAACAAAGGTTCGCTGCAGGTACGGGAGCCGCTCGAAGTCAACGGCCAGCAATTAGCCCCCGGCGACTATCAACTCCGCTGGGACGGCACCGGAGCAAACGTCGAGGTCAGCTTCATGCAGGGCAAGAAGGAAGTCGCAAAAGGTTCGGCGAAAGTCGTCGCACTCGACAAGGCCTCCAACTACGATTCCGCGGTTGTAGACCACGCGAGCGGCAAGGCATCGGTTTCAGAAATACGCTTCGCCGGCAAGAAGTACGTTCTGGCCATCGGCGCGACCGAGAAAGCCGAAATGGGCGGAGGTTCAAGCCGGTAACTTACTAACTTATCGGAAAGAAACAGGAAAACGTTATCCCTCCGAGCGAGCGAGGGATCTCCAGTTCGCCACAAAAATGGAGATTCCTCGCTTCGCTCTGGATGACAATTCAATGGAGAGCAGCTCGCCCTTTGCGATGACCTCACCGGCTGGGCGTGACTTTCCCGGCATCAGTACTTAGGCATCTTAGGGTCGATCCGGTCCGCCCATGCGTTGATGCCGCCGGTCAAGTTATAGACCTTTGTAAATCCCGCTCGGCGCAGGAAATTCACTGCCTTGGCGCTGCGCCCGCCCACCTTACAATGGGCCACGATCTCGCGGCTGCTGTCCAGTTCACTCGCGCGCTTCGGTATGTCGCCGACCGGGATGAGATATCCCCTCAGGTTGCAGATCTGGTACTCATGCGGCTCGCGCACGTCGAGAATGAACACGTCGGCCTTGGCGTCTAACTTCTTCTTTAAATCCTCCACCGAGATCGCCGGGATGTCATTTCCAGCGGGTTCTTCCTGCCCTCGGATTCCGCAGAACTGATCGTAGTCAATGAGCTGAGTGATCGTCCGGTGGGTGCCGCAAACGGGGCAATCGGGATTCTTCCGCAGCTTCAGTTCGCGGAACTTCAGGCCGAGCGCGTCGATCAGCAGTAATCGTCCCGCGAGCGAATCGCCTTGCCCCAGGATCAACTTGATGGTCTCGGTCGCCTGAATCACACCGACTAGACCCGGCATAATGCCGAGCACTCCGCCCTCAGCGCACGAAGGCACCAGGCCGGGCGGCGGCGGCTCCGGATAGAGACAGCGATAGCAGGGGCCCTCTTCGGTCGCGAACACGCTGGCCTGGCCCTCAAAGCGAAAAATCGACCCGTAAACGTTGGGCTTGCCCGTGAGCACGCAAGCGTCGTTGACCAGATAGCGCGTGGGAAAATTGTCGGTGCCGTCGGCAACGATGTCGAACTCGCGAAACAAGTCCAGCGCATTGGCGCTGGTCAGTTTCATATCGAACGTGCGCAGGTTCAGGAAGGGATTGAGCGCTTTCAGTTTGTCGCTGGCGGAGTCGAGTTTCTTGCGGCCTACGTCGTTGGTGCTGTGGATGATCTGGCGCTGCAGGTTGGTGTAATCCACGACGTCGTAGTCCACAAGGCCGAGCGTGCCAACGCCGGCGGCCGTCAGGTAGAGTGCCAGCGGCGACCCGAGTCCGCCCGCTCCAATGCACAGCACTTTCGCCGCCTTCAGCTTCCGCTGCCCGTCCATGGCAACCTCGGGCATGATCAGATGGCGCGAATAGCGCAGGATCTCGTCGTTGCTTAAAACAACTTCGGGTTGGGCATCGGTTACGGTGGCCATAAAGTCCTTCTGAGATTTTAGTCGGTTTGACGGCGAACTAAATTGCGAACTGGCTTGCGAACTAGCTTGCGAACTACAGACAGCGGCGGCGCGCGGGGTGGCGCATTCGGCCATGTGTCGGTTCGCAGGTCATATTCAAATGATAACGCAGCCGCCAGCAATTGACGGCACGATGGAAATGGTATCGCCGTCTTTAAGCGCGGTGGCTTCTTTTTGCAGGTAGCGCATGTCTTCGTCGTTGACGTAGACGTTCACGAACGTGCGCAGCTTGCCTTCCTCAGTATAGAGGTGGCGCCTGAGGTCGGGATGTTGCGCGACCAGGGCAGTCAAGGCCTCGCCCACGGTTTTTGCAGGGACACTGACCGAGGCCTGTTTCCCGGAGTATTGGCGAAGTGGAGACGGAATCTGGATCTGGGGCATACAAAGAAGATGCCATCGTACTGGCGAAAGATGCAAGGAGAAGTGGAGCGACGGGCGTCCCCGCCCGTCCCCCCAAGAAGCGGATGAGGGACAAACGAGATGGGCAGTGACGAAGATCAACGCTCGCGGGGCTTTGTCCCGATTGGCGTATTTTTCCTGTTCGGCGCAACCATGGCCGCCTATGGCAGCGTCACCCTGCTCAAACCGGGCGCGGTGCTCGATGGCTTGTGGGCGTTGAACAAGCCGGGCCATGCGCAGCTCGCGTCGTTGGGCAAAGCGGCCGGACTTGGTTTTGTGGCGCTCTCGGCGTTGTTGTGCGCCACGTTCATCGGCTGGTTCCGCCGCCGCTACTGGGGATGGCTTCTGGGAACAATGATCGTTGCGATCAACGCGGCGGGCTATCTGGTGAATCTGACGAGGGGAGAACATTGGAAACGTGCGGCGGGGGTGGCGATCGCGGGGCTGCTACTGATCTACATGACTCGGCCGCGAGTGAGGAGGTACTTCAGTGCAAAGATGAAATAAAAGATCTGCTCTCGCCTTCGTCTGTGCGGTGCGGCTGGTAAAAAGAGAGAGACCTGTGCCGACGGGACGCCCAAATGCTCCAAACTTACGGGCGTCGCGGGCCGTCGCGCACTAATGCAAAACCAGCGCTTTGCCGATCTGACTCCTAGGATGGTGAGGGCATGTCTGAAGCGACCGGCGTGGCGAAATCGAAGTCGGCAAAAGAAAATTCCACGCACGAATGCGTTTGCGACGAGCATGCACGGGAGGCGAAACTCATCCAATCCTCGCTGGTGCCGACGGGCGTGCTCTACCACGAGTCCGTCGAGGTCGCTTCCCACTTTATACCTTTCGCCGACGTGGGGGGCGACTTTGCCGACTTCTTCCTTTTACCGGACGGTTCCGTCGGCATTTACTTAGGGGACGTTGTTGGGAAGGGGTTGCCGGCGGCCATGTACGGCGCGCTCGTGATGGGAACCCTGCGCGGGATTCACAAGTGCGGTACCGATACCGCCAAAGTTCTTGCCCTGTTGAACGAGCGCCTGGTGCAGCGGCCAATCCACGGCCGCTTTTGCTCGACCTTGTACGCCCTTTTCAATCCCGCCACGCGAGAACTCATCTTCTCCAATGCCGGGATGCCCCTTCCCCTTTTGATCTCCGAAACCGGGTGTCGGCAACTTGGCGAGGGTGGATTCCCCTCGGGAATGTTCCCGGGCGCCGCCTACGACCGGCACGTCGTGCAACTCGACCCGGGAGACAGCGTTCTGTTCGCAAGCGACGGTCTTCATGAATTGCGCAACGCAGAGGGAATAGAGTTCTGCACCGCCCGAATGGAAGAAGTTTGGATGCAATGCTGGCGCAAATCGGCAACCGAATCCGTGGATTTCGTCTTCGATCGCCAGTTGGCTTTCTCCAATGGCAATCCACCCCACGACGATATTACCGCGGTGGTGCTGAAGGTACTGCCTTTAGCCGCGGGGCATTCCCCCTCGGTGTCATGACACTTCGGTCTTCTCGTCCGTGAACTTCTTGTGGGCCTCGTCGCTGCCCACCAGTTCGAACGAATTCGTGATCCCGGCCGTGCCCTTCTCCACGCTGGTGATCACATAGGAACAGCCGAACCAGTGAGCTTCCGCAAGGTCGGTTGTTGACCATTGCGCGGGGTGGTCAGGGTGGGAGTGATAGAAGCCGACGATGTCCTCGCCGCGCTCGCGGCCCTCGCGCTGAATGCGGATGAGTTCCCTGGGATCGATGTGGTAGCGGTTGTGGGGTGAGTCCGCGCGCGTGTTGCCACAACGGGCGATGCGCGAGACGGTTTTTGAGCCGTCATTGTCGAACTGCCCGAGCAGCACACCGCAGCACTCGTAGGGATAGGTTTCCTCGCCGTGTTGACGAAGAAAGATATAGGCGGATTGAGAGAGGCTGAGCATCGATGGAAGTCAAAAGTTAGAAGTCAAATTGCAGAAGTAAAATTCCTTCAGCATCTAAAAACCTCTCAGAGGGGACTTCACTTCTGCAATTTGACTTCTTACTTCTGCAATTATTCACTCCAAAATCTCTCGCTCAAATATTTTTCGCCCGAGTCGCAGAGGATGGTCACGATGGTCGCGGGTTGGTCGATCTTCAAGCGCCCGGCAATCTGCAAGCAGCCAACCACGGCCGCTGCGGCGGAAACTCCAACCAGCAGACCTTGTTCGCGCGCCAAGCGGCGGGCCATGGCGTGTGCATCTTCGGTTACGATCTCCAAGTTCTGATCGGCGAGCGATGAATCGTAAATGCGGGGCACAATCGCCGAGGGCAAGTGCTTCGCGCCTTCGATGCCATGGAAGGCGGAGTCGGGTTGCAGCGAGATACAGCGAATCTTTGGATTCAACTCCTTCAACCGGCGCGTGGCGCCGACGAAGGTTCCGGTGGTGCCGAGCATGGCGACGAAATGCGTAATACGCCCTTCGGTTTGTTGCCAGATTTCGTTGGCGGTGGTTTCATAGTGGGCACGCCAGTTGGCGTCGTTCGAATACTGATCGGCGTAAAAATAGAGATCGGGATGGCGCTCGGCATATTGGCGCGCGATCTTGAGGGCGCCGTCGGAGCCTTCGGCAGGGTCGGTGTAGATGATATTTGCGCCGTATGCCTGTAGAATGCGCTTTCGCTCGGGAGAAACATTCTCCGGCACGCAGAGGGTGACGGGGAATCCGAGAGCGGCGCCGAGCATGGAGTAGGCGATGCCGGTGTTGCCGCTGGTGGAATCGAGCAGAATCTTGCCGGGACCAAGTTTGCCGGCACGGCGCGCGGCGGCCACAATGCTCCCGGCGGTACGATCTTTGACGGACCCACCGGGGTTGTGCCATTCGGCCTTGCCCAAAAGTTTTACGCTCGGAAGATCGCGAGTGAGCGCATCGAGCGGCAACAGGGGCGTGTCGCCGATTTGGGCGAGCACAGCCTCTCCGGGCAGGCCAGACGCGGCTTTAGCCCGGGAAGGCGACGGCGATGGCGCGGAGCCGTAGGCTGCAGGTGTCATTGAATGTGAATGCCCTTATGACTAGAGTAATGTGCCCGCAATCCTAAAAAGGTATATCTATACTAAGCGTTGTTGAATTCCAAGTTCATTAGATTCGCGGCGGGCGGATTTGGTTCCGTCGAATCCGCAGAAGCCGCATCTAACCGGATGTAACGAGAATTGAGTTCATAAAATGGCAGCGAAAGTCGAACAGCGAACCTACGAAGACGCAATCGCGTGGCTGCGCGATCATGGCTTTGACCTGATTGAAGCTCCGGGCGCGCAAACCCGCGTGTTCCTGAAGAAGTACAAGTGTTCGGCGGCGATCCAAAAGACCGACGCCGGCGGCGCGAAAATTTTCGCGTATCCGGGATACATGATCGGCAGTGAAATTTCAAAGCTGGTCAATCGCGGCTACCAGCAGTTTCTGAAGACGACGAAGACCGAGGTGCCGGCTTCGGCCGACCACCTGAAAGCGCTGCAGCAGTTCTCCGAAGAAATGAAAGAAGCGCTGGCCCTGCCCAGCCTCTACAACGAATCGCTCGGAACCGTGAGCGAGTCGTACCAGTACGATCGCATCAAGGACCGCGACCAGCCCGAGGTGGAGCGTCCGAAGCGGCCATGGGAGACGGTGAAGGTGAAGGCGGCCGCGGCGACGAAGAAAAGCCAGGCGTAGGGGAGTTGTCAGCCGTCAGCTCTCAGTTCTCGGCTTGTTGGGCTTCGTATCAGGGCATCGCTTCAGCGATGCCGCTATTCTTCGAAATCCAATGCCCCTTTAGGGGCCGGCCATCGCAAATCGATTCCGCCTTCCCTTCCCCTTTTCTCTCCGCTCAAGAAATCTAAAACTGTATGATCCGAGACCAAGGCTCATGGAGGGCTTATGCGGGATTTGGTTTTGCTTGTGGGGATGATTGCCTCGCTGGCCGTTGTTGGTATTGGGCAGGACGGTGGGGAGACCGGGCGCGTCGCGATTCGAAAAGTGATTGAGGAGCAACAGGCGGCCTGGAATCGCAAGGATCTGGAAGGCTTCATGGCGGGATATTGGAATTCCCCGGAGTTGACGTTTTTTCCGGGAGCGCATGAATCGAAGGGCTGGCAGGCGGCGCTGGATCGCTATAAGAAGAGCTATCAGGGCGCGGGCCACGAAATGGGGAAGCTCGAATTCGCGAATCTGCGGATCGAGATGCTGGGAACGGACTCGGCGTTTGTGCGCGGCGAGTTCCATCTGACCATGTCGGATGGAAAGACGCCGCACGGACTGTTTACGCTGGTCTTCCGCAAGTTTCCCGAGGGATGGAAGATTGTGCACGATCACTCGGCGGGAGAGTGAGGGGAGGTCAGAGGTCAGAGGTCAGAGGTAAAATCTTCTGGTCTCGGCAGACACGTCAGCACCAAGAGTTCTTTACCTCTGCAATCTGACCTCTGACCTCTCACNNTCGAGCCGCCGGACCAGTTGTTGCGCCTCGTCGTACAGCTTGCGCAGTTCGGGATGCCGTACCTTGTAGATGCCTTTTATTTGCCGGACCATCAGTTCGGAATCGCTGATCACCTTGAGCGCTTTGATCTGGTGTTCGGCGGCGTAGCGGAGAGCGGCAAGGAGTCCCTGATATTCGGCGTAGTTGTTGGTGCGGTGTCCAAGGTATTCGCTCAGCTCGGCGATGGGGTGGCCGGAAGCGTCGGTGATGGCGACACCATACCCCGCAGGTCCAGGATTGCCGCGGGCTCCGCCATCGACGTGAGCGGTGTGAGAGGCGGGCGCGGATTTCGGCGTGGAAAAAAGATTCTTAGAGTCGGAAGCGCGCGGAGGCATAGATCGAGTTTACAACGTGCAGTTGAAGCTGCATCGTTACGGTACCGCAGCGGGAACGTAAACTTTGTCCGCCGAAACCAGTTCCGCATTCGGTACCTCGGTTGTCACCTTTACTCGCTGCAGCCCTCTTTTTTTCTGGGGCTTGGCAGTGAACGTCAACCAGTACTGGTTCGTCAGCCGATGCTCCATATCGTCCAGGTAGGGAGTGAATGCCACCGGCGGCCCAAAGAAACCGATGTAATACGATTCACCGCCGGTCTCTTCCGCAACCTGCGCGAGGTAAAGCTGACCCCAATATGTCAGCCAGTGGCTATGGCCGTAGTGACCCACGCCCGGGGTATAGATCCCGTAGACGATAACGCCGGCGCGCTGAGTATCTTCGATGGCCGCCGCCAGATACGGATCCAGCATATCGCCGACGCCGTAGTAACGGTCGATTCCGTCGGAAACCAGGAGAACCTCGCGGCGGGCTGTCGTTTCCGGCCAGTGTTTGATGAGGTCGCTCAGGGAAAAATAGGGGCTGCCGTTGATGCCGGAGATTCCCATGGGAAGGCGCAGAGCTTTCGCAGCGAGAGCATGATCGCTGGTCAGTTTCTGTTCCATTTTCGCGATCCCGTTTTGCATGTAGGCAATCCCAATCTTGGTCGATGCCGGCTGTGCAACGATAAATTGGCGAAGATCTTCCAGTTGTGAACCGAGACTGATGTTGGACCCATCGTCGAGCATCACCACGAGTTCGAGTCCTGCGTGGTCTCCCTGCGCAGGAACCCAACCGGTCACTTTGTCGCGATCGCGTCCCTCGTAAACCCGCACATCCTCGCGGTTGATGACGGGTACGTTAGAACCATGAACAGCTTCGACGGTGACCAGCATGTGTGCCGAAGCCCCGTCTGCGGCCGTAGCTTCCTCAGCCGCAAGGCAACGAGTAACCGACGCCCCAAGAAACAACCCGAGTACCGTGCTAATTACAAGCAGGCGTTTGTTCATTTTCTTCCTCCATTGGCCCCGTGGTAGCCCGGCTCACTCCATCTCCATTCTTTCGCAGAACTTCATAAAGCTGCGTGCGCATTTTGCGATGCTGGTCGAAATAGCGGATCTCCAGACCGCGTTTCCCCATTCGCGCTTGAAAGCTCTGGTTGACGGGCAAACTGGTGCAATGCGACCACTGGTTGTAAACCGTGCACGCGATTTTCAGAGACTTTCCGTCCGGTTCCAGGACGGCCATCGTGTTTTCGACATAGGTTTTCGGGCTTGAGTTGTAGCAATAGGCATCGAGGTCGCGCCAATCGCAGTTGGGCGGATCAAGTGGAGGGCCTTGGAATTGGCTGCTTTCCCCGCTGAGCACCTTAATNNCAGAGATGACTTGGCAGTGATTTTGGTTGGCTCTGATCAGCCGTCTATGTAGATAAGTAAGTGATGGCAGCGCAGTTTATATCCCCCCCCACACTGTTCCCGTGTTTCGCGTCAAGCTTCGCCTGCGCGCGAGAGTCGGTCCCGATTCGACTGCAGACTTTCGCCAAAACTAGCCTGTCTTATCTTCCCGTGGCAAGCCGCGTCGCCAGCCGCTGCGGCAAATTGGCGGCCAGGATTTTTTCCTGTGCCCCGCGCAGGTTGTAAGGCACGCGATAGAAAGTCGCGATCCAGGCTTCGGAGTCGAACATGGCGAAGGCGGCGCGCCAGTCGCCATCGCGGGGCTGGCCGACCGAGCCGGGGTTGATGAGATAGCGGCGATCCTTGCGCAGCGGCCAGTCGGACGACTCGGGCTGGCCCACGGTGCGATATCCGGGACGGTAGGCTTCGCTGATCTCGCCCGAGAGCACGAAGCCTCCCTGAAGGTGAGTGTGTCCAAAGAACGTGATGGGGACGGGATTGGTGATGAGCGGTTCGATGGCGTCGTGGGTGCTGACCATGTATTCATCTTCGTCGAGCGCGGAGCCGTGGACGAACTGGATGCCGGGGAGTTCGTCGAGTTGGACGGGACCCTGGGGGAGCGAGCGCAGCCATTCGAGATTTTCGGGGGTGAGCTGGTCGCGAGTCCAGAGCGTGGCCAGGCCGGCGACGGGGTTGAAGTCGTCGAGGTTCATAAGGCCGCACACGGCTTTGTCGTGATTGCCGCGCACGAAGACGTGTCCGATCGCTTGCGAGCGGGCGATGACTTCGTTGGGATTGCCGCCGTAGCCGACAGTATCGCCGAGATTGACGACGAGGTCGTGGGCAGGCGCCGCGGTCAGACACGCGTCCAGCGCTTCGAGGTTGCTATGAATGTCGCTTAGAAGAAGGATGCGCACGGCAAAGGGAGGATTATAGCGTCTCCGGCGGAGAACGACGAGGCGGGGACTGAGGAAGGTCAAGATCTGGAACCACAGAGGACACAGGGGAACACAGGGGAAACCAAACGGACCCTTCAGCGTAGTTGGTGCCGATACAGTCCCATTGAATCTCAGATTTGTGGCGGATTCACGACCGGGCAGCGGGCCCAATGATTTGGGATGACCTCAATCAGCGGGGGAAGTTCGTCGGCGCAAGCGGCAACCCGGTGCGAGCAGCGGGGTTCGAAGGGGCATCCGGGAGGAAGCTGGGCGATGGGCGGTACGGTGCCTTCGATGGTCGCGAGGGGAAGAGCGCGGTTGGTCGCAAGAGTCGGAATGGCGCGCAGCAGGCCTTGCGTATAGGGATGTGCGGGCGCGCGGAAAATGTCGGCCTTGGCGCCGAGTTCGACCAGGCTGCCGGCGTACATGACGGCAACGCGATCGGCGACGTGCGAGACCACGGCGAGATCGTGCGAAATGAAGAGCATCGCCAATCCGAATTTGTGGCGCAGGTCGTTGAGCAGGTCGAGAATTTGCTGCTGGATGGTGACGTCAAGCGCGGTGGTCGGCTCGTCGGCGATGAGCAGTTGCGGACGATTGACGATGGCCATGGCGATCATGACGCGCTGGCGCATGCCTCCGGAAAGCTGGTGCGGATAGCTGCGGGCGCGCTGTTCCGGATCGGGGATAGCGACGTCACGCATGCCTTCCACGGCTTGGCCCCATGCTTCCTTTTTCGAAACACGCCGGTGAGCGAGCACGGCTTCCGCGATCTGGTCGCCGACGCGCATGACCGGATTGAGAGCGGTCATCGGCTCCTGAAAGATCATGGCCATGCGCGAGCCGCGCAGTTCGCGCAGCCGATCGGGGGGCAAACTGGTGAGATGCGTGGGCATGCCGTCGCCATTCTGGAAAGTGATTTCGCCTTTGACGGTGGCGGCGGGCGGGAGCAGGCCCATGATGGCAAGCGAGGTGACGGATTTGCCTGAACCGGACTCGCCGACCAGGCCCAGGACTTCGCCGGGAGCGATGGAGAATGAGAGGCGGCGCACGGCGGCCGCGGCCGCGTCGGCGCCGGCGCCGTTCTGCCGTGCTGGCAGAGGCGCCCGCTCACGCCCTGCGCGGGACTGCGGAAACTCGATGGTCAGGTCGCGGACGTCGAGCAGCGGGCGCACGATGAGTATGGTATCAGCGGGATGGCTTTGCCTGGCCTCCGCGTTTGTTTGGGCGCTGCCCAGCCCCTAAAGGGGCATCTGATTTTGAAGAATTTTTGGTACCGGTAAAGCGTTGCGCTGATACGAACCCTAGTGTAGTGCGTCGGAAGTACTGATCGTTAAATATTGCGCCTCGATCCGCGTGATCCGTGGTGTCCGGCGAGGAGGTCAAAGGCTTTAACCACAGAGGGCACAGAGGATCACAGGGGAAACCGGGGACTTATAAATGTCGATCTGTTTGACGCACTGCACTAGTTTTTCCGCAGCCTGTTTTGTCAGGGATGTGCCTGGTTTATACCGTACCCCCCTCCCCCCCCTGCCTATTGGAATCATGGAGTTGCGGGCTAAAACACCCAAAATCTTTGAGTTTAAAGGAGTTATATGGAAAATATTCCGGAATAAGTAGTTAGCGGCTCGTCCGGGGTTGTTGAGACCGCGAGTGGCCCGGCGGAGACGGGGCAAGCCCAAGGCAAGCCCCGTCTCTACACGGGCGGGGTAGACCGAGCCAAGAGCGGGACACGCCAATGGAAAAGGGTGCGGGAGTGATCCGCACCCTTTTTCTTCTATATTTCTATTATATCAATTCAAGCGGCCCATTCGGACAACATTTCCAACTTTATTTCCCCAGCCAAATCATTGGGTTATCGAAAAAAACCTCAAAACCGGGGGTTGACAGGATTTTCCAAAATGGAGAAAGAAATGGAGCTGCCGACTCCTCCGCAGACGGGGCAAGCCCCGTCTCTACTCCAGTCCAGCTTTCCTCAGCATCTCCAGAAACTGTTTTTGCGTGCGCATGTCGATCGACTGCGCTACCAGCTTGCCTTGGCGGTCGTAGATGAAAGTTTTCGGAATTCCCTGCACCACAAACAGGTCATTCACCTTGCGCCCAGGATCGAGCAGAACAGGAAATGAAACCTTGCGCTCGCGGATAAACGGCTCTACCTTCGCCGCCTCTTCATCGGAAATGCCCAGCACCACCAGTCCTTGCGAGCGGAAGCGCCCGTAGAGGGTCTCCAAATCGGGCATCTCCTTGCGGCATGGCGGACACCACGTCGCCCAGAAATTCACCAGCACTACTTTGCCGCGCAGGTCGGCAAACGTCCAGGGCTTGCCGGAAAGATCTTTCAGGGTAAAGTCCGGATGCTCGCGCTTGCGGTCGTCCGCCTCGAGCTGGGCCATGGCGGCGCGAAACTGCCCATCATCATTATTGAGATCGACCGTGGGCTCGACATGTTCGTAACGCACCAGCGTGGCCAGTTCAAGATATGGATACGCCGGCTCGCGTACGCCTGCCTTGCCCCCGGCATCGGAATCGTTCGACTCCTGCCAAGGTACGGGCCGCTCGCGTAACGTTGCGGCCAGCGTCGTTGCCACTTCCTGGAGTGTGTTGTGTCCGAAATCGCCCTCGGTGGAAAGGCCCGCCAGGTTCACGGCCAGGCGCAGCTTGTTCTCGGTTGGGGGCAGCTTCCGGATCTTCAGCGCCAGATCTTTCGTAGTCCCCGCCCGAACATCGTCTGGGAGGGCGCGCAATCCGTGGATTTGGTCCGCGAGCGGCTTTTCTTCCGCGCTCCAGACTATTTCTTTCTTCTGGGCCGCGGCGAACTGCAGGACGAAGGTCAGCGCCGCGATCAGGGAGAAAAGTTTTACCATGTGAAGCAATCGGTTGCGTTTCATAGCCCACCAAGCTTAACAAGAGGCGGTCTTCCGCACCAATCGCGTGCTGCCAGCATCGTTATCTCAGTGCATGCGAGCGTCGGTTTCCGCGAGAGAGGCTCGGGCGTCCCTCCGGGACTTGAATTTTTACCCACGGCTTACGCCGTGGGCTGCATTCTTACTTACGCCGCTTCGCGGCTAAAAATCTGGAGCGTTACTCCACCGCGTCGGCGAAACTCTAGTTCTCACGCACACGCTGAAGCGCTGGGCTAAGCTCGATCGCCCCTCCGGGGCTGATTCTCGGAGTCTTTCTGCAGCCTGCTAGAACGCGCCACCGCCGCCTCCGCCGAAGCCGCCGCCGGAGAAGCCTCCGCCGCCGCCGCCGCCGCCGCCGAAACCCGACCCACCGGAACTGGCTCTGGGCGCGGAGGTGAACACCTGGTGCATGTCCGACGCCATGCTATGCATCGAGCTGGAAAAGAAAAGCGGACTGAAACCGACGTAGCCGTTTGGCGAGACGTACCAGCTGGGAGGATCCTTCACGATGCCGTCGAACGCTTGTGCCCAGTGGTGTTCGACGCCCAGCGCCATGGCGTAGGGGAGAAATTTTTCGAACGTGTCGGGCGGCATGCGCTTAATGCGATCGGCGTCGACGCGGTTCATGAACTCCTGGAATCCTAGGACCGCGATTGTAATGCGCGCGCCGGATACAGTTTTCGCCGTCATCTGGCGCGCAAAGAGCCACCAGATCAGCGCGGAAACCAGAACGCTCCCAATCACCAGCGGAACGGAATAGAACAGGTTCATCCAGCCCATAACTTGCACGGCGACCACGCCGATCGCGATGGCGACGCCGGCGGCGATGCTGTAGCCATTGGCCGATTCCGGGTCGAGCGTGTAGATGCCCTTGCTCTTCAGTTCGGACATGATGTCTTGGCGCACTACCGGAATCACGGTGTAGAAGCGATTCTTCAGGCTGGAAAGGCGGGTTTCGGCGCCGCCAAGAAAAATGTTTTCCAACATCACGCGTTCGTGCGGAGTAAGGTCGGGCCCCCACTGCTCGCGCGGCTTCAATAAGTGGAATAAGTAGTCTTTGTGGTGGAAGACCAGGAAGGTGTCGACTTTTTCTTCGATTTTGATATAGCCGCGCACGGCCAGATCGACGATGGTGCTGGTGATGTCGCGGGGGTGGATGGTGTCGTCGATCAAAGTTCCGGCTTCGGCGGGAGAAATGCCCTTGGGCGGCTCATACTGCGGGGCCACGGAGACGCCGGGATCGGGATCGCGTCCCACGGAATACCAGAGAGTGAACATCACGGCGAGAGTCAGCAGCGGCAGAAACAGAATGGGGTTGCTGCCCAGGAACCACGCCAACTTCGTGAGCGCGGACGGGGCTTTGAGCACTCCCTGCGGGATATAGATGTCGATGGTGAGGCCGCCGCGCATAGGCAGCGGCTGCGTGGTTTCGACAAGAACGTCCGCGCCTTTGACTTCGGCGGTCGCTTCGCTTTGCTTGGAACCGTAGATGCCGGTGAAGGCCTGAGCGCGCAGCCCTCCGGCGGCATTTTCGGGGAGGGTCACGAAGGCCGAGGTATGGTCGATGGGAACCGGCCAATCGTTGCCGGTCACGTTCCAGTAGAACTCGGCGTAATTATCGTTGTTACTGTCGAAGAAGCGGACGCCATTACGAACGGAGTAGTCGATGTTGACTACGCGCGTCGTGTCGACCGCGCCGGGAATGTAGATCTTGAGATCGCGGTAGGCTCCGGACTTGCTCGAGTCGTACTTCAGCTTATTTCCGTTTTCGTCGGTGACGCTCAGGATGTCGAGAAACAGCGTGTAGTTGGTTCCCTGCGAGCCGGGATACTCGACTGGTATGGTGCGGTGAATGCCGTGCCACTCGCCGGCGAAGGCGAGAGTGATTTTTTCGCTGACCAGGGCCGTGCCATCGGGGGAAATGGAGATGGTGTCTTTGAAATCGGTGATACGCCAGTTGTGGGCCTGGGCAGCGGCGGGGGCGGTGAGGGCGACGAGAAGTGCGAAAGGCGAGAGTAGAACGAGCAGTCGGTGTTTCGTATATGCTCCGTGAAACAATTTTAGGACTTCACCCTTGTAGCGAATCCAGGAGTTACTGTGGCCACTGGCAACTGCCGAGCTTCGCTCGGCTTGGACAGCCGAGGGCGGCTGTCCCTACGCGATCTAGAACTTCACTGCTACGGGCTCGCGATCGGCGGCCGCCGTTTCGAAGAACTGCTTCTGCTGGAAGCCGAACATCCCGGCCAGAATGTTGGTCGGGAACGATTGAATTTTAGTGTTCAGATCGCGCACCACGGCGTTGTAGTAGCGGCGGGCGTTTTGAATTGCGTCCTCAATTTCGCTGAGAGAATTCTGCAGTTGGGTGAATTCCTGCGAAGCCTGGAGTTGGGGATAATTTTCGGCTACCGCAAACAGGCTTTTCAGCGCGCCGGTCAGCTGATTTTCGGCCGCAGCCTTGTCGACCGGGCCGGTGGCCTGCATGGCCATGGAGCGGAATTTCGCGATGTTCTCGAACGTACCCTTTTCGTGGGCGGCATAGCCCTTTACGGTCTCGACCAGATTTGGGATCAGGTCGTGGCGGCGTTTGAGCTGAACGTCGATGTCGGACCAGGCCGATTCGGTGCGCACGCGCAGCTGCACCAGGCTGTTGTACATCGCGATCAGGAAGACGCTCAACAGAACTATGACTGCCAGAAAAATCCAAGCCATGCCGGAGCTCCTTGAAGGGGATTCAATGGGACGTTAGCACAATAGGACCAGGTTTCAAAGTTTCAAGGTTTCAAAGTTTCAGATGTCTTCACAGACCTAAGGAAACTCTGATTCAGTGGCCGAGAAGAAGCGTAAACCACAGGGTCCACAGGGTTTCACGGGGGAAACCGGGGACTTAATCAGAGTTTCCCTAAAGGAACTTTGAAACTTTGAAACCTTGCCTACTGCCTGGGAGCGTAGTATCCGCGGCGGGCGCGCACTTGCAGGTCTTTCTTCAGAGCGGTGATCTGGATCGAGCGGTAGCGTCCGTCGGCGTCGAAG
>PKXK01000223.1:15182-17577 GCA_003132325.1 Acidobacteriaceae bacterium
ATGAGAACTTCGGCGCGCTCGGCCATTTCAATCGCCTGGCCGCGCGTGTGTTCGCTCTGATTGTCTTCACCGTCGCTGAGAATGACAATGGCTTTGCGAATGGGGTGGTCGAATTGATCGCGCAACAACTTTTCCTGGCATGCTTTGTAAATTGCGTCATAGAGCGCGGTGCCGCCGTGATTCTTCAGGCGCTGCACACCGGCGGCGAGTAAGGGCACCTGGTCGGTGAAGTCCTGGGTGAGGTGGCTTTCCTTATTGAAGCCTACGACGAAGGCACGGTCATAGCCGGGACGAATGATGTGCTGCAGAAATCCGGTGGCCGCTTCTTTTTCAAATCCAAAGCGACCCTGCACCGAGCCGCTCACATCCATGAGCAGGCCTAGCTCGATGGGCAGGTCGGTTTCGCGGCGGAAGTTGAGGATGGACTCGACCGGCTTGTGGTCGTCGAAAATGGAGAAATCGTTCTGATTCAAATTGCGGACAAATTTTCCGTGACGATCGGTGGCGATGAACAACACGTTGACTTCATCGACGCGCTTCTTGATGGTGAGAATGGGTTCGTCCGCCTCGTTGCTGGTGTCGGCGGGAACGACGGCGGCGCTGCCAGAGTTCACCGCAATCGTGGAAGTGGCGATGACGTAGGGACTGGTTTGGGCGCATCCGGCGACGGATAGGCTAAAAACAACGGCAACTGCGCATAGGATGAGTGCGAACCCGGCCGGCGCCAACCCGAATTTTCTGCCCTTCGTCATTCTTTCGCCTTAATTGCGAATCTCAGTTTGGACGCCCGTGAATGTCAAAACCCTTTAACCATTTGATGCACGCCGGGGGCCGAAGACTGAAAACCACAGTCCGACTACTGTAGGACGTAATGGGGTGCAAGTCCAAGTTACAAAAGGAGTACGCGGAGGGTGCGTCTCTTAACCACAAGCTGGGCAACAAGTTGGGAAAAGCGCTCAGGATATTTTTTTCATGATCGGGCGAGTTCCGTGCAAAAATTTCTGCAATCAGGAAGCACGTCTTGATCGGCCCGCAGTTGATCGTCCGGAAGACAGGTGACTAAAGCGCAAGCGGTCAACACCCTTCTGTAACCTGTCGTAACACTGTCCTTTCGTGCCATTCTCTTCTTGCCGTTAAAGGCCTATCGACCGCGACCGCAGGGCCAACCCCGCTGCGGTTTGCGGAACTCAAGTGAGGTTCATTCATGTTGCAGTCTCCGGAACCGAAGTACACTCCAAACGCAGTTCCTCCCGCGAACAATTACACTCCGGTCAAGCCGGCCACCTCACCCATGGATCAGGCCAACATCGGACGCTCGCTCGTTATCAAGGGTGAAGTGACGGGTGCGGAATCGCTTTTCATTGACGGGCGCGTCGAGGGCACCATCAACTTTCCCGACAATCGCGTCACCGTCGGCCGCAACGGAACCGTGGCGGCGAACATCACCGCCAAAGAAGTTGTGATCATGGGCAAGGTGCAGGGCAACGTGGATTGCGCGGACCGGCTGGACATTCGCAGCGAAGGTGTGCTCTCGGGCGACGTGATCACACATCGCATCAGCGTCGAAGAAGGCGCGATCCTCAAGGGCGGCGTCGAAGTGCGCAACCCTGCAAAGAAAGAGCAGAAGACGCAGGTACAGGTCCAAGCTCAGAACAAGCCGGAACCTCCCAAGGCTATGGCCGCGGCTGCGGGCAACGCGTAACTCAGCAATCTGACGAAGTCTGAATTCGAAGTTGGAATTCAAGAATGACGATGGCGGGACGGGCATCTCGCCCGTCCAGCTGGGCTACGACGCCTGGCGCTCCATCGTTTTCTGTTTCCGCGGGATTGCTTACTTCTTCGGTTTGAAGTCGAGGGACGCCGAGTTCATGCAATAGCGCAGGCCGGCCGGCCCAGGACCATCTGGGAATACGTGGCCTAAATGCGCATCGCACTTCGCACAGCGCGCCTCGGTGCGAGCCATGCCATAGCTGGTGTCGGTGTGCTCAACGATGTTGTTGCGGTCGGCGGCGGCATAGAAGCTCGGCCATCCGGTTCCCGAATCAAACTTGGTTTCCGAACCAAAAAGCAGAGCGCCGCAGCACACGCAGTGGTACGTTCCGTCGTCGTGCTTGTTCCAGTATTGGCCGGTGAAGGCGCGCTCGGTGCCGCAGGCGCGGGCCACCTGATACTGCTCGGGAGTAAGCTGCTGCCGCCATTCGGCCTCGGTCTTCGAGATCTTGTCACTGAGTTTGTCAGTCATGTTGTGTCTCCCCAGATGAGATGTGGGGCAGGCGCGAAAGTTGCAAAGGCGCAACCTGCTTGAGGCGGCCCACATGTTGAGCACCAGCCCCAGCTCTACAGAGTGTGCGTGAGAACTACTCTTTCGCCCCTCTGGGGCTGCATGATTTACCAC
>PKXK01000303.1:0-32927 GCA_003132325.1 Acidobacteriaceae bacterium
CACCAAATGTGCGGAAGAACCACTTCGTGATGGTCCAGAACCGCACCGACAGCGTCGTGATATCCTGCCGCTTGGTTCCATGCGGGGATGCTTCGCCAGTCGGCGACAGGTGGCAAGAATCTCAGTCTCGACGCGTTCGGCGGCGTCCTGGTTCCCTTCCGCGATGAACCACCAAATGGCGTCGAGATCTTCGGTCGCCTGCGGCGTTAGTTGAAACGGCGCATTCGTCTTCACTGCCGATTGAGCCGCTCGGCGCGTCGGCGCCGCAATATTTCCACTGCCGCATCCCCGTCGATCAGTTGACCACGCTCGGCTTGCGCAAAACCCGCCGCGATGTGGGCGGCTACTTCCTCACGTTGCGCGAGCATCCAGTCTTCGAGGTCGAGTTGCTCGCGGATGATCTCGAAAGCCTGATCGAGGACTTCGGTGGGATTCTGATACGCTCCGGACCGGACGGCCAAGTCGATCACGCGCTGCTGTTCGGGCTTCAGGTCAATCGTCATGGGTGCTTTCTCTATGATCAATTGTAGCGATTTGGTGGGCATCTTCAAACACGAAAAACACCGCAAAACTCACTTGGAAAATGGCTTAAGAGCGTGATCAAGCTTCCGCAAGTCACGGAATCTACCGGACTGTTAGAATTCCGTCACATGATCTTTCGCAGTGATAACCGCACTCCCGAGCAGATTCGTCCCGTCAACATCATTCCCGACTTCATCTCTACCGCGGAGGGCTCGGCGCTGATTGAGATGGGGAACACGCGCGTCATCTGCACTGCTTCGGTCGAGGAGACGGTCCCTGTGTTCTTGCGCAACTCGGGCAAAGGATGGATTTCCGGCGAGTACGGAATGCTGCCGCGCTCGACCCTGACCCGCACCGCGCGTGAATCGGCCAAAGGAAAACAAAGCGGGCGCACGCAGGAAATTCAGCGGCTCATCGGACGCTCGCTGCGCGCGGTTGCCGATTTGAAGCGGCTGGGTGAGCGGACGATATGGATCGATTGCGACGTGATCCAGGCCGACGGGGGCACGCGAACGGCTTCGATCACCGGAGCGTTCGTCGCGCTGGGCCTGGCTTTGCAGCGCCTGATCGATGCGGGAACATTGACTGCGGCGCCGATCAAGGATTTCGTGGCCGCCATCAGCGTGGGCATCGTGGACGGCGAAGTTCTTCTCGATCTGAACTACGAAGAAGACTCGCGCGCCGACGTGGACATGAACTTCGTCATGACGGCAGGTAACAAAATTGTGGAGCTGCAAGCAACTGCGGAGCACCAGGTATTCGACGACGTGCAACTGGCGAAGATGATGGGGCTGGCGCGGCAGGGCATCCAGTCGCTGATTGCCAGGCAGCGAACCCTGCTCGGAGGGCTGGCTCTGCGGCAGTGACTTCGGTTACAAGCAGGGCGGCACTGTGCTTGGTATCCTCGAAGGCCGGGGGAGCAAATCGGTGTCGCGTTTGAATTCCAGAATCCGCATCGCCGCTGCGACCGTTTGCCTCGTGCTTGGAGCGCTCTCCGCGCACGGGCAAACCGCACCGTCATCTTTGACGGGCGTCGTTGAAGATCCTTCCGGCGCCGTCATCGCTGGCGCACGCGTGGAATTCACCAGCGGTAACTACCACGCCGCGGCGCAGACGAATTCGGTGGGAAAGTTTCAGCTCGAAATCGCGGCCGCTTCCGGCGTGATTTCCGCCAGAGCCGCTGGATTCCTTCCTTTTCATCTCGCTTGGAATCATGAACCGCAGCTCAAAATCGTGCTCCACCCACAATTTGAATCGGACTACGCCAGCCACCACGTTCTGGTCACCGCCAACCGGATCAACACCGCACTGGAGGATTCTCCCGCCGACAGCGTAACCATCTCCCACGACGATCTGGCCTCGACGCCGGCGCTTGCGCTCGATGACGTGCTGCGCGAAGTTCCCGGCTTCACCCTCTTTCGCCGTTCCAGCAGCCGCACCGGAAATCCCGGCACGCAGGGCGTCTCCATGCGCGGAGTCGGCGCCAGCGGGGCCAGCCGCGCCCTCGTCTTGGTCGATGACATTCCGCTCAACGATCCTTTCGGCGGATGGGTTTATTGGGATCGCGTCGTCCGTGAGTCCATCAGCGATGTCGAGGTGGTCCGCGGAGGCGGCGACGCCAGCCTCTACGGTTCGACTGCCATGGGCGGCGTGATTCAGTTCCGCACCCGCGAACCCGAACAGACCGCGATCTCCGCTGAAACTTCCTGGGGAAGCGAAAACACGCCCGAGTTATCGCTCTTCGCCGGCACCCGCCTGGGGCCTTGGTACGGCTCGGCATCCACCGATCTGTTCCGCACGAATGGCTATATTCCGGTGCCGGAGTCGCAGCGCGGAGCGGTCGATTCGCCCGCCAACTCGCGTCACGAACTGACCACGGTTGAACTCGGCCGGCATTTTGGAAGCTTCAGCCGTTTCTTCGCTCGCGGGTCGTATTTCGACGAAGGGCGGCACAACGGCACGGTGATCCAACTGAACACCACGCAAGTGGGTGACTTCGCAACCGGCTGGAATTACGAAACAAAAAATGTGGGAGCGATTTCAGCACGCCTGTTCGGGCTGTTCGAGTCGTATCACCAGACTTTTTCGTCGGTCGTATCGGACCGCAGTTCCGAATCGCTGACCGACGACCAGCATGTTCCGTCGCAGGCACTCGGGGGCAGCGCACAGTGGTCGCGTTCCGTCGGACGGATGCAGACCCTCGTCGCAGGCTTTGAGATGCGGGAAGTGCATGGCTCCAGCAACGACGACCTTTTCAAGAAAACAGTACCCAACGGAACCACACTGAGCGGCGGGCACGAACGCACCGAGCGCGTCTTTGGAGAAGACATTCTGCAACTTGGCCCAAAGCTGATTGCGAACCTATCGCTCGGCTACGATCACTGGAGCGATTTCGCTGCGCGGCTCATCACGATCCAGTCTGGCGTCGCCACGCTCACGCCGTATGCCGACCGCACATCCAACGCTCTCAACCCACGCGCATCCTTGCTCTACCATCTGGGACACGGGACTTCGCTGACGGCTTCCGGATATCGCGCCTTTCGCGCACCGACGCTGAACGAACTCTATCGCAATTTCCGTCAGGGCAATACGCTGACTGAAGGCAACCCCGCTCTGGTTGCGGAACGATTGACGGGCGTGGAAGCGGGAGTTCGGCAGAGCCTGCTTTCCGACCGCCTGAGCTTGCGGACAACATTTTTTTGGAACGACATCACCCATGCCGTCGTGAACGTCACCATCAACAATACGACCAACCCGATCCTGGCCGAGAAAGAAAACGTCGACCGAACGCTCTCGACGGGAGTGAATCTCGACGGCGAATTCCGCGTCAGCAGCGCGCTTCAGTTCTCCGGGGGCTACCAGTTCGCCCACGCCGTAGTATCGGGTTACACGCCAAATCCCGCGGTCGCAGGCATCAACCCATCGCTGGTGGGAAATTGGATCGCCGAAGTGCCGCACCAGCAGTTCACGCTGCAAGCGCGCTACGTCAATCCCAAGATCGTCACCGCGACCGTGCAAGGAACGTTCGTCGGGCAGCAATTCGATAACGACCAGAATACTTTGTTACTGAAAAAGTTTTTTACCGTCGATTTGTATCTGGGACGGTCGCTCGGCCATGGTGTGGAAATCTTCGCTGCCGCCGAAAACGCGTTCAATCAGCGTTACTACACGGCTCTGACTCCCGTGCCGAATCCACCTCCGGGCACGCCTCAAACGGTGCCGAGCCTGGGCGCTCCCATTCTTGCGCGCATCGGTTTGCGCTATGAGTTTCCCGGCCACTGAGAGTAGCGCCGCCGCGCCGAGGGCGAGACGCCCTCGGGACAGCCGGCAAGATGCCGGCGGTACTCGTATTCCACGCTGCAATCATCACGCGGTCGCGGCGCTAGTTGTACTGCTTTGCAACCTCGGCCAGCGGAATCGGTTGGTAGTCGCCGGCGTGTCCGGCTTGGCCGAATTGCGTCATGCGCTGGGCCACAACTTTCTTCATGGCATCGCGCGCCGGTTTTAAATAATCGCGCGGATCGAATTTCTCCGGCGTTTCCATGAACACCTTGCGGATGGCGCCGGTGATGGCCAGGCGGTTGTCGGTATCGACGTTGATCTTGCGCACGCCGTTACGGATGCCGAGCTGAATCTCCTCCACCGGCACGCCCCAGGTCGGTTTCAACTTGCCGCCGTATTGGTTGATGACGTCTTGCAGGTCTTTCGGCACGCTCGATGACCCGTGCATTACCAGGTGCGTCTTGGGCAGGCGCTGGTGAATCTTGATCAGTACGTCCATCTTCAGCACCGAACCGTCAGGCTTCTTGGAAAACTTGTACGCGCCGTGGCTGGTACCGATGGCGATGGCCAGAGCGTCCAGACCGGTTTTCTTGACGAACTCGACGGCCTGATCGGGATCGGTGACATGCTCCAGACCGCTGCCGCCCGCGCCGTGTCCGTCCTCAATTCCGCCGAGCACGCCGATCTCGCCTTCGACGGTCACGCCCCTGGGATGAGCGTAGGCGACGACATCCTTTGTCACCTGCACGTTGTAATCGAAAGTGGAGGGAGTCTTGCCGTCGGGCATCAGAGAGCCGTCCATCATCACGCTGGTAAAGCCGAGATCGATGGCGGACTTGCAGGTTTCGACGCTGTTGCCGTGGTCGAGGTGCATGACCAGAGGAATCTCGGGATAGAGTTCCGCCGCCGCCAGCATCAGGTGATAAAGAAATTTGTCCTGCGAGTAGGAGCGCGCGCCGCGGCTGGCTTGAATAATGACCGGGGAATGAGTCTCCTTGGCCGCTTCCATGATGGCCTGAATCTGCTCCATGTTATTGACGTTGAATGCTCCGACGCCGTAGCCGCCTTTAGACGCTTCGTCTAAGAGTTGCCGCATTGAAACTAAAGGCATGGATCGCTTCTCCTTCGGGAATGAAATCGATAATTGCGGTTTCAGTGTAAACTCGATCCCCACCAGTTCCGGTGACGTGAATCACACGATGTCGTATCATTTCTTGGAAGATGCGCTCCGCGCCTGGCGACCTTCCGCGCTCCTCAGGGGCTAGAGCCCCGGATTTAGGTGGCTGGAAACGGCGCGGCCGAAGCCGCGCCCCTTCAAAATACGGAAGACTGGGAGGATTTATGAAACTTACCCCTGGCAAACTCGCCGGAATGAAGGCGGTATCGAATGAACGCGGCGTAATCGCCGCCGCCGCCATGGACCAGCGCGGCTCACTGCAGAAGTCGCTCGCCAAGGAAAAAGGCTCGGCGGTTTCCGACGCCATGATGGAAGAATTCAAGATTCTGGTGAGCGAGGTGCTGACGCCCCATGCCAGCGCCATCCTGCTCGATCCCGAATGGGGGCTGCCGGCTTCGAAGCGGCGCGCCAAAAACACCGGCCTGCTGCTGGCTTATGAAAAGACCGGCTACGACAAGACCGGGCCAGGACGCCTCGGCGATCTGCTCGATCATTGGTCGGCGCGCCGTCTGAAGGAAGCAGGCGCCGACTGCGTCAAGATTCTGCTCTACTACACGCCGTTTGATCCGAAAGAAGTAAACGACAAGAAACACGCCTGGGTCGAACGGCTGGGCGATGAGTGCCGCGCCAATGACATTCCGTTCTTCCTGGAGTTCGTCACTTACGAAGAAGGCGTGGACGAGAAAGGTTTCGATTTCGCGAAGAAGAAGCCGATGGCGGTCATCGAGGCCATGCGCGAATTCACCAAAGACCGCTATGGCGTCGACGTCATGAAGGTTGAAGTCCCGATCAACATGAAGTTCGTGGAGGGGGCCAAGTCCTGCAAAGGTGAAAAAGCCTATTCGCAACACGAAGCGATGAAATTTTTCCACGAGGCCGCCGCGGTCGCCACCAAGCCATTCATTTATCTGTCGGCGGGCGTGAGCAATTCGGAGTTCACCGAGTCGCTGGAGCTGGCCGCCGAGTCGGGAGTGAAGTTCAACGGCGTGCTCTGCGGACGCGCCACCTGGAAAGAAGGCATCCCCATCTACGCGAAACAGGGCGCCGGCGCTTTCCGGAGGTGGCTGGAAGATGAAGGGGTAAAGAACATCAATAACGTGAACGACAAACTGAAGGCCGCAACCTCGTGGCACTCGATTTATGGGGTGTAACGGAGAGCATTCAGCACTCAGCACTCAGCACTCAGCAGTCAGCACGTGCAATTATCAATTAGGGAAACTCTGATTAAGTACCGTCGAAAACCTTGAACCACGGGGTACCCTTCGCTGCGCTCAGGGCAGGCTCCGGGGTGCACGGAGGACCCCGGGGACTTAATCGGACTTTCCTTAGGCTATAAGGCAAAGAATCTCGCGCTCAGCCGCGAGGCGGTTCCAGGGACCGCTTTTCGTGCTGAATGCTGAGTGCTGAATGCTGAATGCTCGTTCCAAAACCGCTCTGATCACCGGCGCTTCGTTCGGCATCGGAATGGAATTCGCGCGCATCTTCGCGCGCGAAGGCTACAACCTGGTGCTCGTCGCCCGCAGCGCCGACAAACTCCGCCAACTCGCGTCCGACTTGGAGAAGGCCCACGGCACGCGTTCGCTGATTCTGGCGACCGACCTGACCGAACCGGGAGCTTCCGCGTATGTACTGGATCAAACCACGCGCGCCGACCTTCAGGTGGATGTGCTGGTCAACAACGCGGGATTCGGACAGTATGGTATGTTCGCCGACAATGATCTGGAAGAATGCCTGCGCCAGATTCAGCTCAACGTCACGACTCTCACCCACCTCACGCACCTGTATCTACCGGCAATGATCGCGCGCAAGACCGGGCGCATCCTGAACGTGGCGTCCACCGCGGCGTTTCAGCCGGGGCCGCTGATGGCCGTATATTTTGCGACCAAGGCGTACGTCCTGCATTTTTCAGAAGCGCTGGCCAATGAACTCCGCGGATCGGGCGTAACCGTAACCTGCCTGTGCCCGGGTGCGACGGCCACGGAGTTCCACAAGCGCGCGAACGCAACCGGCCAACGCCTGCTGAAGTTCGGCGCGATGGATGCGCGCACCGTTGCCGAAGACGGTTATCGCGCGTTGATGGCTGGCAAGCCCGTGGTGATTTCAGGATTCAAGAATTGGCTGCTGGCGCAATCGGTGCGCTTCTCGCCACGGCGGCTGGTGACGGCGATTGCGAGAAAGGCGCAGGAGCAGTAGTAAGCGATGGAGCGACGGGCGCCCCTGCCCGTCCGCCGAGACACTGCGCGCCGAGAGACGCGGCAAGCCGCGTCTCTACAGGAAAGTTTCTTACGTTGTCTTGCGGCCTTCCAACGCCGCCTGCACCCGGCTGTGTTTCCGGCTGTACGTAAAATAGACCACCATCCCGATAATCAGCCAGATTATCAACCGCGCCCAGTTGATCCAGCCGAGTTTGTACATCATGTAGCCATTAAAAAGGATGCCCATGACTGGCACAAATGGCACCCACGGCGTCCGGAAGGGACGAGGCTGGCCCGGGTTCGTGTGCCGCAGGGCCAGGATGGCGATACAAACAATCACGAAGGCCAGCAACGTTCCGATGTTCACCATTTTTCCGATATCGTCGATCGGCGTCAGGCTGCCCACGATCGCCGCCAGCAGGCCCACGAGCATGGTGTTCTTCCATGGCGTCCGGAAGCGCGGGTGAACCTCGGCGAAGAACTTCTTCGGCAAAAGGCCGTCGTTGGCCATCGCATACAAGACGCGGGTCTGTCCCAGAAGCATGACGAGCATCACGCTGGTAAGGCCCGCCAGCGCTCCGAGCGTGATGATGTGGGATGCGCCGGTAAGGCCACGGTCCAGGAAAGCGCGCGCAATGGGCGCTTCGATGTTGATCTCTTTCCACGGCACCATCCCGGTCAGAACGGCCGCCACTGCAATGTACAACACGGTGCAGATCAGAAGCGAAGCAATGATTCCGATGGGGAGATCGCGCTGCGGATTCTTCGCCTCCTGGGCGGTGGTGGAAACCGCATCGAATCCGATGTACGCGAAGAAGATGTAAGCAGCTCCAGCCCCGATTCCGGAAAACCCGTAAGGCGCAAAACTGTGCCAATCCCCTCCCCAGTTGCTGGCGCTGACGTAGCGGAAACCGAGCCCGATGACGAAAATGACAACCGCAACCTTGATGGTGACGATGGTGGCGTTGAAGCGGGCGCTCTCCTTGATGCCAATCACCAGGATCGCCGTGATCACCAGAGCGATGACGAAGGCCGGCACGTTGACCCCGATTTCATATCCGAAGAGATGCGGTGCGTTCAACAGGTCGTGAGCTTTCTGTACCAACTCCGACGATTGCGCCCCCATGATTGCCGTCACTTTGTTGAGAAAAGCCTGGGTGCCGGGCACCAGCGTCGAATCGGAGGCTTGCGCCATCTGGCGAGCCACGATGTTTTCCGCGGTGTGGAGTCCAGTCCAGTGGTCGTACGCCAGCCACAGCGGCATCTTGATATGAAAAATATTCAGCAGTTCGATGAAGTGATTCGACCATCCCGACGACACCGTGCTCGCGCCCATGGCGTATTCGAGCGTCAGGTCCCAGCCGATGATCCAGGCAAAAATCTCGCCCAGCGTGGCGTAAGCGTAGGTATAAGCGCTGCCCGCCAACGGGATCATGGCCGCAAACTCCGCGTAACAAAGAGCCGCGAAAGCGCAACCCAACCCGGAGAGTACGAATGAGAGCATCAGCCCCGGCCCGGCATAGTGAGCGCCCAATCCCGAGAGCACGAAGATTCCTGCTCCAATCACCGCGCCGACGCCCAGCGCCGTCAGCTGAAATACACCGAGCGTGCGTTTCAAGCTGTGCGTGCCAGTCTCTCGCGCTTCCGTAAGCAGAAGCTCCAGCGGCTTTTTCGCAAAGAGGTCAGTCATGAATTGCGTTTCTCCTGTGAGTTAAAGCTAACATCCTGTGGCGAAACTCCATTGCCAAAAGCCAGCGCCTAAAGGCGCATTCATAACGCTGCACTTACGGTATGCCTAAAGGCATACCCTGATACAAATCGTACTTGCGCCGCAGGCTGCTAAGTCGTCTGGGTTCGCGGCCGCCAGATGTAGTACACCGGAATGCCCAGCAGCACGATGATCAGTCCCGGCCAGGTGTATTGCGGCTTATAGCGTAACAGCACAACATCAATCAATAGGGCCATCACGATGTAGACAGCAGGCAGAACGGGGTATCCGACGGCTTTGTAGGGACGCTCGGCCTCGGCGTGAGTGCGGCGCAAGACGAAAAGTCCGAAGATGGTCAGAATGTAGAACACCAGCACCGCGAAGATGATGTAGTCCAGGAGCTGGCCGTAGCTGCCGGAGATGCAGAGGACGCACGTCCAAACCATCTGCACCATCAGCGACACCGCAGGCGTCTTGTAGCCGGGATGGAGCCGGGCAACGCTGCGAAAGAAAAGGCCATCCTTCGCCATGGCGTAGTAGACGCGGGCTCCGGCGAGAATCAAGCCATTGCAGCAGCCAAAGCCGGAAATCATGATGGCCACGGCCATCAGCGCTCCGCCAATCGAACCGAACATCTGCGTAATGACCGCAGTGGCGACGCGGTCTTCACTGGCATACTGAATTCCGCGCTCGACCAGCGTTGCACCGGTCGGACTGCCCATCAGCGGCAGCGCCCCCAGATAAATAAAATTGCACGCGATGTAGAGCGCGATGACCACGCCGGTGCCGACCGCCAGGGACAACGGAAGATTCCGGCTGGGATTCTTCACCTCGCCGGCCGTAAACGTAACGTTGTTCCAGGCGTCGGCGGAGAACAGCGATCCCACCTGCGCAATCGCCAGCACGGTGAGAGTCGAAACCAGTACGCCCCCACCGACGTCATGCAAAGTGCCGAGGCCGGCATTGTGCCAGAAATTCGAACCGAAGTTCGCGGCCACTGCGTGCGCGTTCCGCCCCAGGAAAACTCCGAACAGGGCCAGTCCGAGCAGCGCCGAAACTTTCGCCGTGGTGAAGATGTTCTGGATGAGAGCACCGGTCTTCACGCCGAAAATATTGATGATCGAGAGTGCGACCACGACCAGGATGGCGACGAAGTTCTGCGTATTCAGGCCGACGTCCATGCCTCCGAGCATCATCGGGCCGACCGCAAACTTCGGGACTTTCCACAGGTGGACGATCCAATGACTCGAAGAGACGGCCGGCCAGAAAATGCCGAGGAACTTACCAAACGCCACACCCACGGCGGCGATCGTGCCGGTCTGAATCACGAGAAACAGAGTCCACCCGTAAAGAAAACCCCAGAGTGGGCCGAGCGACTCGCGCAGATAGACGTACTGTCCGCCGGCCCGCGGCATCATGGCCGCCAGTTCGCCGTAGCTGAGGGCGCCGACGATGGTTAAGAATCCGGTAATTACCCACGCCCCAATGAGCAGTGCCGGCGACTGTACCTCGCGGGAAATTTCGGCGGACACAATGAAGATGCCCGAGCCGATCATCGAGCCCATGACCAGCATAGTGGCGCTGGTCAGGCCAAGACCCTTGACGAGTTCCTTGTCTTGCTGGCTGTGGCGCTCCCAATCGCAGGCGCCGGAAGCGGAAGCTGGGGGCTGAACGTTCGTGCTCACGAACCTCCTGACCACGTAGGGACAGCCGCCCTCGGCCGTCCAGTCGAGCGCAGCTCGACGATGTTTTCTTGCAAACCTCGGCTCTGTGAGCCGCCGGACAGCCGAGGGCGGCTGTCCCTACGCAAAACCATTCGTGCAGCGCGTAAGCCAATGACTTTACCGCAGAATCTCGAAAAATTCCTCTGCTGATTTGCGCGGATCCCGTAACAAGTCGGATATCACCGCCACGGCGTCGGCTCCGGCTTCGATGACGGAACGGGCGTTGGCGCGGGTAATGCCGCCGATCGCAACCAGCGGCTTGCGCGTCAGTTCCCTCGCCCGGCGAACCCCTTCGAGTCCCACGACAGGATCAGGATTTACCTTACTCGTTGTCGCAAAGACGGGGCCGATGGCCAGATAGTCGGCGGAAGTCTTGTCGGCTTCGGCCAGTTGCTCTGGGTTGTGCGTGGATACGCCCAGCCAGCGGTCGCCGCCAATGATGCGCCGAGCAGACTCGGGAGACAAATCGTCCTGGCCCAGGTGCAGGCCATCGAAGCCAGCCGCCAAGCAGAGATCGGCACGGTCATTCATGATGAACTTAACGCTTGATCCCAGCCTTGCTCTGAGTGCGCGACTCTGCTCCAACATTAACCGGGCGTTGCCGTATTTGTTCCGGTACTGCAGCAGAGTGCAGCCCGCGGCGGCGAGTTGCTCGGCGGCCGAAAACATTCCCGCAGCGTCCGGGAAACACGCAGGATCGAGAATCGGGTAGAGTCGGGGAATTCGCAACATGGACTCACCTGTAGAGACGCGGCTTGCTGCGTCTCCGCTCCGGACTGAGACGCGGCAAGCCGCGTCTCTACAAAACCGTTTCCTTCTTCGCCAGGAATTTCTCGATGAATCCCGTGTCGAAATTGCCCGCGCGGAAATCCGGGTCCGCTAGTATCCGCCGGTGCAGCGGAATCGTGGTATAGATTCCTTCCACGATAAACATTTCGAGCGCGCGGCTCATGCGCGAGATGGCTTCGCTGCGATCCTTGCCCCGCACGATCAGTTTGGCAATCAGTGAATCGTAGTATGGAGGAATCGTGCCTTCGGCGTAAGCGGCGGTGTCGATGCGCACGCCCGTGCCTCCCGGAGGATGGAACGTCGTGATTTTGCCCGCCGAGGGCGTGAACTTCTCCGGATGCTCGGCGTTGATGCGGCATTCGATCGCGTGTCCGCGATGCACGATCGGGCCGTGCAACACGTCGGCCAGCTTTTCGCCCGCCGCGATCATGATCTGGCTCTTTACCAGGTCCACGTCCGTGACCATTTCCGTGACGGGATGCTCCACCTGGATACGCGTATTCATCTCGATAAAATAAAGCCGCTGCTCCTGATCCATGAGGAATTCGATGGTCCCGGCATTGTGGTAGCCGACCTGGCTGAGCGTCTTGCCGATGACGTCTCCGATTTCCTGGCGCAGCTCGGGCGTCATCCGCACCGACGGCGACTCCTCCAGCAGTTTCTGGTGGCGCCGCTGAATCGAGCACTCGCGTTCTCCCAGGCTGACGACGTTGCCGTGCTCGTCGCCCAGCACCTGGAACTCGATGTGGCGCGGGTTCTCGACATAGCGCTCCAGGTAAAGGTCGCCGTTGCCGAAGGCGGCCGACGCCTCCGACTGCGCCTGCCGGTAGAGGCCGGGCAGTTCGTCTTCATTGCGCACAATGCGCATGCCCCGCCCCCCGCCGCCCGCCGTGGCTTTGAGGATGACGGGAAAACCGATCTGCCGCGCCCACTCGCACGCTTCTCCATCGGAGGCGACTACGCCGTCGGAGCCGGGAAGGATGGGCACGCCGTACTGCTTCATCGCGGCTCGAGCTTTTTCTTTTTCGCCCATCAGCCGGATGGCATCGGGAGTGGGCCCGATGAACTTGATGTGACAGGCCTCGCACACTTCCGCGAAGTTGGCGTTTTCGGAAAGCAGGCCATAACCCGGGTGGATGGCGTCCACGTTCGCGATCTCGGCCGCGCTGATCACCGCGGGAATGTTGAGATAACTCTGCGCCAGTTGCGGTGGGCCGATGCAAATCGCTTCATCGGCGAAGCGCACGTGCAGCGAATTCCGGTCCGCCTCGCTGTAGATCGCCACCGAGCGGATGTCGAGTTCCTTGCATGCGCAAATGACGCGCAGCGCAATCTCGCCGCGGTTCGCAACCAGAATCTTCTTAAACATGATGTGAAAGCTCTCAGCCATCAGCTGTCAGCTGTCAGCTCTCAGTAAAATCTCGTGACTGCCACAGCACTTGATTTTACTGAGAGCTGATCGCTGAGAGCTGAGGAGCTTATTTTGCCGGCCGCAGGGCAAACAGTTCCTGGCCGTACTCGATGGGCTGGCCGTTGGCGACAAGCTTCTTGACCAACTCTCCCGCCACGTCGCATTCGATTTCGTTCATCAGCTTCATCGCTTCGACAATGCACAGAACCTGGCCCACTTGCAGCGTGTCGCCGACCTTGACAAAAGGCGGAGATCCCGGCGAGGGCGCTTCGTAAAAGGTGCCCACGATCGGCGACCGCACAATGTGCAGATCTTCTTCTGGCTCAGGGACTGCCGCGGCAGCTGCCGCGAGTTCGACCTTGGCTGGCGCCGAAGCGGGAACGTGGGCGCCCGCGTTAACCGGCGCCGGATGAACCGCGATATACCGAGAATCCGGCAACGGCACGGGCGCCGGTTCGACAGCGCGCTTGATCTTCACCTTGACGTCGCCGCGCTCCAATTCAAATTCGGCGATGTCCTTTTCGATTAAGAACTCGATCAGCTCTTTCAGCTCTTTTTGATTCATGGATAAGGGGCAGGTTCCGCCTTGAATTCCTAGGTAAATCGTTATGTCGAGACGGGGCTCACCCCGTCTCACTCTGCGGCAGGAGACGCGGCAAGCCGCGTCTCTACAGGAAATTAGGCCGCTAAATCACAACCAGTTCTTTTTCTGTAGCCGTCAGCACTTCGCAGCCCGAAGAGGTAACTACCACCACATCTTCGATCCGCACGCCCCACTTCCCAGCAACGTACGCCCCGGGCTCAATCGTAATGACCATTCCCGGTTCCAGTTTCTGGGCTTGCCCCGCCGCCAACCTGGGCAACTCGTGGATCTCTAATCCTAAACCATGCCCGGTCGAATGGGTGAAGTACCGCGCCAATTTCCGCTTCCGGAGGACACGACGCGCCGCGCCATCGACTTCGGCGGCAGTCACGCCCGGACGAACCTCCGCGATCGCCGCCTGCTGCGCCTCCAGCACCGCCTGGTACAACCCTCGAGCTTCTCCCGAAGGCCGTCCGACATGCACAGTACGCGTGCGATCCGAACAATAACCGGCGAGTATAACACCAAAATCGCAGACTACGAACCCCCGGCGGGGGATGCGCGCGTCGGAGGCCCGGCCGTGCACAATCGCCGAGCGCTTTCCGGCAGCCAGTATCGTCGGAAACGACATGCCTTCGGCACCGGCACAACGGGCCTCGTATTCCATGGCGGCGGCGACTTCGACCTCACGCACGCCCGGCCGAATCTTCTCGCGTGCGATGCGGAACAGACCGGCGCCGAGTTCCACCGCTCGCCGGATGCGCAGGATCTCGTCCGCATCCTTCGCCATGCGGGCGCGCTCGACCAGCGGTGGCGCGGAACGCAAGCGCGCCTTCCCTTTCAGCACCGACGCCAACCGGTCGCGCATGCCGGCGGTAAGCGCTTCCGCTTCGATGCCCACCGAGGTTGAGGCCAAAGTTCCTGGCATCGAACTTCTCCGCTGCCCGGCCAGCCACTCCGCAGCCGCCATCAGCGGAGACTTCGGCGCGATGACAATCTTCACATGTTTGACGTTTGCACTCTTAAGTTCTGCCTTTGCCTGGGTGCGGTAGCGGCCGTCCGTAAACAGGATGGAACCAGGATTGACGGAACAAGGATCGCCGACCAGCAAAGCTGCGGCACTCCCAGTAAATCCGCACAGGTAGTGAATATTCGGAAGGTGAGTCACCAGCAGCAAGTCCAAGTCGTTCTCTTCGAGCCCTGATCGAAGACGACGTAGGCGGCCAGCGTGATCCATAGCAGGAGTGTAGCAAGAAGCAGTTGCCAGTTGCCGGTTGCCAGTTGCCAGCGGTGGCGCCTCACGGCTCTACCACTGGCAACTGGCTACTGGCTACTGGCAACTATATTTCAAAAGCAAAACCGCCGGACTCTCGGCAGGTTCTCCGAGAAAGCCGGCGGCTTGGGCTGTTCTGACTTCGCGCCTACGTCTGAATGATGCGCGGAGTAATGAAGAAGATAAGCTCCTGGTTTGAAGTGCTCACCGCACGGTGCTTGAACAGGTTGCCAAGGTACGGGATATCCCCGAGCAAAGGCACCTGCTGCACGGTCAGCGAATTCTGGGTCTGGATGACGCCGCCAATCACCACTGTGCCGCCGTCGGTCACTAGTACTTGCGTGGTCGCCTGCTGCGTGATCAGGGTCGGGTTGCCGAGAACCTCTTGGCTATAGTCAGGCAAGGTGTTTTCCACATCCACATTGAGAAAGATGGTCCCTTCCGATGTGATCTGCGGAGTTACCGTCAGCCGCAGGAAAGCATCGATGTAGGAAACGGTCGGGGGTCCATTGAACTGGCCCAGGGTGGTAATCGGTATCCGCACGCCCTGTTTCACCACCGCCTGAATGTTGTTCTGCGTGACCACCCGCGGACGGGAAAGAATTTTCAGCAGCCCGCGCGACTCGGCCATGGTGAGTACAAGGTCGATCCGCATGTTGTTGGTGGCGTTGACGAAGGAAAGACCGCTGGTCGGCCCGACTGCCGGCAAGTTCGAAAACAGCGGAATAATTCCCTTGGTATTTTGGTACAAAATGCTATTGAGATTGGTGTTGGACGGGGTGTTGGGCGAGCTTCCGACGGCTTGCGCGCCGCCAACGGCGCTTGGCCCATTGCCCCAGCCGAACCCGAACTGCGTGCCAATGTCGCGGGCGAAGCTGCGAGTGGCCGCCACTACCCGGGCTTCAATCTCGACTTCCTGCGTCTTGCGGTCCATCTGCTGGATGATCCGGTCAATCTGGGGCAGAACCCCCGGAATGTCGGAGACGATGATGGCGTTGGTGCGGTCGTCGGAGACCACATCGCCACGCTTGCTGAGGAATTTCTTGATCGGCACTAACAGATCCTTGGAGTGCGCGTAGCTCAGGAAGCGGGTAATGGTGACTTTGTCGACCGCCATCGCCTCGGCTTCGACTTGGGAGCGCCGGTTATCGGCCTCCTTCTTCAGCGTTTCCACGGTCGCCACGCGCAGGACATTGCCGTCCAGTTGGCGCGACAGATCGTTGTTCTTGAGCACGATGTCCAGCGCCTGATCCCACGGCACGTCATCGAGAACAATCGTCAGGGTGCCGTGAACTTGCGGGTCGAGCACGACGTTCAGACCGCTGATCTCGTGAATCAGGCGGAAGAAATCCTTCAGGTCCACATCCTTCAGATTGACCGAGATCGGCTCGCCGGTGTATTTCGGACCTTTCTCCGCCGGCTTCTGTTCCAACTGGGCCTTCTGCTCCGCCGCCAGGTTCACTGCGGGCTGGATGGCCGGCGCGTCGCCGGCAGTCTGCCCCATGGAAGCGTTGGCTCTGCTGGCGACCAGTTCCGCCGCGGTCTTGTCGGCAAAGCGGCCTGCCGCTTCCTCCGCTTTCACCGCCGGTGGGTCGGCTTTGTCGTCCTTCACCGAATACTTAGGCTCGACAAAGGCAAACTCTGCCGGTTTCTCGGCCACGACCGGAGCTGGCGTTACGGCGGTTGGAACCGCAGCCGCCGGAACCGAAACCAGCGCCAGTTTCGGCGCTGCGCTCGCGGCCGATTTTGCGGCCGCCGCCGGTTGGCCATGGGCCAGCACAGCGTCTCGATTCGCGATCTTGAGTATGAAGCCGCCGTCCGGCGACGCCACCAGTTCCGGCTGGCGGCTGCCGGCAAGCTGCTTTTCCGTGAGATCGATCACCACGCGAGTGTTGGGCGGAACTTGCCCGTCCATTCCGACGCGGACGTCTTTCACGCCGTCCCGGCCCACGCTGATGCGGCTCTGCCCCGTGGCCATCACGGTGTTGGGAAAGTCGACGACGATGCGCGCCGGAGAATCGAGCGTCGTCACTGTGGGCGCCTGTGCGCCCTTCGCCGTGAACTCGACGCGCAACCCGTCCTGGCTGTCGGTGACCTCGAGCCTCTGCAATCGAGCGCTCGCGGCCACTCCCTTGCCCGTCATATCAGCCGCGGCTGCGATCAGAACGAACGTCAGCAGCGGAACCATGAGACCCAGCAGTTGCTTTCGCATTTCCCTATCTCCCCATGCGAGGCCGTTTCGCCTCGATGTGTTTCCTCGAAGTCTTTTCTGCTTTTCTCTCCCGGCCTACACTGCCGGAGTCGTAATCTTCTTCACTACTTCCCGCGTAAACGTCTTGCCTAGCCGGTCCTGCACGGTTTCCTGGAAAACAATGGAGTCGCCCGTGATTTTCACCACGTACCCGTTGAACACCGGATCGTTTTCCCGCAAAAAATACGCTTTATTCATACTGTTACTGACCACCGCAATGAAACCGCTTTCCGCATGCACCACACCACGCAGGTTGATCGCCCCGATTTCCAGACACTTCTTGCCCGCGCTGCAACCCGAACCTCCGGCGCGGCTCACCACCGGACTGACGAAAGGATCCCGTCTCCCGTTCGCGCTGTTCTTGCTGGTCGGCTTGACCTGCTCTTCGCTCACCGCGGCCTCGCCTTGTCGGCTTCCCGAAGCGCCGTTGCTGGCGGCCACTGCCGCCGCCGGCGGATTACCTTTCGGAGCTACAACGGTCGCCTTCGGTTGTGCGCTGTGCTTGGCCACGACTGCCGCAACCGGCTTCGCCGCGCCCGTATGCTTCGCGCTCGCTGCAGAAGCCTTCCCCGGCCTAACCGCGATCCGGCTCGGCTGGGCCGCTGCCGGCTTGGCACCCGCTGCCGCTGGAGCCGGCTGGCGGACGCCCAAAGCATCCTTCGATGCGGCGCCCTTGACCCCCACCGTGCTCACCTTGTCTCGCGTTGTCTGGACCGCGCTGGGACTCTGGGCCGAGGCCATGCCCACGGTCAGTACCGAAACCAGAATTGTCGTCGTTATGCTGATCGCTGGCTTCATCTTCATTCCGTCCCTCCTACTTCTTTCCCGGGGTTGCGGGCTTCGCGGCTGCCGCACCCGGATCCAGGTCATGACTGAAATACGTGGTGGTCACGCAGGTGGCCACAACACTCTCACCGGGCGCGTACTGGTAGGTATGCTTCGCCTTCGCGTCCGCCGGCTTGCTCGTCGAGGCCACCAGCAGATTCGAAACGTTGACGATGCGCTCCACTTTTCCCAACCGGTCGAAGAACCCCAGCATCGAGTAGTACGGACCGTCGAACTCCACTTCGAACGGCACTTCGGTGTAGAAGTCCTTGGTGACGTAGGGACGGGAGGTATAGCGCCGGACCCACACTCCCGCCTTACTCGCTTCTGCGCTGACCAGACGCATGAAATCGTCCACTTCTTTTTCATCGGGCACGATGCGCCGCTCGATTTCCATCTGCTGCTTCAAGTTCGCCAACTGGCGCTCCATGTCGGCCAGTTTCGGCCGGTACGCTTCCAATTCCGCGTTCTCGCGAAGTTTGGCCTGCAGCTTGATCTGCGCCTGCGCATTTTGATCGCGCTGCGACTTGAACACCGTGTAGTAGAGGGCGCCCGTGCCTAGCACCGCCATCAGCACCAGAGCCCCCAACCGCTTCACACCCGATAATTCGCCAAGATTCATAGTCGGTTCCGCCTTTACGACTTCGCCTTTTCGCAGGTCAGCGTGAACTGGAACGCCTGCATGTCCTTTACCGCAGAGTCCTGAGATGTTTCCTTGATTTCGATATTGCGGAAGTAACCCGTCTTTTGCAGATTGGAAATCAGGTTAGCCACCGCATCGCTCGACAGCGCCGTCCCGTCGATGGCAACGTTCGCACCCTGGTCCTGCATGCTCGTCAACCACACCGCCTCGGTGCTGTTGACCGTATCGCCGATCGTGGACAGCAGGTTGACCGGGCCCGTCTGGTTCGCGCGCAGCTGGTCAATGACATCCACTCGCCGCTTGTAGGAGTCGGCTTGCTTCTGCCTCTCCAGATACTTCGCCTTGATTTCGGCCAGCTCGCGATTCTTCTGCTCCGCCACCCGGGCTTTCACCTCGATCGATTTCTTTTCCCGGTCCAGCTGGTACCAGTACCCGGCGTTGATGGCGACCGCAATCAGCAGCACGCCCGCCACCTGGATCATGGGCCCGCCCAGGTTGCCGAACTCGAAGCTCGGCATGCTGATCGCAGGACCTTTTTTGCCTTTTGGTTTCGCACCACCCAGCAGATTGATTCGGATCATAGCTTTTCAAAGCTCCTCAGGGCCAAACCTACGGCCACCGCCAACTGGCCGGCGTTCTGTTCGACCATCTGCGCCCCGACGCCTTCCATCGGAGCCAGCACTTTCTGGAACGGGTTGAACAACTCGACCGGCATCGAGAACTCCTGGCGCAGCGCTTCCACCAGGCCCGGCACCTTGGCCGAACCGCCGGCCAGGTAAATCTTCTCGATGTGCTCGCCCGCGGCGCTGGCGCGGAAGAAGTCGAACGTCTTCTGAATTTCCAGCACGATGATTTCCGTCACCTGCTGCAGGATCGGCGTCTTCGCGTCGTCGTGCACGGTGCCCACCTTGCGCCCCAGCTTCAGCGACTCGGCGTCGTCGAAACTCAGGTCCAGTTCCTTCTGCAGCGAGTCGGTGTACTGATGCCCGCCCACCGAAACGTCGCGCGGGAACAGCGGCGTCGTGCCCTTGACGATGTTGATGTTCATCACGCTCGCGCCCAGGTTGAGCAGGGCCACGACTTGCGTCGGCGCGGGCTCGTAGTTGTACTCGTAGCAGTTCTGCAGCGCCAGCGCATCGATATCCACAATCGCCGGAGTCTTGCCCGCCATCGAGAGTACGTTGGTGTAGTTCAGAATCTTGTCTTTCTTCACCGCCACCAGCAGCACGTCCATCTGCGGGCTGGTCGCGTCGTCGGAAAGAATCTGGTAGTCGAGGTTCACATCCGCCAGATCGAACGGAATGTGCTGCGCCGCTTCCTTTTGGATGGTCTCGGCCAGTTCCTGATCGCTCATCGAGGGCAGCGAGATTTTCTTCACGATCACCGAGTGTCCGCTGACCGCCGTGGCCACCGACTTCGACTTGATCTGAGTGTCCGCGAAGAGCTTGGAGATGGCGCTGGAAACCGTGCCCGAGTCCACGATCATGGAATCGACCACGATGTCGGGCGCGATCGGCTCCAGTCCCATGTGTGCCACTTCGATTCCAACGCGTGTCTTCCTGAGCTCGACGGCCTTGATGCTCGAGGAGCCCACATCCAGACCCACTATCGTCTTCGATCCCATTCCCAACATGTGCCCGCCCTTCTGTAGCGAAGTTCGTTTCCCGAATTCGTCTTTTGCCCGCGTCTACGGAGTTCCGGCAGCCTTCACCGCTGCCTTGATCTTCTTGCCGCTCCGCGTTTCCGTTGCCACCGACTTCTCTTCCATCCACTGATCCAGCTTCGATTTCTTGAAGCGCCAGCGATTGCCCAACTTGAACGCTGGAATCTGCTGCTCATTCACGTACTTGTACAAAGTGTCCGGACTCACTCCCAGATACTGCGAAGCTTGCCGAATGTTCATCACTTCTCGCGAGTCGGCCATTCACGTTTCCCTGCGCGTTCGAGCGTATTTTGGTGTGCTGAGCATATCTCAAACGGAAGCGCGGGCCTCTCCCCGTCAATTACCCGGTTTTGTTGGGATTTATGGGGTTTTTCTCGATTCGACAAAATCCGGACTTGCAGAGAATCTCTGCAGGTTGTATTTATGCAAGCTACTACCACCACAGGTAGTTGTTTCTACTCAAATCGGGCACCAGTCACCCGAATAGCGGTAACTAAGGTACTAGAGACGGTACGGAGGTACTTGAACGGGTGCGCAAGCCCTTGAAAACGCGGCGACCCACTCCCGCTGCTCGGCTGTCTTGGTCTTGGGAAGGGCACGGCTTCGGCCCTGTCGCTACCAGCCAATAAAAACGAGGGCTTCAGCCCTGAGGGGCCGGGCACTTGCTCTGAAGACCATTTATGAGACTGCCTCTGATCCTTCGGTCATATTCATCATAAGCTATACATAATATAGCCTTTATTGTCATGATGATATGTGACATAGATCACTTATATTTATGGGTCATTTTGGTACCATGAATTCGACACCACTTCGAACGGAGCGTTCCTATGAAACTACTCGTCATCGGTTCCGGCATGATGGGATCCGCCGCCGCCTACGATATGGCCCGCCAGGGCCAAGTCGATTCCGTCACTCTCGCCGACAGCAACCTCAAACTCGCTAAGGATGTCGCAGCCCGAGTCAACCGCATCACCAACGACAAAAAAGTTCGGGCCGTCGCGCTCGACGCCGCGAAAGAAAAAGACGCGGCGCGCCTCATGAAAGGCCACGACGGCGTACTCTCCGCCGTCCCCTATTTCCTGAACCTCGGCTTGGCCAAAGCCGCCATCACCGCCGGATGCCATTTCGCCGATCTCGGCGGCAACAACACGATGGTCCGCCAGGAACTCGCGCTCGCCAATCAAGCCGAGAAACGCGGCATCGGCATCGCTCCCGATTGCGGCCTCTCTCCCGGCATGGCCTCCATCCTCGGCGGCGAATTGGTTCGTCGACTCGACGGACGCGCCGACGCCCTCAAACTCTACGTGGGCGGCCTCCCCGAAAGGCCGATGCCTCCGTTTCACTATCAGCTGGTGTTCTCCGTTGAAGGACTCATCAACGAATACGTGGAACCAGCCCGCATCCTCCGCAAAGGCAAGCTGATCACCGTCGATCCGCTCACCGAGCCCGAACCATTTCACATGGACGGCTTCGCTCCGCTCGTGGCCTTTCAAACCTCCGGCGGAACCTCCACCATGCCCGAAACTTTCGAAGGCAAAGTCGGCGAGTGCTTCGAGAAAACCCTGCGTTATCCCGGCCACTACGACTTGCTCTGCGAATTGAAGGAACTGGGTCTGTTTTCGAACCAGAAAATGCGTGTCGGCAACGTGGAAGTCGCGCCGCGCGCCGTCCTGTCCAAGGTCTTCGAAGGCAAATTCGCGGGCAAAGGCCCCGACCTCTGCATCATGCGCCTCGAAGCTCACGAATCGGTAAAGGCCCCCGGGATCCGCGGCTTGCTGGGCGGAAAACTCAAAGGCCGAGTCGCGACCTTCACCATGGTCGACCACTACGATCCCAAGAGCGATATGAGCGCTATGATGCGCACCACCGCTTTCCCCGCCTCCATCGTCCTGCAGATGATGTGCGCGGGAGCGGTCAGCAAACACGGAGCCGTCTTGCAGGAGCGTGACGTGCCCGCCGAAACCTTCCTCGAAGAAATCGCACGCCGGGGAATCAAGATCGAGTATCGGATGGAGTAGTCCTCGCTCGTGTGGAAGCCTTGTTCGTGTGGTGACGGGGCTCTGCCCCGTCCCAGGCCCGCGGAGGGACAGCCGCCCCCGCCGGGTCAGCGTCGAAGCATGTAACCAAGATTGCCATCGACAACCGCGCACGAGAGAGCGAAAACAAATGGCATGAGGAAAGCCTGGCTGGTATTTTGCCTGCTGCTGGCCGGTTGCGCGGCGAAGAAGCAGCCGGTTGCGGCGACCCCGCCTCCCATACGGAGCCAGCAGCCGCCACCCACTGCCGAACTCATCGAACACTGCGTAGTAGTCAAGCAGGAAAATGCCAACACGGTGACCTGCAGTTGCCTGCCTCTGACTACGGTGATCGATTCAAAAACGGGGCACACCAAAATAGTTTGCAAGAGAATGAAGGAAGAAAAATGAGATCGGGACCCGGAGAGTGGAAGGCAAGTCCTTTCATCATCGGGACTGGCGGCGATATCTCCACCANNATGACGGTGACCCAGACGCCCGCGCCTAGAGCATTGAAGAGAACAAACACCCGCCAGCGCATGCGCAGCACACCGGCCAGCGGTCCGGCGAATATTCTCATGCCGAAGACGAAGCGGGCGAAGAAGATTGTGGGTGCGCCATAGCGGGCGAACATTTCCTCGCCGCGTTTCAGCGTAGCCGGCGAAATCCGAAAGAAGCTTTGATAGCGATCGAGCAACGGACGCCCGCCATAGTAGCCGAAGGCGTAGCCCAGATTGTCGCCGAGAGTGGCGGCACAGGTGGCGATCACGATGATCCATCCGAGATGGAGCCGATGTTCGGAATAGGCCAGAAAACTTGCCAGCAGCAGCGTGGTCTCCCCGGGGACGGGAATGCCGGCATTCTCGCATAGCAACACCAGCGCCACGGCCCAGTAACCGTAGGTGGCAACGAATTCGCGGAGCACGTGAGAGATCGAGTGGTGCATGAATTGATGAAGCGAGTTCTCAGTTCTCGGTTCTCAGTTCTCAGAAGAGCGGGGGTTGACTGAGAACTGGGAACTGACGACTTCTTCAGTTTCCTTTGTCGCCGGTCAGGAAAGCAACCAGCACGCGGTTGAAGTCCTCGGGCGCCTCTTCGTAGGGCAGGTGGCCAACGCCTTCGAAGACCAACAGACGCGCATTGCGAAAATTCCGGCGCAGCGACTCGGCCGATCGAAAATCGACGGCGCGGTCTCTGGTTCCCCAGATGAGGAGAGTGGGATAATCGCGAATCTTGGGGAGCGCCGCTTCCAGTGCCGCGAGGTCCGCCGTCCAATTCCTTACGATGCGCAAAGCATGACGCAACGCGTGATTCTTGAGCGCGGGGATGCGGTAGCCTTCGAGCGAATCAGGCGGAATTCTCGATCCGTCGCCAAACATGCGGCGCAGCCACAGGTAGTCGAGGGAGCGCCAACGCTCAATCGTGTTGCGGAAGAGCATGGAACCGAAAGCGCTGCCCACAAACGGCGCGAGTCGCTTGCCGTGTGCCGACCAGGGATTGACGGGCGCGACAAGCACCAGACGCCGCAAGCGCGAATCCTTTCGCTCGGCGCAAATCGCAGCCACCATGATGGCGACGCCTCCGCCATGCGAAGTGCCCAGCAGGTCGAAGTCTTTGATGCCGAGTGCGTCCGCGAACTGTAGAACACGCTCGGCGGTCGCGCGTACGGTGCAATCCATCCCGTCATGCGCTGGCGCCAGTCCGGCGCCCAGATTGTCGATGGCATACACGGTCGCGTGGGGCGCCAGCGCGGGCAGGGTGAATCTCCAGGAAAAGGAATAGCCCATCAGCCCATGAATCAGGATGAGCGCCGGACCTGACCCGGACTTGAGGTAGCGTATGCGTCCGTCGGGGAGGTCGAGCCAGCGCTCTTCGATTAGCGCGTTGCGATCAACTCCGGGGATGCATTTTTCTTCGGGATGTTGGGTTTCGGCAGGCAACGAAATCCTCGTGGAGAGAGTCTTACTAAGTGATATCGCCTCTAACTTTGGGGAGCTGAATCTCGGCTCCCCTTCTTTTGTGAGCCGCGCCAACCCGCTGTCGAAAGAATCCGTTCGATGCCCAGCCCCTAAAGGGGCTTTTGACGTTGAGAACTTTGCGGCATCGCTAAAGCGATGCCCTGATACGAATCACGCGAGTACTGCTTGACACAAATCCCGCGTGCTCTGCTTGATACGAATCACGCGTGCTCTGCGGTCGCACGCTTCTTCCGCACGCCGAATCCCGCATCAGTTCGCCAGCGCGGCGGGAGACGGGGCAAGCCCCGTCTCTACAGTTGATTTTCTCCGTTTCTTGCCCAGCAGTTTCTTTAGCACTCGGATCCCTTTATCCACGTGCTTTTCTTCCAGCAGGAACGGCGGCAAGAAGCGCAGGACGGTGTCCTGAGTGGCGTTGAAGAGCACGCCCTCCGCCAAAGCCTGCTCGACCAGTGGGCGCGCGGGAATGTCGAGCACCAGGCCTTGAATAAATCCGCGGCCGCGAGTTTCGCGGGTGGCGGCGTACTTCGAGACCAGTTCCTCGAATTGCTGATGCAGGTAGCCACCAACCTTCACGACGTTTTCGAGCAGGTGCTCTTCTTCGACGATCGCCAGATATTCGAGCCCGACGCGGCACGCCAGCGGACCCCCGCCGAAGGTGGTGCCGTGCTGTCCCGGCGAAATCGCGGAGGCGAAATGTTCTTTCGACAGGAACGCGCCGAGCGGCACTCCCGCAGCGATTGGTTTGGCAATGGCGACGATGTCGGGCACTATACCAGGATGTATGCCGAAGCTCTGGAAGGCGAACATTTTTCCGGTGCGGCCGAGGCCGCACTGGATCTCATCGAAGATGAGCGCGGCCTGATGCTGGTCGGCGAGCGTGCGGCAGGCGCGCAGGAAGTCTTCGGAGCATTCAAGAATTCCGCCTTCGCCAAAGATGGGCTCGAGCACGATGGCGCAAGTGTTGGCATTGACGGCGGCGCGCAGCCCTTCGACGTCGTTCTGCGCCACGAAGGTCACGTTTTCGAGCAGCGGCTCAAAACCTTTGCGGTACTTATCCTGTCCGGTCAGGGACATGGCTCCAAAGGTTCGGCCGTGATACGACCCTTGCAGCGCCACCAGTNNTCGCTTCGGTGCCGCTGTTGGAGAAAAAGACGCGATCAAAATTAGAACCCGAAAGCTGGCATAGGCGTTCAGCCAGTTGTCCCTGGTATTCGTTGTAATAGAGATTCGAGAGATGAATGACCCGGGCCGCCTGCTCGCGGATGGTCTTGACAATGCGCGGATGAGCATTACCAAGGGCGTTCACTCCCAGCCCGGCCACGAAGTCGAGATACTTCTTGCCCTCGAAGTCGTATAGAAAAACGCCCTTCCCGCGCTCAAAGCCCACGGGATAGCGGTTATAGGTAGGGAGAAGAAAGCGTTTTTCAAGATCGGCAATCTGGTCGAGGCGAGGCATGGCTCATTGTAGAACGAGCCGTGGGACGAAGGATGGATCGGCGGTCAGGCGCCAGCCGTCAACCCGGGTCCGCTCTTCCGAGGGGCCTTTGGGGATTTCTTCAGATCAGTTCAGAAGGCTTCAGACCGGCTCCATGGACGTTTCTGGGAATGAAGCGCAATATCGCACTCACTTGCAGGAGCTGCTCGCCTCTCCTAGAACGAGTCAGGTTGAGCCCAGTGAGTGGGGGGTTTGAGAAACAGGGAAGGTTCTCGAACCCCTCAAAACCAAATAAGGGGTTTGGGCCCGTCCCCTTACTTCACTTCAGATACACGCAAACCAGGAAATCCGCAAACTCCCTCCGGCTTACCGAGCACCCAGACCCTTCCCATCTACGGCATCCCGAAAAGCAGAAGCTGCCTTCCATATTTCATAGCCGCCATTCCAAATCAGCTCTATAATTGCGGAAATCGCTCTGTGGAAGCGACTTACGGGCACTGGGGAGAATTGGGAGCGTGGCAGTGAAGTTGCTAATGCCTGATCGGCGGCGAATCTCTGGCCGCGCCGCGCAGCTGTCCCTGCCCATGAACCGCGAATTTGAGGCCCGGTTTACCGCCATCCTGCTGGCTCTCCTGACGGTAGCGGCGGTACTGTTCGCCGGTTTCAACTACAAGGCCGAGCACCAGACGGCGATTCCTGACGACGGCGCGTGGTGGATTGAGCGAAACAGCCACCTGGTAGCGGATCGGTTGGAACCGAACGGGCCGGCGGAACGGGCCGGAATCCGCCGCGGGGATGAGGTCGTCAGCATCAACGGCCGCACCGTGAACAGTTCGGCGGCGGTCACCCACCGGCTCTATGACTCCGGCATCTGGTCCAAGGCAACCTACTCGCTGATCCGGGGTGCGGTCCCGCTGGATGTGGAAGTGGTGCTGGCTCCGGCCGATCGTTCCATTAACGACTGGCTGCGGGTGATTGCGCTCATTTACCTGGGCATTGGTCTCTACGTGCTGCTGCGGCGCTGGACGGCGGTCGGATCCACCCATTTTTATATTTTTTGCCTGGTATCGTTCGTTTTCTACGCGCTGCACTACACCGGAAAATTCAACGCTTTCGATTCAAGCGTTTTTTGGGCCAACGAGCTGGCGTGGCTGCTGCAGCCGGCGTTGTTCCTGCACTTCGTATTGACCTTCCCGGAACGGCGGGAGTTCGTCAACAAGCATCGCTGGTCGATTCCGGTCCTGTACCTGCCCGGCCTGGTGCTGGGGGGGATTTACGCGCTCGCGCTGGAAGAGTTAAAAGCAAGCGAACTGCTGCGCTGGAACCTTGATCGCCTGCACTGGGCATACTCCACGCTGCTTTTTGTGGCAGCGGCGGGAGTGCTCGTCAACAGCTATCAGCGGGCCAGCACACCGATCCTGCGGCAACAGCTCAAATGGATTACGCGCGGCACAATCCTCGCGATCACACCGTTCACGCTTTGCTACGTTCTGTGGTACGTGCTCGGATATATGCCTTCGCCCACCCTGAAGGTATCGGTGCTATCGCTGGGATTGCTGCCGCTGACTTTTGGATACGCCATTTTCCGCTACCGGCTGATGGATGTGGACCTGATCTTCAAGCGCGGCATGGCATATACGCTGGCGGCGGCGGCCATCGTGGGAGTGTATTTCGCCGGCGTCGCCGCGATCGCGCTGCTCGTGAACACGCGGGTGCCTAGTTCCGGACCTTACGGTTTGATAGTGGCCGTCGTGGTCACCGCGCTGCTGTTCGATCCGGTACGGAAATGGATTCAGGAAAAGCTGGACCAGTTCTTCTACCGGACCGGCTACGACTACCGGCGCACGCTGATCGAATTTGGACGCGAGTTGAGTTCGGAAACCGACCTCGACAAAATGCTCTCCTCGCTGGTGGACCGGCTGGCGCGCACACTGCTGGTGGATCGCATCGCGATCTTCCTCGGCAACAGCGACTCTTCGCGCTTTGAACTGGCGAAATCGTTCGGGCTCGCCCATGTCACCGGCCTCGACCTGTCGTTCCTTGCGAAGCCGCGAGTCGAAGATGCGGCCGGGCATATCTTCTTCGAAACGACGCGCCAATTGCCGCGTGAGAACGCCAGCGCGCAAGAAGCCATCGCACGTCTCGATCTGAACTACTACATTCCTTGCCACGCGCGGCAAAAGACCATCGCCTTCCTCGGACTGGGCAAGACAATGCAAGGCGACTTCCTCTCCAGCGAAGATGTGGAGTTGCTCCAGGCGCTGGCCGGATACATCGGCATCGCCATCCAGAACGGGCGGCTCTACGCCTCACTGGAACAAAAGGTCAGCGAGTACGAGCGGCTCAAGGATTTCAACGAGAACATTGTCGAATCCATCAACGTCGGCGTGATGGCAGTGGACTTGCAGGATCGCATCGAGAGCTGGAACTCGCAGATGGAAGTCATGTACGCCCAGCCGCGNNCCGCTGGTCACGCGCAAGTTCAACGTGGTGGGGCGGCTGGTGATCGTGGACGACATCACGGAGCGGATCGAACTTGAGGTCCAGCTCACCCAAGCCGACAAACTTTCTTCGATCGGTCTGCTGGCCGCGGGCGTGGCCCACGAAGTGAATACGCCGCTGGCGGTCATTTCCTCCTACACGCAGATGCTGGCGAAGCAGTTGCAGTCGGATCCGCAGAAAGCGGGCGTGCTGGAGAAAATCACCAAGCAGACGTTCCGCGCCTCCGAGATCGTCAACAATCTGCTGAACTTTTCCCGCACCACGGGCACGGAACTGACCGAAGTCAGTCTGAACAAGGTGATTGCGGATACGCTGGCATTGCTCGAACACCAGTTCAAGGTCGCTCACATCCAGGTGCACCACGAATTCCACGAGAAGTTGCCTTTGATTCAGGGTAACGCCGGACGCTTGCAGCAAGTGTTTCTGAACTTGTTCTTGAACGCCAAGGACGCGATGGCCGGGGGCGGAGTGCTGAACGTGGCGACGCTGAACGGGGAATTCGTCAGCGTGCGCGTCTCCGACACGGGCTCGGGCATTGCGCAGGAACACATTCAGCGCATCTACGATCCATTTTTCACTACCAAGACGTCGCCCGCGGAGGGCCAGAATCGCGGCACCGGTCTTGGGCTTTCTGTCACCTACGGCATCATCCAGGAACACGCGGGCAACATCCGCGTGGAGAGCCGCCCGGGCGAAGGCACCACCTTCACCCTGGATTTTCCACTGCTGTCGATCAGGAAGGCACTCCATGTCTGAAGTAGCAATGTCGGAAGTAGAGGGCATCTCGCGACGCAGTCCGTCTCCAAGCACGTCGCAAGGTACGTCGCAAAGCACGGCGCCGAGCGCGGGCAGAATCCTCATCATTGACGATGAAGCGGAAATCCGGGAGTCGCTGGAGACTCTGCTTCAACTCGAGGGCTATACCGTCGTCGTCGCGGGAACCGGACGGGAAGGTCTGGCGCACATTGGGGAGCGCGCTTTCGACGTCGTGCTGCTCGACCTCGCCCTGCCCGACAAGAACGGCATGGACGTGCTCTCGGAAATCCGGCTGGTGCATCCACAGCAGGCGGTCATCATGATCACCGCCTACGGCACGGTGGAGAACGCGGTCCGCGCCATGCAATCGGGGGCCACCAACTTCATCCAGAAACCGTGGGACAACGAGAAACTGCTGGCGGACGTACGCGCCGCGGTTGCCCGGCAAAAGGCCGAAGAAGAAAACATTCAACTGAAGCGCGCCCTCAAACAGCGCTACAACTTTGAAAACATCGTGGGCAAGAGCGAGCCCATGCTGAAGATTTTTGATCTGGTCGCGCAGGTCGCGCCCAGCCGCTCGACCGTACTGCTGCAAGGCGAAAGCGGCACGGGCAAGGAATTGATCGCCAAGGCGATTCACTTGAACTCCACGCGCCGCGACCGGCCATTCGTGCCCGTTAACTCCGGCTCCACGCCACCCGACCTGCTGGAATCCACGCTGTTCGGACACGTCAAGGGCGCCTTTACCAGTGCGGTTTCGTCGAAAAAAGGCTTGTTCGAAGTTGCCGACCGGGGCACGCTCTTCCTCGACGAAATTGGCACCATGAGCATGGACACGCAGAGCAAGATTCTCCGCGTGCTGCAGGACCGCAAGTTCATGCACCTGGGCGGCGTCCAGGAAATTCAAGTGGATGTGCGCATCATCGCCGCCACCAATGTGGATCTCCGCCAGATGGTGAAAGAAGGCCGCTTCCGCGAAGACCTGTTCTACCGCCTCAACGTAATCAGCCTCGATCTGCCGCCGCTGCGCCAGCGCCGCGAAGATATTCCGTTGCTGGTGCAGCACTTCCTCCACAAATATTCCGAAGAAAATGAACGGCCCCCGCGCCGCATTACCACCGAGGCGTTGCGTCCTCTGGTCGGCTACTCCTGGCCCGGCAACGTCCGCGAACTGGAAAACACCATCGAACGCGCCGTGGTGCTCTCTTCCGACAGCGACATTGGAGTCGACCTGCTGCCCGATCACATCGTGGGCCGCGGCACCTCGGTTCCGACCCTGGATGCAAGTACCGGGGCCACGCTGTTCGGCATCATGGAAGACTGCGAACGGCGCATCATCATCGACATGCTGGAGAAGTGCGGCTGGAACCAGACCGAGGCGGCGGAACGCTTCCACGTCCCGCTCTCGACTCTGAACCAAAAAATCAAACGGCTGGCCATCGAGATCAAAAAGAAGAACAACCACCGGGAGTAGCGGCCAAGAATCATGTAGGGACAGCTGCCCTCGGCTGTCCAGGCGAGCGCAGCTCGCCGGGGTTTCCCTTGTCCATCCTTCATCTATCCCTCAGGCGAAGAGCGTAGCGGGGCTTCGCCCCGCTGGCCAGCCGAGGGCGGCTGTCCCTACGCGAATCCTCTGCTATAGTTCCTTGAGCAGCTACTCCTGACCAGACATGGCGTTCGAACTCGAATTGGTTTCGCCCATTGAAATCGCCAAAGATACCGCGCTGGCGGTTCAGGAATACACTCTGCTGTCGGCGCAATCGCTGGCCAACTTCGTCCGCCGTCCCCTGTACATGGGCGACATGCTGCAGCAGGCGGACCTGATCGGCGTCGGCTCCCTGCCCATCGTGATTCTTACGGGACTCTCCGTCGGTGCGCTGTTGGCGCTGAACTCAGCCAGCACGTTGCAACGATTCGGCGGGGTCACGCTCATCGGCCAACTCGTGTCGCTCGGCATGGTCACCGAACTGGGCCCGCTCATTACCGGGCTGATGGTGGCCGGGCGGAACGCCTCCGGCATGGCCAGCGAACTGGGCTCGATGATCGTGACCGAACAGATTGATGCCATGCGTGCCCTGGGCACCGACCCCACCAAGAAGCTGATTACACCACGGGTTGGGGCCACCGTCTTCATGCTGTTTTTCCTGACCATCATCGCCGATCTGCTTGGGCTGATCGGCGGCTACGGGGTCGCCCATCTGCTCTTCGGGCTCGACACTCAACAGTATTGGACCTCTGTCTGGCAGATCCTGGTCTTCCGCGACGTCTTGACCGGCCTGATCAAGCCCGTCCTGTTTGGGTTCATCATCTCCACCATCGGCTGTTACTACGGCATCTCGACGCGGGGCGGCACGCAGGGCGTGGGCCGTTCAACCACCCAGGCCGTGGTCGCCGCTTCCGTGCTGATTCTGATCGTGGACTTCTTCGTCACCAAGCTGATCTTCGCAATTTTTGGGTACAGGTAAGCCATGCCAGCTCCCACTCTGCCCAGCGAAAATCCGGCAGCCGCGGTCGCGAGCCCCTCCGGTTACGCCCTCGAGTTCGACAACGTTTCCATCGCGTTCGATGAAAAAGTTGTGCTCGATGGAGTTTCGTTCCAGTTGCCGCACGGCGAAACCAAAGCTCTGTTCGGCGTCGCCGGATCGGGCAAAAGCGTTCTGCTCAAGCTTGCGATCGGGCTGCTGCGTCCCGACAGCGGACGCATCTCCGTGCTGGGGGAAGAGGTCACGCGCATGAGGGAACAGGAACTCTTTGAACTGCGCCGCCGCGTGGGCATCGTGTTCCAGGAAAGCGCGCTCTTCGACTCGCTCAAAGTCTGCGAGAACGTCGCTTTCCGCCTGATGGAAGAGCATGTCACGGCGGAGGAAATTGAGCGGCGGGTCCGCGAGGTGCTGCGCTTTGTGGAGTTGGAGGAGGCTTATGATATGCGTCCATCGGAACTCTCGGGCGGCATGAGAAGGCGCGTGGCCATCGCGCGCGCCATTGTCACCGAGCCCGAGGTGCTGCTCTACGACTCGCCCACCGGCGGACTCGATCCGGTGACCTCGAATACCATCGTCGAGCTCATCGTGAAACAACGCGACGTCTACAAAACCAGCGCCCTTATGGTGACCCATCGCCTGCAGGATGCCTTCACCATGGCAACGCACCAGTTCGACAAGGCCGCCAACCTGATGGTCGTGCTGCCCAAAGGCCAGCATAGCGAAGTGCCCATGAGCTTCCTGATCCTGCGCGACGGCAAAGTCATCTTCGATGGCGACGGTCACCATCTCGCCGCTTCGCGCGACGACTACATTCGCGAATATATTTCGTAGGGGATTGCAGAGGTCAGAGGTCAGATTGCAGAGGTGAAAATCTTTCGTGACCAGCGGAACGCTGGAGCTCTGAGGTTTCACCTCTGCAATCTGACCTCTGACCTCTGCAATCTCAACGCGCTCCTCAAATAACAGGCTTTTTCTTCGATCCCCTCCACGGCAACGCTGCCGGATTTTCGTGGGTGCGTTCGCGGAATCCGCCTTTCATCCCCCGGGCCAAGCCAATCGCCGATTCGCCAAACTTGTCGCGCAGATGGTCCGCCGCCGCCAGGGCCTTCTGCCAACGCTCGTCCCGCACCCGCGAAGGCTCCAGCAGGTCAAGCTGAGTGGAACCCGATTCGAAATTTGACGCCTGCACTCCCAGCAACCGCACCGCCGCGCCCGGCTTCCAGTTGGCGAAAAACAGGCGCCGCGCCTGCTCGAAAATCTGGTGATCCATCTGCGTCGGCTGCTCCAAAGAATGGGCTCGCGTTAGGGTCGTGAAATCTTTGTAGCGCAATTTCAACTGGAGCGTGCGCGCAAAGTATCCGCCCTCGCGCAGCCTCCGTCCCACCATTTCGCTGAGCCGCATCAGCGTGGACTGCAAGCGCTCGGCGTCGCCCGTGTCTTCATCGAAGGTGTGCTCGTGGCTGATCGATTTCGCATCGACGTTTTCTCCCACTTCGTTGTCGAACCATCCTCCCGCATCCTCGCCCCGCGACTTACCAGCCAGCGCGAGACCCCATTTTCCGAAGCGCTGTTCGAGATCGCGGTCGTCGAGCCGCGCGAGGTCTCCGACTTTTTGAATGCCGATGGCGTGCAGCTTCTGCTCCATCACCTTGCCTACGCCGGGAATGTCGCCGACCGCGAGCGGCGCCAGAAACTTCGCCTCTTCTCC
>PKXK01000303.1:32945-60066 GCA_003132325.1 Acidobacteriaceae bacterium
GCGCTCGGTCCCGGTCATGTCGAGGTAAGCCTCGTCCACTGAAGCCATCTCGACCAGCGGAGAAAAGTGGCCAAGCACTTCGTGCACCTTCGCGGAATATTCGCGATAGCGTTCGGGATGGCCATTGACAAAAATCGCCTGCGGACAAAGTTTCGCCGCCGTCCGCAGCGGCATGGCCGAGTGCACGCCAAACTTCCGCGCCGCGTACGATGCGGCCGAGACCACTCCCCGTTCGTCGCGCTGCCCACCCACCACCACCGGCTTGCCTTTCAGCGACGGGTCAAACAATTCCTCGACGGACACGAAGAAAGCGTCCATATCGACATGAAAAATGGTGCGTGGGGAGGTGCTCATCGGAGTTCAGATGCTGGGAGAAGTCTACCGCGAGTTGGGCGGTGACCCTGAAGAGTAGAGCAGTGCGCGCACCCACCCATGCGCAAAAGACGCGAATGTGTGGGGCACCCGGCCCGAGGACTGGAAGCTCGTTTGCGATCGGACGTCAGGCGCGTTCCACGACCGCAGGCTCATCGACATCGTTCGGTGGATCGCCTCCGCCGCCCAGAAAACCCCGCCGCCCAAGAGTGATCAAGACGGCCTGGACGCCTGCTTGTGTCTGCTGGTGGCCCTTTACTTAGCCGAGCGGAAGGACTGCCTGATGGTTGGTGATCTGCATACTGGCTACATCGTCGTGCCGTACGGCGACGGGCTTCACGATGAACAACTCGAAGCCCGCTGTAAGGAGATTGACTATGTGCCGTCGGAGTGGGTTCGAAAGTTCAAAATGGATTCTTGCCGTATAACCGGCCGCCCAGAAGGAATTCTGGACTAGGTTAGCGTTGTGGGCAGCGCCCTGTTCGACGGGAAGCAGGTCCTTCGCTTCGCTCAGGATGACAAACCAATTTTGTATCGCGGGTTTGCGCACCCAACTCTATACAGTTTTCACCGTTGGTATTGAACTCGGCATGAGCAGTCCCTCAGGGGCTAAAGCCCGCATTTCTGGCGGTCGTTAGCGGCACGGCTGAAGCCGTGCCCTACCCAAAACTATTTGGGAGACCAAGTTTTAGTGCGACCTTGGATTCAAGAGGCGCTCGACGCGCTCGGGTGCGCGCGCGATGACCTTGAGATAGGCTTGCGTTGGTTGGTCCGGCTCCGCGCGGCCTTGCTCCCAGTCCCGGAGCGTGCCCAGAGGGATGTGGTAGCGGACAGCGAATTCCTCCTGCGTCAAAGCCAAGGCGCGGCGAATAATTTTCGCCTGCGGCGTCCGCTTCATCCGCTTAAGATCGCCGGGGGGCAGCGGTTGCGCGTCGCGGTCGGCGCGAGCCGCCGCCTCGATGGCTGCGGGCGTCATGGGCCTAAGCGTTTTGCTGGAAGTAGTCGTCTTGCTCATATTGTGTTGCGCCAGCCAGCAAAATACATAGGTCCTTCGCTTCGCTCAGGATGACAATTCGTTTGATGACAAAATAATTTTGTGTCGCGAACTTACTGGGCGCGACGCTAACCCAGCACCGGCTCTTTCTTCAAGTCCGTGGTTACTGGGGCTGCGTCCGCGCTGGCCCGTGCCTGGCGTGCCCGCTCGTAGATTTTGCCGTACTCGCGGGCCGACGCTCCCCAGGAAAAATCGCGGCTCATGCCGTTGCGCATCAGCGTCTGCCACGACGACGGGTCCTGGTAGGCGAGTAATGCCTGCTTGATGGTCGCGAGCAGCGCCTCGCCAGTGTAGTCCGTGAACTTGAAGCCCGTGCCTTTGCCGGTGCGCGCGTCCCAGGGCTCGATGGTGTCATCCAGGCCGCCAGTCGCCCGCACGATAGGAACGGTGCCGTACTTCAGGCTGTAAATCTGGTTCAATCCGCAGGGCTCGTACCGGGAAGGTATCAGGAACATGTCGGCGCCCGCTTCAATTTTGTGTGCGATGGCGTTGTCGTACGCGACCTTGACTGCAATCTTATTCGGAAACTGCTTGTTGAGCCGCAGGAACATTTCTTCGTACGGCTTGTCTCCCGCTCCGAGCGCGACCACGATCATCTCTTCGCGCGCCAGTCGGTCCATGATCTGCGCGATCAGGTCGAAGCCTTTCTGCGCGGCAAAGCGCGAGACGATACCGATCACCGGCACTTTGGAATCGGCGTTCGTGACCCCGAAGGCGTGCAGTAAGTCGTGTTTGCATTTCAGCTTGCCGCTCAAATCCTGCGGCGAATACTTTGCCGCCGCGAATTTGTCGGTCTGCGGGCTCCACTCGTCGTAGTCCACGCCGTTCAGAATGCCGGTCACGGTCGCGGCCCGTTGGCGCAGCACGCCTTCCAGTCCAAATCCATATTCGGTGGTCTGGATCTCCTGACTGTATTTCTTGCTGACGGTGGTGACGTAATCGGAGAGCACGAGCGCGCCCTTCAGGAAATTCACCTGCCCGAAGAATTCCATCTTCGAGATCGTCAGCAGATCCCAGGGCAGCATCAGCAGCGGCAACGTATCGGGCGGGAACAAACCCTGGTAGCCCATGTTGTGGATGGTGAAGACGGTGGCCACATCGCGAAACGCGGGATCCTCGGCGTAGAGCGTGCGCAACATCACCGGCACCAGCGCCGACTGCCAGTCGTGGCAGTGAAACACATGCGGCACGCCCAAAATCTTAGAGGCTTCAAGCACCGCCCGCGAAAACATGGCAAAGCGCTCGGCGTTGTCGGGATAGTCGCCGGCCGGGCTGCCGTAGAGAGCCTCGCGGTCGAAATATTGCGGATACTCCACAAAATAAAATCGAACTCCGGCGGTCGCCCCCGCCGCTACCACCGAGCAGAAGCGATACTTGTCGTCGAACGGGATCGTGATGCTGCGAACGACCGTTTGCGGATCGTTCAGCTTGGTTTGGCGATAGCGCGGAATATACACGCTCACCTGATGTCCGAGAGCGGCCAGCGCGCGCGGCAAGGCGCCAACCACGTCGGCGAGTCCGCCAGTTTTTGAAAAGGGAACGCACTCGGATGCTGCAAAAGCAATATGCATGGCGAAGAAGCCTCCTGAGCAGGAACTGAATGTGCCTCGCTCAAGTTATGATTAAGTTTCTGTAGAGACGCGGCTTGCCGCGTCTCTACAGAAGAGAGCACCGCCAGTCTAAAGCCGGAAAGAAAGAGGGTCAACGTGCCAAAGGGCGCGACCGTACAAACCAGTCCACGCAAACCCAAACTGGGACAGCATTTTCTGACGAGCGAAGCGGCGGCTCTGCGCATTGTCGAGGCGCTGGGCGATGTTTCCGAGGCCACCGTGCTGGAGATCGGCCCCGGCCGCGGCGCCATCACCGATATGCTGGCGCGGAAGTCGCGGCGGCTGATCGCGGTGGAATTGGACCGTGTCCTTTCGGCCCAGCTCCGCATGAAGTTCTCCATGCAACCCAAGGTCGAAATCATCGAAGGCGATATCCTGAAGATCGAACTGAATACGGTCTTCGGTGCCAAGCCGGGCAGCCTGCGCACGGGCTTGAATTTCACGCCCGAACCAGCCCGCGTCATCGGCAACCTGCCGTACTACATCACCTCCGACATTCTGCTGCGGCTGCTGGAATACAACCGTTATTTTTCGACGATTGTCCTCATGGTGCAGAAAGAAGTTGCCGACCGCCTGGCGGCAACGGCTGGAAGCCGCGACTATGGCTTGCTTACGGCAACCGCGCAACTCTACGGCCGGGTCGAACAACTGTTCACGCTTCCGCCGGGAGCGTTTTCGCCGCCTCCCAAGGTGCATTCCAGCGTGATTCGGATTACGATCAAGCCGCAACTGGAGGCGCTGCGGGTTTCCGAAGCCGAATTCATCGCATTCCTGAAACTGTGCTTTGGGCAGAAACGCAAAACTCTCTGGAATAATCTGAAGACGGCGTACGATGAACATGCGCTGCGGGCGGCTTTGGCGAAGAGCAGTGTGAAACCTACAATTCGCGCTGAAGCTTTGCCACTGGAAAGAACCGCTGCTTTGTTCCGCGCGCTACGGGACGGCGGTTCATAGTTCCCCGGGCTTTGTTTTTGCGGGCCGAGTTTTCGCGGGCAGGAGTGCCCGCGCCACACGAGCTGGTGATGACTTCCGCTTTACGAACTCCCGCTGTTGCCGGTCGGTTTTATCCCGGCCGCGCGGAGGAATTGCTGCGCGAGGTTCGGGAATACTCGTCTCCGGTTAAGGCTTCGGCCGGCCGTATCTCTGCCCTCGGATGCGTTGCTCCTCATGCGGGATACATCTACTCCGGCAGGGTCGCTGGCGCCGTGTATTCGCGTCTGGAAATCCCCGAGCACTGTGTGATCCTCTGCCCCAACCACACCGGCAAGGGACAACCGCTGGCGGTCATGGCGTCTGCAACCTGGCAGACTCCGCTGGGCGAGGTGCCAGCGGACGCGGAACTGGGCGCGCACCTGCTGCAGGGCTTCCCGGCGCTCGTAGAAGACAGCGCGGCGCATCGCGGCGAACATGCCGTCGAAGTCCAGCTTCCCTTCCTGCAGGCGCGGCAGCCGGAATTGAATATTGTTCCGATCGCCATCGGCACCAGCAACTTTGATGTGCTTCGCGGATTGGGCGAAGCGCTGGCGGAGGCGATTGCCGAGCGCGAGAAGGCAGACGAAGGGCAGGTTCTGATCGTTGCCTCCAGCGACATGAACCACTACGAGTCCGACGCCATCACTCGCGTAAAGGACCGCAAAGCCATCGAACGCGTGCTGGCCCTGGACGCGCGCGGACTCTGGCAGGTGGTGATGAGTGAAGACATCAGCATGTGCGGGTTTGGGCCGACGATTGTCATGTTGACCGCGGCAAAACTTCTGGGAGCGACTTCCGCAACGCTGGTGAAGTACGCAACGTCGGGCGATGTGTCGGGCGATTATGAGTCGGTGGTTGGGTACGCGGGAATTATCGTGGAGTAGGAAGAAACAAGCACTTAGCATTTAGCACTTAGCACTTAGCTGACGCCTCGTAGTTTCTGGGGCTAAGTGCTAAGTGCTAAATGCTAAGTGCTGTTTCAGTGAGGGCGCGATGGCGGCGGCGCGGGTGACCGGTGCGGCGACGGCGACGGAGCCATGCCTGTAGACCCGCTTCCACTTGAACCTGAACTCGTACCCCAGCCTGCCATCGATGTCGTGGTTGAAACTGGTGGAGCAGTCGCGACCGTGACGGGATGAGAAGTTTGGGTCATGGTTTTCGCAGCCCGATCGAGATGGCGCACCGATCCGCGTGGCACTCCGAAGCCGGCGGAACCGGGATTGATGGTCAGGCGGCGCGCCGTTCCAGCAACCGAATTGGCGGCGAGACCTCGTCCCACCATAACCGTCTGATGCCCGCGCACGGGCGGGGTCGGCACTTTTGTTCGGACCGGCGGATTCACTACCTGCGGAATCCCATACCCCGGATTCCAATAGCCCGGCTGCCAGCCCCATCCGTAGCCGGGCGCGAAGGCCCAGTTGCCGTAGTTGTAGGGCATCCAACCCCAGGGATAGCCTGACACCCACATGTAGCCAAAGCCGGGATAGAAGGCCCAGCCGCCATCCTGGAACGGGCTCCAGGTGGCGTCGGTGAAGTAGGGCTGCCACATATTGCCGTAACCGGGCACGGTCATGAAGTTGCCGTAGTAATTCAAGTCGCTCATGCCATAACCGTACGGCGAGTTAATGCTGGAGCCTCCGGCGGAAGCGTAGCGATCGTGATAGTCGGTCTGCTGGCGATCCCAGGCGTCCGAGGGCTCGGCTTCGTAATTCTTGGCGATTGCGAAAGTGTCTTTCCTGGCGGGATCGTCATTGGCAAGCTCAATCGTCGCGCTGTGTTTCTCGGCAACTTCAACCTCTCCGGCGGGCGAAGTCGCGTTCAATTTGCCTTTGAATACGGCAATCGTGGCCGCGTCGTCGGCGAGTTCCACGCGGAAATGCGCGGCCTCGGACACGGTGAGGGACTCGCGAGCAAAATTCAACTGGAACTGGTCGCCGGCTTTGGAGTTAGCGTTCTTCGGGTGAAGATTCGCGTAGACCGCGCCGGAGACAAGCTGCACGGTGTTGAGCTTCTGGCCGTTGTCGCCGAGCGCGAGACGAGTAAAGTCAACTTCGCTGTCGGGGGCGAGACGCAGGGTGCCGCCATCTTCGAATTCCACTTCCGCGCGGCTATCTTTGCCGGTCTTCAGCTTGCAGCCTTCGATTACGGGCAGGTTGATAAACGCTTTATCAAAGCCGTCGCCGGCGGCGCGGTCGATCTGCACCGTGCCCTCGACTTCGCTCAGGCGCACAATGCGCGCTTTCGACTCGGCCGACGCCGAGACCACCAGAAACGCCGCGGCGAGCACGGCCAACCCTGCCAGCGTCTTTCCGAACTTTGCGATGGTCATATGCGTCTCCATGAATCGCGCCCTTAAGCGAATGGTTCCCAGAACGTTAGATCCGTGGCCAAACTCACGAGTTGCCCACCGGCAACCCCGAGCTCTACTAGTCCCCAAAATTGAGGTCCGCGGACCTTTCTGTCTGTCTTGATCTGCCTTAAGTTTGCGAGCGTCCGGGGCGTTAGTCAAGGGGATTGGCGGTAATGGATTCGGCGCGACCCGCAGAAGAGTCGTAGGGTCTATGGTATGTCCCATTCGTAGAGACGCGGCTTGCCGCGTCTCCGACCGCCGCGATCTGATTTCGTCAGGCGGGTCGGCGTCACGCGGCCAAAGACGGGGCAAGCCCCGTCTCTACAGCGGTTATCGAACGCCTGCCCTCTCCAGCAAGCGTTGGGCGCGGGCGCGGGTTACGTTGATCACCAACGGATCGGCGATGATCTCATCGAGGATAGGCTGAATGGCTGTGACCTCTACCAGTTGATTGCTGCGGGCCATTTCCTCCATGCGTTTCAGTTCTTCGTCGAGCGCGAGCTTCTGGTAGCGGTGGTCGTAGTGCAGTCGATGTCCGAATTCGAGCGTGGCCGAGAGATTTTGCATCAGGCTGGTCAGGTCCTGCACGGCGGGGTTGGAGGAGTAATTGTAGGTGGCCTCACCGCTGCGGCGCGCGTCCTGGTAGGTGAGCGTCTTCTTCCCGGTAAAGGCCAAGCCCTTGTGATGGGAGTCGACGTCCTTTTGAAAATAGCCGGCTTTGGCCGCCAGTTCGAAGATTTTCTGCCGCGTTTCGGCGGTTACGGTGAAGCCAAGATCGAAGCTGTCAGTCTCGTCGGAATCGGCGGACAGGCGGCCGCTCGACTGGTAGCGGGCCGAGCCATCGGATTGCACGCGAATCGAGTAGTGCTCCGGCTGGGAGGCGGGGAAATCGAGGGTGAAGGCAACCACCGCCGGGGCCGGGGCGGTTTGCGAAAAGGCGAGGAGCGCGGAAAAGATCAGCAGGCAGAGAATCTGAAGTAGACGAGGCATGGGCCGAGGTAATGATTGGGGATGGCGGGGAGAGGTGTCAAGAGGACGGGGGGCTTTTAGCTTTTAGCTTTTAGTCATCACGGTCCCGTGGTCCATGGTTGATCTTAGCGCAGAGCCGCCGAGCTGCGCTCGGGTGGACAGCCGAGGGCGGCTGTCCCTACGTCTAGCCTGCCTGCCGCTCATGCGTGGCGGCGGTGTGGAGATGGCAGATGGCGATCGCCAATGCATCGGCGGCGTCGGCGGGTTCGGGGATCTGATCGAGATTCAGCAGTCGCGTCACCATTTGCTGGACTTGATGTTTTTCGGCGCGGCCGTATCCGACCACCGCGGACTTGATGGAGAGTGGCGAGTATTCGGCGACTTCGAGCCCGGCGGAAGCGGCGGCCAGCATGGCGACTCCGCGCACCTGGCCGAGCTTCAAGGCGGACTTCACGTTGGCGGCGTAGAAAACGTCTTCGATGGCGACGCGGTCGGGGCGGTGCCGGGAGATGAGTTCCTGCAGGCCGGTGGAGATGCGCGACAGGCGCGTGGGCATGGGGTCGCGCGGCGAAACTTTGATGGCGCCGCAGACCACGCACGCCAGACGATCGTCCGCGAGCAGGTCGACGATGCCGTAACCGGTGTATTCGGTGCCGCAGTCGATGCCGAGGACGCGCATGGGGGAAGTGTAGCAGGGCAGTTGCCAGTGGTCAGCGGCCAGTTGCCAGTTCTCGCTCTCAACTGCATCTTGGCCTTCGGGATCTGGCCGCGTTGTCTTCTTGGTGGAAGTGTGCGAGGGCTCCGCTTTCGGGCCAAAGCAGCATGATAATCTAATGCATACAGCTCACTGCAACATGTGGGACAGCGGATTCCACCCGCTCCGGGCATCGACTCATACGGGTGCAAAGATCATACCTTAAGGAGCAGACAATGAAAATTGGCATACTGACCGGCGGAGGCGATTGCCCCGGGCTGAACGCAGTGATTCGAGCGGTGGTGCGGAAGGGCACTTTTCACTACGAAGACGAATTCGTGGGATTCATGGAGGGATGGCGCGGGGTGCTGGAAGACAAGACCATGGAACTCAGCCTCTCGACGGTGGGCGGCATCCTGCCGCGCGGTGGCACCATCCTGCGCACTTCGCGCACCAATCCGGCCAAGCATGAGGGCGGCCTGCAGCTCTGCATCGACAACCTCAAAAAACATGGTTGCGACGCCCTGATCGCGATTGGCGGCGATGACACGCTCTCGGTGGCGAAGAATCTTTTCGACAACGGAGTCAAAGTGGTGGGCGTTCCCAAGACCATCGACAACGATCTGTCCGGCACCGACTTCACCTTCGGTTTCGATACGGCCGTGAATGTGGCCACCGGAGCCATTGACCGCGTGCACACCACGGCCGAGGCACACAATCGCGTGATCGTGGTGGAAGTGATGGGACGCGATTCGGGCTGGATCGCGACCTACAGCGGCATCGCCGGCGGCGCCGACGTGATCCTGATCCCCGAGATTCCTTTCAACATCGAAGAGGTGGCCGAACTGATTCGCCAGCGCCACGCCCGCGGAAGATATTTCAGCATCGTGGTGGCCGCCGAAGGCGCGAAGTTTGCGGGTGGTGGCGTCGAAACGCTGGATGGGGCCGCGGGCCGCGATGAGTTCGGTCACCTTCACTTGGGCGGAATCGGCCAGACGCTGGCGCACGAGATCGAAAAACGGACGGGCTTCGAGTCGCGGTCGGTGGTCCTCGGACATATCCAGCGGGGCGGATCGCCCAGCGCTTTCGACCGCGTGTTGGCCACACGCTACGGACTGGGCGCCATCGACATGGTCCACCGCGGCGAATTCGGGCTGATGGCGGCGCTGCGGGGAAACAAGATCATTTCCATCCCGCTGGCGGAAGCCATCGCTTCCAATCGTAAATGCGACAAGGAAATTCTTGACGCCGCCACCGGCATTCTCGACAAGCTGGACGCGAAAGTTCCCTGAGTTGCCCTGTGATTTCCTGTCGAGACGCGGCTGGCCGCGTCTCCCACTCGCATTGCCAGTACCTCACTGGCAACCGGATACGGGGCAAGCTCCGTCTCTACAGCGGGATCGCCGGACGGGAGACTAGGACGGGATTTGCTTGGCTTGGGGCGGGTTTAGAGGCATACTGACTCAGCGCTCCTCGACTGCAAGAGCGATTTCGAGGACGCCCCCGTTTCTATGTTTCAAAGCGAACTCCAATCCCAGAACCGCGTCGAGCCGCTTCCCCTGGCACCCGCGTCCGACGACGCGGAAGTGCAGCGGAAACGAATGCTCATCGCGTTAGGGATTCTGTTGGTGGCGCTGGTGGGCGTGGTTCTGAAGGATTGGGATTTCTGGTTTCCGCCGGGCAGTGAGGTCCAGGAAGCCGTCACTCGAATCAGCCGCAAGAATAAGAATACGGCTGCGGTAAGTACGGCCGCGCCGGCGGCTCCCGCGCGCGAACGTAAATCAGCCAAGTCCCCGGCGCCGGCTGCGGCCGCAGTTCCCTTCTCGGCAGCCACCGAGCGCGCAGCGCTTCCTCCTCTGCAGGTGGAAGTGGTCGCCGGCAACCGCCACATCGCGGTGCCCGCGAAAAGCAATGCCATTCATCTGGATGTGAACTCGGGCGAGACCTCTTCCGCCTCCAGCGCGCCCGCGCCGGCCAACGCGCCGGTGAATAGCCGGACCGTCAATGCCGGCGATCGGGTGCAGCTCTCGCCGCAAACGGCGCAGAGTGTGAGCGTTTCGGTGCCGCCGGATTATCCCTTGCTGGCGCGCCAGATGAAGGTGCAGGGCGCCGTGAGTTTGCAAGCGCTCATCTCAAAGGAGGGCACCATCCAAGAGTTGCAGATTCTAAGTGGACCTAGCATCTTAGCTGCCGCGGCTCGCGAGGCGGTGAAGCAGTGGCATTTCAAGCCCTACCTCCAAAACGGACAGCCCGTGGAAACGCAAGCCAAGATCACTGTGAATTTCACAATTTCCACCAACTGAAGCAGGGCCGCATGATTCTCTCCTCGTCATTGCGCGATCGCATTTCAGTGCAGCGTTTTTTCCGTACCGTGAGGGTGCTGCTCATGGGCGCAGCAGTTCTGCCGGTGCTGTCGCTGTCCCTGCCCCAGCCTCAGGATCGAACAAAAATAGTAGGAGCGCCCGCCATGACCTTCGCGCTGCGCAGTCCGGATTTCTCCGATGGCGCCAACATCCCTCGAGCCTTCACCTGCGAGGGAGAAGACCGTTCTCCGGCGCTCGAATGGAGCGGCGCCCCTGCGGGCACGAAAACCTTCGCCTTAATCGCGGACGACCCCGACGCTCCGGCGGGCACCTGGGTACATTGGGTGATTTACAACATCCCGGGCGCGACCCACGCGCTGAAGGGCGGCATGGAGAAAAGAGAACAGCTGGCCGACGGCTCACGCCAAGTCCGCAACGATTTCCGCAAGGCCGGTTACAACGGTCCGTGCCCGCCGCCGGGCAAAGCCCACCGTTATTTCTTCAAACTGTATGCCTTGAGTACCGAACTGACGCTGGCTCCGGGCGCCAGCAAGAGCGCCGTGGAGCACGCGATGGAAGGGCGCATTCTGGCGCGAGCCGAATGGATGGGGCGGTTCCAGCGATAAATTCTCACGGAAAATTTAACGGGCGTCCGGACTCTTGCGAATCCAGGACGCCCGGGCAGCCCTCCCCCAGAACTGCTCAATTGGGAATATAAGACGAAGCGCCAAATCGGAGAATGGCACGCGGGTGCCAAGTTTATCCCACCAAAGTGCCATCCTGTAAGTCGCACATTACAAAGGATGAACAGCCGAGGGCGGCTGTTCCTACGTGGCTACCGTGAAAGCACCATCTTGCCGGGGGCCGTTCCGGTGGAAAACGGCGAGCCCGCAATCGCCGTAGGAGTGCCGGTCGATGGATTGTAGGTATAGCCCGCAATACCATTTCCCACCTGAGTTCCGATATAGAAATAGTTGCCGGTGGGATCAAAGAGGGCGAACAACCCTCCCGCGGACAAGCTGAACGGCGAGTTCTTCGCCGCCACCAGTTGTCCGGTGGTAGGAGTAATCGCAAAACACCAGATGGAGGAGGTCGACCCCGTGGTCGTCGCATAAACAAACTTGCCACCGGGATCGACGGCGATCGCGCTGGGGCCGACACCGTTCGCGGCAGTAAAAGGCGAGCCCAATATCGGAGTCAGTACGCCGGGGATGCTGGCAGTACTGGGGGCAATCGAGAACGCGGAAATGTTGCCGATGGTAGCCGCGTTCGGGGGATCGTTGCTGGCCGAAGGATTCGTCACATAGAGGAATTGTTCACTGCCATCCACCGCCAGCCCGAAGGCTCCCCCTCCTCCTCCCGGCAGCGAGGAGAACGGAGAATTGGCAAGCTGCGTGAGCGTACCGTCCGAGCTCGAGAACGTGAAAGCAGTAATCATCCCGATGCGCGGATTCGTCACATAAACGAACTTGCCCGAAGGCGTGATGAGAATCTCAGCTGGACCCGTATTGGCGGGGAAGGGCGATCCCGTGACTTGCGTCAAAGCGCCGCTGTCGGGTTTGATGAAGAAAACGGAGACGTTGTCCGTGAAATTATTGGTCACCAACAAGAAGTTGCCGGTAGGGTCGATGACCGCCGCACTGGGACTCGATCCGCCGGCCGGACCGGGAGTGCCGCTGAGCGTCAAAGTGCCGTCGCTGGCGACGTTGAAAATCGAGATCGTGTCGGCGCGGGAATTGATTGCGTAGAGAAACTTCTTCGACGGGAGCAAAGCCAGGCCGGTGGGCGAAGTATTTTCCGTTGGCGGCGTTTGCGCTACCTGGGTGATGGCGCCGGTGGCGCCGGTGATGTGCAGCAGAAGCACGGAGCCCAACGCGGGCAGGGTTACGTAGGCATTTTGGTCAGGCGCCGTCCCTTTGAAACTGCTGTTGCCGCAGGAAAGGGAAAGTCCAGCCGAAACAACGACAATGACCACCAGCAGGGCCACAAGAATCCGGGGAAGACCACTCTGACCTGCCCGTGCGGCACACGCCGCCCTTAAAAAGCTCATTTGCGAACCTGCTCCTCAACATCCAAGGTGAACCAAAAAAACGTATTTACTATCGTGCACGAGAACACGGGAACTCGCAACCGGAGGAGGTCAGAGGTTGGTCAGAGGTGAGAGGTCAGATTGCAGAGGTGGAAAACCAGCCCATAAGGTTTTTACCTCTGCAATCTGACCTCTCACCTCTGACCTCCCCGGCGGGATGTGTTCTAATCGAAAAACGAAGATTACGTCGTGATCGACATCCACTGCCACCTTCTGCCCGAGGTCGACGACGGCCCGAAATCCTGGGACGCAGCCGTCGAAATGTGCCGCATGGCGGCGGCGGACGGCATTACCCATGCTGTCGCCACTCCGCACGCCAACGATCGTTACGCCTACGATCGCGCATATCTCTCCGGACTTCTGAGCCAACTGCGGGAGAAGTTGCACGGGGAGATCGATCCCACGCCGCAATTGCAGTTGAGCCTGGGCTGCGATTTTCATCTTTCTTTTGAGAACCTGGAACGCGTCCTCGAACAGCCGCACGCCTACACCATCGGCGAAACCAACTATCTTCTGATTGAACTCAGCAACTACAGCGTGCCGGCGCAGGTTGGCGACTGTTTCTTCCGCCTGGGAAGTCGCGGGTTGACGCCGATCCTGACGCATCCGGAACGCAACCCGATCCTGCAGCAAACGCCGCAGCGCGTACTGGAGTGGGCGGAGCAGGGATGTCTGGTCCAAGTCACGGCCTCATCGTTGACCGGGTTCTGGGGAGAGCGCCCCGAAATCATCGCCCGCTGGCTGCTCGACCGTTCCGCCGTCCACATCCTCGCCTCGGACGCACACGACACCAAGCGCCGCGTCCCAAATCTTTCCGCGGCTCGCGCGGTGGCGGAAAAAATCGTTGGGCTGGAGTATGCCGAAGCCCTGGTCGAGGGCAATCCGGGCGCGATTGTTAAAGGGACGCCGATTCCTTATTGTCCGCGGCCAGTGCTGGATTAGGACAACTCGCGTTCTGCGCCAGCCGGCTGCTATTTTGAAAAGTGGGATGCGGCGCGAGAGATTTTTCCGCGACAGGCAGTTTATTCCCTTTCTATTCGCCGGAAATATTTTCTGAGAAGCGAAGTTTGCGACCAAAATCGCGAAAAAGACGAAAATTAAGTTATTGATTTGCAATGAGTTGCGAATCTAGAAAGTGCAGGCACGGGTTGTCAAGTCCCTTTGTGGTTAACAGTATTGCGGTGGGAATATAACTCTTGAGTTACTAAAACATAGTTCGAGGTTACCCCGTTTCACGGCGCGCTCACCGCTGGGGAAAAGAGGACGGCTACTGCGTGGTGGACGGGCAGAAGGTGCCGATCCGGAGAACACGTCTGCGCACCCAGGAGAATCGCGAGCAACGGCTGGGACGGGTAGCCCACTCAATCCCGGTTTTAGCTTGAGTGGGGATGTTCCCGTCCCTCGCAGCCTGTTGCATAGTGTGCAGACTCCAACATCCCCCACTCTAAATTTCGCAAAGAACGCGAAATTTAGAATGGGGCACCCGGCGAAAATTGTGTTTGCGGATGAGCGCCGCCTGAGTCTCCCCGACGCGGGTCGGGCACAGAAGGTTACGAAGGCCCAGGCGTCGCCAATAACCAGCCTCAGGAGGGCTGCACGGCCGCGAAGGTTTGTAAGGCTTGGCGCAAACGCTCCACGTTCTTCTGTTCGCCGGGGCCGTCCGGAATGAACTCGCATCCGTAGCGATAGCCTTTGCGGTTGCGCACGGCACCGGAAACTCGAATGGGCTCCGACGAATAGGGCAGGGTGAATTCAATTTCGACTTCTCCTCCGACCTTTAGTTCCAGCCCCACCGATACGCACATCCCGAGTTCGCTAAGCTCCATGCCCCGTCCTTCTCTGACCAGGGTCTTGTCTTCTTGATGGAGAATAATCCGAAGTGGGACATCGAGTTTGTAGCGTACCGCGCGGCGTTTGGTTGGGTACGAAGGGGACAAGCCGACAGCGATTTCAGTATCCACGTTGCGATCTTAGCAGTTTGTTCTCGCGGGTGAAAGTCACGGAGGTACGAATCGTGAGGCCATCGTCGATGGTACTGAATCAGAGTTTCCCTAGCGGCCCGTGGTAAAACTCGCGCGCCCAAAGCCAGCGCCTAAAGGCGCATTCATAACACGGCACTTGCGACATGCCTGAAGGCATGCCCTGATACGAATCTTACTTTCAACACGGGCTGCTAGGGGCGGGGAAGGTTGTTATCCGTGGGGGGCTGTTTCGCCGCAGCCTTTGGATTGCCGGGCTTCGGATCGGCGGGCTTTGGATCGGCCGCCGCGGGCCCGTTAGGCATCGTCATGGCGCTCTCTGGATTGAGCAGGTGATCGTGGCTGGGGCCTAATCCGAGTTTGATCAGCGCCCGGGAGTCTGGAATCTGCTTCGACTGCCATCCCTGATCGGCCTGGTAGCGCTGCATCGCGGCCTGGGTGGCGGCGTCCCAGGTTCCAGAAGGCTCGCCTTGCATGTAGTGCTCGCGGATCAGCGCTTCTTGAATCTGGTGGGCGCGGGTTGAGTCGATCGCCTGCTGGCCGCGCTTCTGCTTTGGGCCTGGCTTGGAGCCCTTCCTGCCGCGGGAATGTTTGCTCTTAGTGGAGGTGCGGGTGGAGGTGCGGGTGGAGGTGCGGCTGGTCGCCGTGTGCCCGCTGGTGGGATGCTTTTTGGCTGGCGCCGCGGAAGCGTGCGCCGGTTTCTGCGACGCGGTAGATGTCGGTGTCTGCGCCATGGCGAGACCATGCACGGCAAGGCAGAGCAGGCTGCAAAGGCCGACCCGCCGCCAACGCCGAATTTGATGAGCTAGGCGCATCCTTGAATCGTCGTCAAACCTCTCTTGCCCCCAGCGCCTGAAGGCGCTTACCTATCGCTGGGTTTGCGGCATGCCTGAAGGCATGCCCTGATACGAACCGTACTCGCGCCGCCGAGAGTTGCGGCGGGTCGGGTCTCCACCGCCCGAGACGGGGCAAGCCCCGTCTCTACAGAGTGCGCACAGCCTGATCGTGTAACACAGCCGATTTTTCGTTCTGACAAAAAACCGGCGGGACCGGCTAACCCCTATGGTCCCCGAAATGGGGATGGAGTGCCAGTCTCGCCGGAGTTTTTATCGGTTACGGAAGTGTACCTGCCAGGAAAATCGTTCCATCCTGGACCCTTGCGCCTCGCGGACGCACCAGGAATACGACATCCTGCCCGCTCTTTAGCGACGACTCGATCTTCGTAAAGTCGTCGGGAGTGTTCACGGGCTGCTTGTTTACTTCCAGGACCACGTCGCCGCGATTCAGACCTAGATCCTCGGCAAACGATCCCTGCTTCACATCCTGCACCACCACGCCCCTGCCTGCGGCAATGCCCAGGCGGTCCGCCAGATCGGGAGTGATGTTGCGAACCGTAACTCCGAACTTGCTGGCCTTGGGCGCTTCCTCGTTCTGGTTCTCTTCTTCGTCGCCCAGACGGGCAGCGAACAATTTCGCGCGATCGGCGATGGTCACCGTTGCGTCTTGCTTCTTGCCGTTGCGCACAAAGGCGAGCTTCACCTTCGAACCGGGCTTGCGCGAAGCAATGTCAGCCACCAGATCGTCGCCGTTCTTCAGATCCTTGCCCTCGATGGAGGTAATGGTGTCGCCCACCTTCAGGCCAGCCTGGTCGGCCGGGCTGCCCGATACGACGTCCGACACGGTCACACCCGATCCGTAAATGTGCGCGATGGCCGGGTTTTGGGGCTGAAACTGAATGCCGATGGAGCCGCGCGCAACGCGGTGGTCGGGCCCGATCAACTGGTTGTAAACCTGCGCCACCGTATTCGAAGGCATGGCAAATCCCACGCCCGCGTAGGAACTCGTCTCCGTGAGAATGGCGGTATTGATGCCGACGACCTCGCCCGCCATATTCACCAGCGGCCCGCCGGAATTGCCGGGGTTGATCGCCGCGTCGGTTTGAATGAACGACTGGAACTGGCGGTTGGGCACAATGCTGCGCCCCTTGGCCGACACGATCCCCGCCGTCACGGTTTCCTGCAATCCGAAGGGGCTGCCGATGGCCAGCACCCAGTCGCCAACTTCCATGCCGTCGGAGTTGCCCAGTTTCGCGGCTGGCAGCGGACGATCCATATCGATCTTGATCACGGCCAGGTCGGTCTCCTGGTCCATGCCGATCAATTTGGCATCGTGACCCGGAGAAACCGGGTCCTCATCCTGCAACTTCACGCGAATGCGATCGGCTTTCTCGACCACGTGGCGGTTGGTGACAATGTAGCCCTTTGAATCCACAATGACGCCAGAACCCAGCGAGCGCTGGCGGATGTTGCCGGCATCTGGGCCGCCCTGGCCACCGGGACCGCCGAAGAACTTGTCAAAGAAATCCTGGAACGGGCTGTCTTCATCGCCGTTGCCCTGATCCTGGTCGGGATCAGGACGTATGGAGCGCCGGCGATGGGGGTTCTTGATCGTCGACTCGGTATTGATGTTTACCACGCTCGGTTCCAACTGCTTGGAAATCTGAGAAAAGGCGGTCGAGAGCTGCTGCGGAGCGGGAATGGTGAGCGGGGTTGCGTCCGAGGCCTTCTGCCCCTCCTTGCCTTTCACTCCATAGGAAACGATGGTCCCAATCAGAATTCCAACCGTCAGCGTCGCCAGAATCGTAAACGTGTAGGCCCAGCGGTTGGCCTTGAAGCGCACCCAAAAGGCGCTTGCGCGCGAATCCATTTCTTTCCTCCTGAAACTGCCTAATGAATCATTATACCTTCGCTCCAGGCAGGGTTCGGTGCGAAGGTTGCATGATCGTTAGACGCAGAAAACGGGGTTGGGGTTAGCCAATTTCCTGTAGAGATGCGGCTTGCCGCGTCTCCGTGGGCCTCATCGGGGACGCGGGAGACGGGGCAAGCCCCGTCTCCACAGAAGTTTTTTCGCGGCTAGAGTTTCAACGTCATCAGGGCCAGGAATAGTCCGGTATAGCCGGCGATGACCAGGAGCACGAACAAAGCTCCAAAAGTCAAGACGTTGAAGATTCCCCACGGCTTCTCGACCGCACCCAAGGCCAGCTTCCACAGCCCGAGACAGCTGGCGAGCGCGCAGGCTGGCACTACCATCAACCCAATCTCCCGCCCGTGCCGCACCTGGGGAAAGACAATCAGGAACATCACGGCAGGAAGGAAAACCAACGCCGGAATGATGGCCAGCGGGGCACCGATCAGGAAGGCGTGTTCCCGCTCTTTATTAGATTGAGTCAATGATTCAATGTCTCAATGTCTCAATGATTCAATGTCGTACACGGTCTTGCCGCCGACCACCGTACGCAGAACTTTTGTGGCCAGGATTTTCGGCGGCGGGGCTGCCGTGATGTCCTGATCGAGAACCACAAAGTCGGCCAACATGCCCGGCTCCAGCTTGCCTTTTTCTTTCTCGGCGAACTCGGCATAAGCCGCGCCTGTCGTATAGGCGGCGATCGCCTGCTCGATGTTCAGCTTCTCAGCGGGATAATAACTTTTCTTTCCGTCTTCGCTCGTACGGGTAAGAGCGGAATAGATTCCCCGAAATGGCGTAACCGGCTCGACCGGATAATCCGTCCCAAAAGCGAGCACCACCCCGTGTCGAAGAAACTCAGCCCACGCATAGGAATGCTCGGCGCGCTTCGCTCCCAGACGCGACTCGGCCCAGTTCATATCCGTGAGCAGGTGGCTCGGTTGCATGGACGCAATGACCTTCAGTTCCTTGAAACGCAGAATCTGTTGTGGCGCGGTGACTTGCGCGTGCTCGATGCGCAGCCGGTAATCGGTACCACCGTCGGCGGCCCTCACCTTGGCTTCTTTTGCCGCCTTCTCCGCCTCGGCGAAGGCGTCGACCGCCAACTGCACTCCTTTGTCGCCGATGGCGTGGAAGCCGATCTGATATCCGGCCAGCACCCGCTCCCTGGTCATGGCATTCAGCTTGGCCGCTTCGTATTGCGGCAGGCCGCTGTTTTTCGGATCGTCGCTGTAGGGCTCAAGCAGCGCGGCGGTCTTCGAGCCGAGCGAACCATCCATGAAGCCTTTCAACATGCCGGTGTGCAGCATGTTGTCGGACGCGGGATGGGAGTCGCGCTTGTTGTTCAAAGTTTCTATGGAATCGTCGAAGGGCAGCCATTCGGAAATTCTGGCCGTCAGCTTTCCGTCGTGCTCGAGTTCCTCGTAGATCTGCAAGTCATCCCACGACGAGTTGTCCTGCGCGGAGGTGATGCCGTGACTTGCCAAATCCGCAAGTGCCAATTCGATGGCTTGCCGCCTCTTCTCGTGCGTCGGTTTGGGGATGACTGTCTGCACCGCCTCCTGCGCTTTCTCGCGCAGAATGCCGTTGGGCGTGCCCGCTTCATCGCGATCGATCTTTCCGCCCTCGGGATCGCGGCTGGCGACGGTGATGCTGGCGAGCTGCAAGGCGCGCGTGTTGGCCACGCCAATGTGTCCGTCTACGCGTTCGAGGTAAACCGGGTGCTTGCCGCTCACCTCGTCGAGATCCCATCGCGTGGGCAGGACCTTGACCGGCCAGAGAGTCTCGTCCCAGCCTTCGCCGACGACCCATTCCAAGGGCTCGGCAGCTTCGCACTTGGCCCGCAAGCGCTCGCGAAACTCATCCAATGTCTTGACGCCGACCAGGTTCACATTCATCTTCTCCAGTCCCGCGCTGGCCAAATGCATGTGGGCATCATTGAAGCCGGGCATGACGAAGCGGCCACCGAGATCCACGACCTTCGTATCTGGTCCCTTCCACTTCATGACGTCGTCGGGCATCCCCACGGCGAGGATGCGGTCGCCACGAATCGCCAACGACTCCGCGCGTTTGCCCGCTTCCAACGAAGCGGCCGGATCGACTACTCCGGTATAGATGTTGCCGTGGGTAAAGATCAGGTCTGCTTTCGGCTTCTGAGCATTCTCAGCGTTCTGCATGGGGACGCCGTTCTGCGCCTGCACAGCACAGGCCGCGGTCAGCAGTAGAAGTAGCATCGGAGCGATTCGCATCATCATTCTCCCACTCCCGATAGTGCCAGCAATGTAAGCAGAATGCGCCTCAGCCCCAGGCCGCGTCCATCGCAGTCGAACCATTCTTGCAACGTGTGGGCGCCGCCTCCGGAGCCGCCGCCGCCGATGGCGATGGCCTCGCGGCCGAGCGACAGCGGAATGTTGGCATCGGTCGACGCCCGCTGCACCTGCGCGTTATTGCCCAACTGCGCATCCACGGCGCGAATCACCTTCAGCAGGCGCGCATCCGCAGCCAATTCGCCCGCCGGACGATTTCCGATCTCCAGCACTTCACTTTGCAGCATCCGGCTCGGCGGCTGCGGCGGCCGCCGGTTTTCGTGCTGCGCAGCGGCCCGATTCTCCAGTGCGACAGCCTGCTCCAGCCCGAGGCGCAGCATCCGCTCCAACCGGTCAATTTCCGCCATCGAGGTGGAGCGCAGATCGACTCTCATGCTGGCGGATTCCGGAATCGAATTCACGGAAGTTCCGCCGCGAATCACGCCGACGTTGAACGTCGTCTTGGGCGAGGCCGGAACCGGCGTTTGACTGAGGACCTCAATCGCGCGGGCGAGCGCGATAATCGGATTGGGCGCGCCGAAGTCGCTCCAGGAGTGGCCCCCCGGACCGCGCACAATCACCTCGAAGCGGCGGCTGCCCAGAGCCTCAGCCACCACGGTGTCGGTTCCGGCGCCATCGACAATCACGCTATAGGCGATCGCGTCGCGCCAACGCGGCGTCGCGAAGACGTGCCGCATGCCCCGCAGATCGCCTTCGCCTTCTTCCCCCACGTTCCCGATAAACAAGAATGGCAGGCTATGCGCAATGCGCGCGCGCGCCAGCGCGCTCGCCACAGCCAGCATCGCCGCAATGCCCGCGCCGTTATCGGCGACTCCCGGGCCATACAACCGGCTGCCCTGCTGCCGGATGTGTAACGGTGTGGCCGCCGGAAACACCGTATCGATATGCGCGCTGAGCGCGACGTAGCGGCTGCCGTGGCCGGGACGAATGCCGAACACGTTGCCCACCTCATCCACCTGCACATCGAGGAGCCCGAGCTCGCGGAAACGCTCCGCCAACCAGAGGCCCCGTGCCGCTTCTCCGAACGGAGGCGCGGCCACCCGCGTCGCCTCCATCTGCCACTGCGCAAACTGCGATTCCTGCGCGCGGAAGCGGCCGAATGCAGCGCGCACCTCCGGCAAGCCGGCGAGCCGCGCGACTTCCTCCAGCACCGGGGGATGCGAATCCGAGAGTGCCTGTTGGGGAATGGGCTCCATGCTTTGCGCCTATCTTATAACGTNNGCTTAGGTTTGATAGACTGTCGTCGATTCCCGACCCACCTCTTTCTCCGTCGAATCCCGTGGTAGGAGGCACCGCCGTGAAAACCGTTCTCAAAGTCGCCGGCATTGTGGTCGCCGTGTTGATTGTGGCCGCCATCGCGATCCCGTTCCTGGTGAACGTCAACAGTTTCCGTCCGCAGATTGAATCGAACCTGAGCTCGGCGCTGGGACGGCCAGTGAAAGTCGGCAATCTGAGCCTCAGCATCCTGTCGGGCAGCGTGGAAGCCGACCAGCTCTCCATCGCCGACGATCCCAAGTTCAGCAGCGCCCCGTTTATCCAGGCGAAATCGCTCCAGGTGGGCGTCGAACTGATGCCGCTCATTTTCAGCAAGCAGCTCAACGTTACCCAGTTGACGATCGAGCATCCGGAAATTGCTTTGTTGCGCAACCGCGAAGGCGTTTGGAATTTTTCGTCTCTCGGAAATCAGTCGGCGCAACAAGCCAAAGCGGCCGAAACGTCGAGCGCACCGGCCAACGTGAACGTGGCCAAGCTTGACCTGACGGACGGAACCATCTCCCTCGGATCGATTTCCGGCAAACGTAAACCTGTCGTCTATGACAAGGTCAACATTACGATGCGCGATTTTTCGTTTACCAGCGCGTTTCCCGTAGTCGTCGCGGCACGCCTCCCGGGAGGCGGCAGCTTGAAAATCGACGGCACCGCCGGTCCGATCAATTCGACCGATACCTCCCTCACGCCGGTGCAGGCAAAGTTGAGTCTCAAGAAACTCGACCTCGCCCAGTCGGCGCTCGTCGATCAAGAGTTGGGCATCGCCGGCTCGGCTGATTTCGACGGTACGCTGACTTCCGACGGCCACGCCGCGAAGGCCAACGGAACCGTGAAGGCCACTTCGCTAAAGCTGGTTCCCAAAGGCTCGCCTGCGGGAGTGCCCGTGCAGGTTGTCTTCGCCGTCGAACACGACCTGAAGAATGTGTCGGGAAAGCTGATGCAGGGAGACGTCTCGATCGGCAAGGCGCTGGCCAAGCTCACTGGCACATACGATATGCATGGCGAAACCACTTCGATTCACACAAAATTGAACGGAGAAGCCATGCCCGTCGATGATCTCGAAGCCATGCTGCCCGCACTCGGCGTGGTTCTTCCCACCGGCTCGCGGCTCAAGGGCGGAACGTTTTCGGTGGAACTCGATTCCGCGGGTCCGCTCGACAAGCTGGTCTCAACGGGCTGGGTAAAGATGAATAACGCGGCCCTGGCCAACTTCAACCTGGGATCGAAACTCTCAGCGATCTCCGCGCTGACCGGGAAGCAAACGGGCAATGACACCACCATCCAGAATCTGAGTTCCGATGTAAGGTACGCCCCCGAAGGCACGCGCCTCGACAAGATCAACCTGGTCATCCCTTCGCTTGGAACCGTCACCGGCGCGGGCACCGTCAGCCCCAGCAATGTGCTCGACTTCAAGATGTTAGCGAATCTGGCGGGCGTGGGGGCGGGACTGACCCATGCGGTCGGCATGGGCTCGGGCGGCATCCCCATCGCTATTACCGGCACCACTTCGGACCCGAAGTTCATGCCGGATATGAAGGGGATGATGGGCAATCAACTCAAAGGGCTGATGCAAGGCGGGGGCAAGGCCAATCCCCTGGGCGGCCTGTTCGGGAAGAAGAAGCCGCCGCAATAGCAATCGAGTGTGGGGACGGGGCTTCGCCCCGTCCAAGCGGGGCGAAGCCCCGCTTCCACACGGTCTTTACCGAACGCCGCGGAGCGCGGCCTGCCCAGTCTGCGCTTCGAGCGTCTTCATGCCGTTCAGGATGGTGGCGATTACGTTCTCGTCCCCGACGACCGTGTTGATCATCAGGTGATAGAGGGCGCGCACCGGCCAGTCGGCATCGAAGTAGTGTTTGATGTAGGCGATGCGCTCTTTGTCCACATTCTCCACCAGGTCCTCGGCCTCGGCCGGGCTCTTGCCCATGGCCAGCAGGCGGCGAATTTTTTCGTCGTGCGGAGCATAGGTGAAGACGCGGAAGGTATCGTCGCGTTCGCGCAGGAAAAACGGGGAGCCGCGGCCGACAATCACCGCGTTGCCTTCGGCCGCGATGGTGCTCATGATTTCTCCCACCATGGCCATCATGCGATCCGTATCGAAGGCGTGCGAGTTGGCCATGGGCATGCTGCGTTCGTAACTGCCCCGCCAGAAGGCTTTCGCTAAACGGTAGAGGCGGCTGTCGACACGCTCATCGCACAAGGCCACCGCCGATTCCGGCACCTGCGCGCGCCTGGCGATCTCGCTGGTCAGTTGCTGGTCCCAGAGCTTCCATCCCAGGCGGCGAGCCAGTTCGCAGGCAATGCCTCCGCCTCCGCTGCCAAATTCGCGTTCGATGGTAACGATGCGAAACATCGCGAACCTCCCTGCCGTGGGCGCAGCCCCTAAAGGGGCTGTCGTTTGACGGATCTTGCGGTATCGCTAAAGCGATACCCTGATACGAATCGAACTTGCGTCTACAGCGATACCCTGATACGAACCGAACTTGCGCCGATCAGTGAACCACCATCCCAGCCGGCTTCGACTTCTTGATCAGAAACACACACGGAATCAAGCAGGTGATCACAACCCCGAGCACCCAGAAGTTATCAATGTAGGCCAGCATGGTGGACTGGCGGATCACATTCGCCTGCATCATGGCATAGGCATGCTGCAGCGCGGTTCCAGGCCCGGCTCCGCCGCCCGAAAAAGTGTTCGTCAGCCCGCGCAGCACCGACTGAAACTTTGGATTGGCGGCGTTCAGCTTTTCCACCAGTTGCACCTGGTGTACCTGCGCTCGGCGTGCCAAACCGGTGGTGACAAAAGAAATCCCGACGCTGCCTCCGATATTTCTGGCCAGGTTCATCAACCCGGACGCGGCATTGTTCTTCTCGCGCGGCAGGCCCGAATACGCTGCCGTGTTGATCGGCACGAACAGGAAGGCGAGCCCCAACGCCTGATAGACGCGCGCCATCATCACGGTGTGGAAATCGACGCCCAGGTCGAACGTCGTCATATGGAACAGCGAAAACGAGAGCATCGACAAACCAAACAGCATCAGCCAGCGCGGACTATAACGCGAGAGCAGAAACCCGACAACCGGCATGGCCACCATAATCGCGAAACCGCCCGGCATGAGCGCCAGCCCAGACCGTTCGGCAGTGTAACCCAGTATCGTTTGCATGAACAGCGGCAGCAGCAGCGTGCTGCCAAGCAGCGCAAATCCGAGCATGAACATCAGGAAGTTGGAGGTGGCGAACGTACGGTTGCGAAACAGATGCAGATCGATGATGGGGTCTTTGTGCCGCCACTCCCAGAAGACGACGAAGATCAGCGACACGGCCGAAACCACCGTCAGAACGACGATGAAGTGCGATTCGAACCAGTCTTCGCGCTGCCCTTTGTCGAGGACCACTTGCAAGGTTCCGAGGCCAAGGGCGACGAAACCGAGCCCGGTGTAGTCGATTCGCGTCTCTTTCAGCTTGCGGCGCTTGAGGTACGGCGGATCCTGGATGAGCCGCGACGTCAGCAGCAGCGAAATAATGCCGACGGGGATATTGATGAAGAAAATCCAGCGCCAGGTAAAGTTGTCGGTGATCCAGCCGCCGAGCGTTGGACCGATTGCCGGAGCCATCACCACGGCGATGCCGTACACGGCAAATGCCATGCCGCGCTTGGCGGGAGCGAAAGTATCGGCGAGGATGGACTGCTCGCTCGGTTGCAATCCTCCGCCGCCCGCACCCTGGAGAATGCGGAAGAAGATGAGCATGCCGAGATTCGGCGCGAGCCCGCACAGAAACGAACTGATGGTGAACAGCGCGACGCAGCCCATGTAAAAGTACTTGCGCCCGACGATGGAAGAGAGCCAACCGCTCAGCGGCAGCACGATGGCATTCGAGACGAGATAGGACGTTAGCACCCACGTGCTCTCGTCCTGACCTGCCGAAAGACTGCCGGCGATATGGGGCAGTGCCACATTGGCGATGCTGGTATCGAGCACCTCCATGAANNGTGGCCAGCGTCACCGTGAGGGCAATAATCCACGGATTCACCGCCGGACGCCATTCGGCAGCCTCATTCATGGTGATGGATGCAGCGCCCATTATTTTCTCAACCCCGGCTTCAAGTGAATCATTGAGTCATTTAGACATTGAGTCATTNNATGACTCAATGATTCAATGTCTCTATTTAATCCAGACCTTGGGCACGACTGACATCCCCGGGCGGAGATCATGTCCCTTGGTCTGGTCTTTCTCCTTGTCGAACACAATCTTCACCGGTATGCGCTGCACTACTTTGACGTAGTTGCCGGTAGCGTTTTCGGGTGGCAACAGGCTGAAGCGCGCGCCGCTGGCGCCGGCGGTGGAATCGACATGTCCCTTGTAGGTCTTGCCGTTCGCATCCACCACGATGTCTACCGGCAAGCCGGGCTTGATGTTTTTAAGCTGCGTCTCCTTGAAATTCGCCGTGACCCAGAGGTCCGCCTCATCGAGCGGAATGATCTTCATCATCTCCTGGCCGGGCTGCACGTTTTGACCGGCCTCGACGGTGCGGTTGCTGACCATTCCGCTGACCGGCGCGAACACTTGGGTGTACCCGAGGTTCAACTCGGCCCGGCCCAATTCCGCCTTCCTGCGATCGGCATTGGCCTCGGCGGAAAGGGCGCGCGCGCGCGTGACGCGCATCGTCTGCGGCGCGGTGTCGGCGGTTCGCAGATCGGCGCTCGCCTGCTGCAGTTTGTTCTGCGCCTGCTCGATCTGTGCCGCAAGAGCGTCCGCGCTGGCGCGCGCCGCCTGCAGGACCGCGGCCGCGGCCTGAGCGCTGGCGACGGCTTGATCGTACTGCTGCTGTGAGATCTCCTGCTTGTCGATCAGTTGCTTGTAGCGGAGAAGATCGTTCTGCGCTTTGGTATTGTTGGCGTCCGCCTGCACCACCTGCGATTTGGCTGCTTCAAACTGCTCGCGGGCAGCCGCGATTCCAGCCTGCGCACTGGAGACACCCGCCTGCGCGCCGCTCACCTGGCTCGAAGTGCTCACGTTGGTGATGGGGACGTTGATGCCGGCAGCCGCAGCCTGTGCCTGGGCGTCGGCGTATTCCCCGCGCGCCGTCGCGACCGCGCCTTCGTAGTCGGCAGGGTCAATTTCCACCAGCACGGTTCCCTTTTCCACGTACTGGTTGTCTTCGACGTTGAGCTTGAGCACATAGCCGCTGACGCGCGCGCTCACCGAGTTCACGTGTCCGTCAATCTGCGCGTCGTCGGTGGATTCGTAGCTCCCCAGGTAGCGCCACAGAAAGAAAACGGCGGTCAGAATCGCGAGGCCGGCGAGAATGAGTCCTATTTTCGTGCGCGGATTCGTCAAAAACGCGGATCGCCGCCGATAGCTGGCTTCGCTGTCCGACAGGGGTGAAGATGGCGGCGCACCGGCTTCCGGTTGCGGTTTCGGCTCGTCTACAACGCTCGTTGGTTCCATGGACTACTTCCCTTTCAAGTATTCGCGAACGCCCTCTTCGGCGCGTCCCAGAGCGCGGGCAAAGGAAACTTTGGCTAGATTATGAAGGTAGAGGCTCGAGATCAAGTTCTCGTGCGCCGTCGCCACTGCTTCCTGCGCCTGAATCACCTCGAGGTTGTCGGTGACGCCGGCGGAGAAGCGATCCCGTGACTGCGTGAGCGCCTGCTCGGCAAGGTTCACCGAACTCTGGGCCACTTCCACCTGATCGCTCGACGACTTGAGGTCGAGCAAAGCGTTGCGGATATCCTGATCGATCTGACCGCGCACGTCCGCCATTTGCGCCTGCGCCTGCCGCAGGCTGGCTTCCGCCTTCAGAACATCGCCATGGACCTTGCCGCCCTGGAAGATGGGAATGTTTAACGTACCGGCGACCGCGTAGGTAGGCAGCACATCGCCGGGAACCTTGCCGATTTCGCCGTAATTCGCGGCCACATCGAAGGTGGGAAAATATCCAGCGGTGGCGGCGCTGCGCTCCAGTTGCGCGGCCGCCAAGCGGCGCTGCGCCGCTTTGTAATCGGAGCGCAGAGAATACGCGCGCTGCACGCTGGTTTCAAGATCGGGGATGGGAAAAGCCTGGTAAGGAGCTTTGCCGGCCAGTTCGAATTCCTGGCCGGCCGCTAATCCAATCACGCGCGCCAGCGAAAGTTTCTGCTTGGCGAAATCGTTCGCGGCGGCAATAAGCTGCTGCTGGCGCGTCTGGTATTCGACCTGGGCCCGGAGCGTATCGATTGCCGGAGCGACGCCGGCCTGCTGTTGCGCGACCGCTTTGTCGTAGAGCGCATGCCCCGTTTCGACCTGCGCTTGCGCGGTTTCCACGCGGGCGGCTCCGGCAATTGCCTGCAGGTAGGCGTTTCCGGTTGCGAGCACGACCAGATCGCGAGCGTCTTTCAGATTGAACTGGGCCACG
>PKXK01000303.1:60086-61268 GCA_003132325.1 Acidobacteriaceae bacterium
GGAAACAGCGAGCCGCCAAGTCCTTCCGCTTCCAGGCTCGTCTTCATCCTGGCCTCCTGCACATCCCCATTGACGTTCGGAAGCAGGTCGCTGAGCTTCTGCCATTTCTCGCCTCGGGCCTCGATGGTGTTGTACTCCGATAGAAGGCCGGCCAGGTTCTGGCGCAAAGCCCGCTCGATCGCATCGCTGAAGGTCAGCCGCAGGACTCCTGGGGTGGGTTTGGCGTCGGCCACGCTTCCGAACACTGGATTCTGGGCCGAGGTTGAAACCTGCATCGCCCCGCCCCCCGAACCCGCAGCCGCACCGGACGCAGGGGGTGAACTCTGGGCGCACAGGGCCGCTGGGAAAAGGGCGACGGACGCGATCCGTAAAACGATCCGGAAGACAGCAGATCTTTTCATTGTAATTAACCAGTTAGTTAGATATTATCCGATTCCATCCCGCGAGGGCAACCGACGACTCCGGAAACGCACGCAAGCGCAGCCCTCCGCGGGCAGGAGTATCCGGGAAAACTTTGCAACCTGAACCCTCTCCTTTATCGAAGACAAATGATAAGTCTTTTGGGTTCCTCCTAGCGAAGGTCCGATGCAAATTGTTGAGCCGCAGTACCTTTGCATCGGGTCATCGAGCCATCGGGTGATCGGGCCATCCGCAAAAAACATGAATTGCACATGAACCAATCACCCGATGACCCGATGACCCGATTCCTATGACCTTGGTCATCTTGCGTAACCTGCACCCAAAGGTCAATCTGTGAAGTGAGTCGAGTACTTCCCTGCGGTCAAAACCCGCGTGAGGGAAGACGTCGTATGAGCGAAGCCATGAAATCGCCGCCCAAGGGATCGGACTGGACCCGCCTGCTCACCGATCTCGACCTGGTCAGCCACCTCGGGAAATTGCTGCAGACCTACCGCGAAGTCTCTCCGGAACAACGCGAAGCGGCCCTGCTGCGGGCGATGCGCGAGATCAAAGATGCTGCCGTCAAGGCCCGCGAAGCGCAGCAAAAAAAGCCCGCTGCCTCGGCGCCGGCGCCCAGTGCCCTGCTGCAGCATCCCGAACCGGTGCCGCTGGATGAAACGCCCCCGTTTGATTTGTTCACCCCGCAATCGGACTCGGATCGCCGCCGTTATCGCCGGATCAAATGCTATGTGGCGGTGGAAATTCACGTTGATGGCATGGAAC
>PKXK01000303.1:61333-64432 GCA_003132325.1 Acidobacteriaceae bacterium
AACATCTGCGGGAATTCCTTAGGTTCGTCGAGAGCACCGCCCACAAGTCGCAAAGCGCAAAAGCCTATGTGGCGAAATTAAAGGGTTAGCGCCAGTTCGGCAACTGCTTGTGGTCACAGCAACTCTGGATTCGCTATAGTCCGCTCCCTCGCAACTGGCCGGGGCTCGACCAATCGCAGTTATACGAAGGCCGCGATCTGGCCGTGACGACTGACTTCAGGCTGGTGCTCAGCGAAGTCGTGTCGCGGTATCTGGGTAATAAGGATTTGGAAACAGTGTTTCCGGGATTTGAGGCTGGCACAGCAAGTTTTCTTGAATTGCTCGGCTGAGGGCGTCAGAGGAACTCGATCCTTTTCACGTTCCTTGTATTGAGGTATACGCCTTGCCCAGTAACGGAATACTTCTCCGTTAATTGTTCGTCCACTCTTTTGGCGTCAGCAAGCAAGAAATCGTTGTCAGGTGCGTCAGGGTCGAAAGTGTAGTCCTTAATCCATCCAAAGTAGATCGAGCCGTCGTCGACATAGACGACAGCGTAATCATTGGAGGGTCGATTTACTTTCGCCCAGATCGACTGGGGATCGGGCGCTAGTCCTTCGAAGCGAGGCCAGTGTGCCGCCACGAAAAAACGCGCGAAATACAACCCGGCGAGGAAGATCCCGCCGAACAGACCTGCTAGCACAAGAGCTATCACAAAGCGGGAGGCTGGAAACCCTGGAGAGTTGCTCTGAAGCCAGCCGTGCAGAAAACGACCGTCAATGCCGCGCACAGCGGTTGCAAGAATGACACCGTATATCAGGCTCCATGCCACCTGAAGAAATTCGCTGACCTTCTTTGCTGGGTACTTCGCGCGGAAAAGCTGAAGAGCTATGAAGCCCGGCATCACGTAGACGAGAAAATCCACTAAATGCTCGGCGGGTTCAGCCACGCTCGGTACGGCCATACACTACTTCTTTGCGGTCTCCGGCTTGCTCAATCCCACATTCTGGTTCTGTGCCTGATGCGGTCTACTGGTGGGAGGAGGCACGTTTGGCTTGGGCCGGGTGTGAGTAAACGACCGCTGAAAATCATCGTTAACCTTCACCTTTTCGTGTACGCGGTCATTAGCCAAGCAGCACCTCCAAAGACACTTTATGATCAATATTTTAGCATGTGAAGGCTGGTGCCAGTTACATTTCGATCAGCACATCCCCGCCCTCAATCTTCACCGGATACACCGCAATCTTCGCCCCCGGCGCACCGGCCTCGCCCGTCTTCGGGTCCCACTCCCAGCCATGCCAGGGACAAACAACTTTCCCTCGTGAGATCACGCCCTGGCCGAGCGGGCCTCCGCGATGCAGGCAAATGTTATCCATGGCGCTGATTTCGCCGTTCACGTTGGCCACGCAGATGGTCTTGTCGCCACAGGGAAATTCTTTGGCTTCGTTGGCTGAGGGGAGTTCGGATTGAGCGGCGATCTTGACGAAGTTACCCATGTGTCCTGTTTGATGCCGGCGAACCCCAGCCGAGCTTCACTCGGCTGGACAGCCGAGGGCGGCTGTCCCTACGCGGACCTGCTATTTCGGCTGCATCGTCTGCGCCACCATTACCTGGCGCTTGAAATTTTCCATCATGCTCTCTTCCAGGCGCACTTCGGTGGGACGTTTGGCTAGCGTCATGGTGTCGATCTTGTCCTGCAGCTTGAGCAGCGCGTAAAACAAATTCTCCGGACGCGGCGGGCATCCGATCACATACACATCGACCGGCACGATGCGGTCGACGCCCTGCAGCACGGCATAAGTATTGAACGGGCCGCCGACCGACGAGCACGCGCCCATCGAGATCACCCACTTCGGCTCCGGCATCTGGTCGTAAATTCGCTTCACCACCGGCGCCATCTTCAACGTCACGGTGCCGGAGACGATCATCAGATCCGACTGCCGCGGGCTGGGCCGAAAGACCTCTGACCCGAAACGCGCGATATCGAAGCGCGCGGTGGAAGACGCGATCATCTCGATGGCGCAGCAAGCCAGCCCAAACGTCATCGGCCAGAGCGCCGACTTGCGCGCCCAGTTGAAGACGTAGTCCACCGTCGAGATCATGAAATTCTTTTCGAATTTGTTTTGCAGCCAGCTCATGGGGCCTCTTGCCGTACAGGATAAACCATGATGATACGCCCCGGGAGTGATGCAGGTCACACTCTAGCTTCGGGCTACTAGCTGCTAGCTTCTAGCGAGCAAAAGCCGAACCGTCACGAGCAACGGGCTGGGTTGCTGGTAGCTAGCAGCCAGCAGCTAGTAAATCGTGTACCCCGGCGCCGGATTCCGCACGTCGGGCTTGGACGCCATCAGCAGCAGCGCGCCGATGCGCTTGAATGCTTTCATATCGTCGAGCGAGTTGAAAGATGTGGTCTGGTAGTTCTCCGGCGTGGGCGTGTCGTCGGGAATCTGCGCCGACTCCACGTTTTCAAACGCGTGCCGCTTCAGCAACTCGACATACTCCGCCGCCGAGCGAACGTGCACCGGCACCTTCAACTTGGGCACCCACTGCAGCGAATACGGATTGTCTTGGTAGAGGTTGATCAGAATGAACAGCCGTCCATGGGGCGCCATGACGCGAAACAGCTCAGCCAGCGCGCGCTCCTGGTCCGGATAGTAATAAAACGATTCGACGGATAGCACTTTGTCGAAAAAATTCTCCTCCCAGGGAATCTGCGCTGCAGATCCGACGACGAACATCACGTTGTCGAATTCTTTCGAAGCGGCGCGAGCCTGCCGGACCATCTCGTCGGAAATGTCGACTCCAACCACCTGCCCGAATCCTTGGGGCCCGTCGCTAACCATGCGTGCCAGCAAGCGCGTCGCCCACCCCGATCCGCAGCCGAGATCGAGAACGCGCTCTCCCGGACGCAGGTCCATACGGCGCATGGTTTTCTCGGTGATGTCGAGATGATGGCGCTCCATCTTCGGGCCTTCACCATCGTCGGCCCAGCGATTGAATTCGTGTTGTAGACGCTCGTCGGGCGATTGGTTTCTGTCATTCGGCACGGGATTTCTCCAAAAAAGTCGTTGGTCGCTAGTCGTTAGTCGTTGGGAAAAGATTGCTAACGACCAACGACTAGCG
>PKXK01000303.1:64470-72423 GCA_003132325.1 Acidobacteriaceae bacterium
GCTGGCCGCCGGGAATCCGCAATCCATCAGGACGCTCTTCGACCTCCGCGCCCATCTTGCGCAGATTGGCGGCGACCGCCGCAATTCGGTCAGACTCCTTCACGCGCAGTTCTTTGGCATCGCGCACTTCGAGGCCGGCTTCGGAGTACGCCGCAATCGCCGCCAGCACCGGGATCTCGTCGATCAGCGCCGCAGTGTCGGCCCCCGCGATCATTCCGCCCGTCCATTCCGATCCACGCGCCTCAATCGTCCCGATCAGCTCGCCCTGATGTTCTTCCAGATGCGCGACTGAAACCTTCAACCCCATCTGCATCAGAATATCGAGCAGCCGAGCCCGCGTCGGATTCATCAGGATTCCCGGCAACGTGATCTGCGATCCCGGAAACAGCGCCGCCGCACACAGAAAGAACGCGGCACTCGACAGGTCGCCGGGCACGTGCGCCGCAATCGCGCGCAGCCGCTGTCCGCCGGCAATCCGCGACGCATTCCCTTTCCGCTCGACTTCCGCGCCAAACGCCCGCAGCGCAATTTCGCCGTGATCGCGGGTGCGGATCGGTTCCTCGACCACGGTCTCACCTTCCGCAAATAGCCCGGCGAACAGCACGCACGTTTTCACTTGCGCGCTCGCGACTTCCGGCCGGTAGTGCGTCGCTTTGAGTGGTCCACCGTGAATTTCGAGTGGTGGACGTCCGCCCTCGTTCGACGAAATCCTCGCCCCCATCTCGGAAAGCGGCTTCATAATGCGCGCCATCGGCCGCCGCGAGAGCGACTCATCTCCACACAACTCACTGGTAAACGGCTGGCCGGCCAGAATTCCGCTTAACATGCGCATGGTCGAGCCGGAGTTTCCGCAATCCAGTACCTGCGCCGGAGCTTTAAGCCGCGGACCCGAGCCACGCACTTCAATCGTCCCGTCGTCGTGTTCGCTTGCCAGCCGCTTCCACTCGCAGCCGAGCCGGGCCATGCAATCGAGGGTGCTCTGGCAATCGCGCGCCGCGGAAAAATTCTGAAAACGGCTCGTGCCCTCCGCAATCCCCGCCAGCATGGCGTAGCGGTGCGAGATGGACTTGTCCCCCGGAATGCGGACCACTCCGCGCACCGCGCGCGCGGGATGGACGATGACATTCGAATCCTCAGGCATGAATTTAATATAGCGGAGATTTTTGGTGAGGTCAGAAGTAAGAAGTCAGATTGAAGAAGTGAAAGCACCGACGTTAACTCGGCCTCTCACTTCTTCAATCTGACTTCTTACTTCTGACTTTACTACTGCGCCCGCACGCGCCCGGTGGCTTCGGCGAGGATTTCCTGCGGGACTTCCCGCAGCGTAACGCAGAATTCGAACATGGGCGTTTCCGACCCACGGCCCCACCGGGCCACTTCCCAATGCGCGCGGATAAACTTCACCTCGGGCCGCGCCGTCAGATTGAGCAGCAGCGGAACTTCCTCGCGATAAAACTTCTGCGGAAAAGCCGCCACCGGCTTCGCATCCCACGTCGCGCCATCGGCAGATCCGAAGATGCCGACGTCGAGCGATTCCTGCTCGACGATGTTGGTAATGGCGAGCGTCAGCAGGAAAACCCGGCCCTCCGCCCGGCTGATGTCGAGGGCAGGCCCGTCTCCTTTGGCGTTGACAACCGTATTTTCGGGAACCACGAAGGCTTCCATCATGACGCGGAGATTCTAGCAGACAGACACGACTGCGGGCTGTGACTTCGCGACCGCTCCCTACAGATGCTGCGGGGCTTCGCCCCGCTGGACAGCCGAGGGCGGCTGTCCCTACGTGGTCTATTTCAATGATGCGTCTTCCAAAACTGGCGCAGGACTTTCCCCACCGCTTCCGGTTGCTCCCACGGCGCGTAGTGTCCCGCCTTCGGGATCACCTTCAACTGGCTGCCGGAGATGTTCTGCCGCATCAGTTCGCCGTCGGCTACGGTTGCAAGCACGTCTTCTTCTCCGATGGCAATCAGCGTGGGGACGTTGATGGTCTTCAAATCCGCAACCGAGTCGGGACGCTCCGCCATGCCGCGTTGCACCTGACTAATATCCTCGGCCGACATTTTGCGCATCATGGCGCGCGCTCCATCGACTAAATCCGGACGCGTGGCCACCGTCGTGCGCCCTATCAGTTTCGGAATCATGCTTTCGATGAAGGGTTCAGTTCCCTGCTCGAGGACGGCGTCCGCCGCCTTCAACCGATTTGCCCGCGCTTCGGCGGTATCGGCCTGAGGGCGCGTGTCACACAAAGCAAGCGATGTTACCCGCTCGCGAAACCGGCGCCAGAATTCGAACAGGATATATCCGCCTATCGAACATCCGACGAACGCGGCCTTGCCAATTCCGGCGGCATCGAGCACGCGGGCAACATCGCGGGCGTGCTTTGGCATGAGGGCGGGCCCTTCGCCAATCTCCGAATCGCCGTGCCCGCGCAGATCGGGAAGAATCAGCCGGTAGCGCGATTCGAGCGCCGCCGCCACCGGAAGCCAGAATTCGCGATGACAAGGAAAGGGATGGAGAAGAACGACCGGCGGGCCGTCCCCCCGAATTTCGTAGAAGATGTCGGCGTCGTCGCTGCGCAAGCGTTCCATGGTAGGAGATTAGAACACAGTCATAACGTTCTGTAGAGACGCGGCTTGCCGCGTCTCCGCCGGCGCCGCCAGTTCTCTCCATGGCAACGGGAGACGGGGCAAGCCCCGTCTCTACAGCTAGCTCGTAACCGGCTGCTGCGACGTTGCAACTGGCAGGATGAGCGGCTCCTGTGGAATGATGATCCATCCGAGGAGGTAGGCTACGACGCCGGGGCAAATTCCGGTTGCAAGTGTGATGAAGAACCACAGGATGCGCACGAGCGATACATCGAGATCGAGATGGTGAGCCAGCCCGGCGCAGACGCCTCCGATCTTTTTGTCCGCGCGCGAGCGCATCAACTTCTTTGGCGTGGGCGGAATCCCCACCACGTTGCCACAGTAGGAGCAAAAGCGCCCGTCATCAGTGATGGTTTTGCCGCAAGCGTTGCAGTACATGGTTGTATCTCCTAATTCAGGATACGGCGATTGCGGGGAGAAAGTTCCCATGATCGGCTATTAGCTCTTGGCTTTTAGCTAAAGGCTAAAGGCTAAGAACTAACAGCCAATCGCCGACTTCCGCTCTTTACTCCCGGTACGCGTCTTTCATTCTCTTCCGCGCCTGGTCCGCTTCGGCGTTGCCCGAATTCGCGGCCACCACCGCCTCGTACTTCTTCACCGCCAGGTCGCGCTTCTGGAGCTGGTCGTACATCTCGCCGGCTCCCAGATTCCCCCTCTGCAGCAATTCCGGATCGGCGCCCGCAACCTCGCTCACCAACTCGTAAGCCGTGGCTGCAGCCTGATATTTTTTCTCGCTGCGCAACAGGTCGCCCAGTCCGATGGCCGTGATTTCGTAGTGCAGATTACCGTACTTTCCTTCGCGCCCGTTCTGCCACACCCGGCGATACTGATCCTCGGCTTCTCCGCTCTTGCCCGACGCCCGCAGCAGGTTCGCCTCTTCTAACGGCAGAAGGTAGTTCCGCGGAAATCGCGGACTGATCGTCGCCGCGATCTGCAAAGCCTCGGCATAGCGGTGTTCGCGGCGCAGGAAGACCATGAGAACAATCCCGGCGTCCACGCTGGTTTCACCGTTGGCGCGGTAGGCATCGTTCAGATACTCGAGTCCCTTTTTCTTGTCGCCGCTCAAGCCCACGAGCGCGACGGCGATCTTGACCGCCAGGGGCAGGTTTCCCATCACGTAGTTATGCGCTCCCACGACCAGCTTGGCGTCGGTGTACTGCGGAGCCAACTCGAGCACCCGTTCGTGATCGTGGCGCGCTCCGACGGCATTGCGCAGGGCGGAAAACCAGGCGCGCTCGATCAGCGCCGTGTAAAGCGCGAACTGTCCGCGAGTAACGCCGCGAGCATAGAGCATATCCACGTTGTTTGGATTGCGCGCCAGTTCGGCGTTTTCCAGTTTCTCCGCCTGCTGCACCAGTTGCTTGATGCGTTCCTTCTGCGCCGGATCGGCGGGACGGTGCGCCTGCCCAATGAAGTTGTCGTTCGAATACTCCCCGGAATTCATAGCGCCCATGCGATAGAGTTCCCGCACCTGAATCGCGGAGAGCAGGTGGTTCAGGGCCAACGGATCGTTGGGGTGACGCGCCGCGATCCTCTCGAAATCCTGGATCGCCGCGTCGTAATCGAGGTTGTAATAGTGCTCGAAGGCGGCCTGGTTCAGGGGATCGGGTGGACGCAGCGCGGCCGTCCCCGCAGGATCGGCCGCCAGACAGACCTGGGCAAGAGCCAGCAGCGTAATGGCGGTCAAAGCGGGACGGTGCCGGAAGAGGAGGAGCAACACGTTTGCCTAGTTTAGCAAAACTCGTGTAGAGACGGGGCTTGCTCCGTCTCCGCCGGCAGGTTCGCGCCGCAGGCAAGGGGAGACGCGGCAAGCCGCGTCTCTACGGAAGCTGACAGCCGCCCGGAACCAAACCTAGTACGTCCGCAACCCAGTCCAGTCGTGCACAATGGGAAGAACCGGGTTGGATCACGTAATTCTTGCCCGCCGGACTGGCCGCCCTCCCCCTTGGCCTGCTCGCAAGTGCTTTCTTTGTAACAACTTGCTTTGGTGATTCGCTTGCGATGTGAAAAGGATCGGGAAGAGTGGTTCCTATGGCAGAAACAGCCGATCAAACGCGGCACGAATTTTGGCGGGCGCCGATGCCGGTGTCCGAGGCGGGCGCTAACCGGGAAAGAAGCCGGGACAGAAGGGACGAACGGAGCGAAACCTGCCGCTGCGGAACCGAGTTCATCGTCAGCTCNNTCGGGGAGCGGCTCGGGCTCACGACGCCCGCCCTCATCGCCTTCCTGGTGGGCGCGCTCTGCGTGGTGGGAGCAGTGGCGGTGAGCGTGTTCTTCAGCGTTCGCACTGCCCTGGACTGGCAAGCCATCCAACTGTGGCGCATCGAGTGGCTACTGGCGGCGGTCGCTGCCTTCATGGCTGGGTGCGTGCTTAAGAAATAGCTGTCAGCTCAGCGCTCACGTTCCATTAGATCAAATCTCCTGTAGAGACGGGGCTTGCCCCGTCTCCCCGCCAGCGTGTTAGCGCCGCTGTCGAGAGAGAGACGCGGCAAGCCGCGTCTCTACAGAAAGTTCCAGTTTAGTTGCGCGAATGGACGTGCTCGGTTTCCGATACGATCGCGCTGGGCCGCCGTTGTTGCCCCATGCGGTAGAGGTGATGCAACGGCCCCACTCCCTTGCCCAGAGGATGGGCATTCGCAATCGCAGCCGAGACATAAGCCTTGGAGAGCAGAACCGCCTCGGGGATTCCGCGCCCATGCGCCAGATGGCAGGCCAGCGCCGTCGAGAACGCGCATCCGGTGCCATGCGTGGAATTCGAGCGCTGGCGGTCCGCCTTGAACACTTCCTTTTCGATCCCGCGGATGGTCGTGAAGCTGAGGAGGTCGATCGCCTTCTCCAGGTGGCCTCCGGTAACGACCACATTCGCCGCTCCCAAAGAGTGCAAATGAGCGGCCGCCTCGCCCATCTGATCGAGATTGGTAACGGCCATCCCCGTCAGGGCGCTGGCCTCGTCAAGATTCGGGGTAACTAACTCCGCCAAGGGAATCAGCCTCTCGATCAAAAGCCGGGTCCCCGCCGCATCCAGCAAATCCGCTCCCGAACTCGACTTCAGAATCGGATCCAGCACGACATGAGGCAGGTGTGCCTGGCCCAGGAAATCCGCAACCACTGCGACCACCTGCTCGTTGCCTAACATGCCGATGTGGACGGCAGCGATGACCAGATCTGAACCCAGCTCCTGCAGGGTCTCGGCAATGATTCCGGGATCCACCGCCTCAACCCGCCGCACTCCCTGCGTTGACTGGATGGTTAAAGCCGTAATGCAGGATACGCCGTAGCATTCGTGGGCCGCGATCGTCTTGATGTCGGCCGTGATCCCAGCGCCCGAAGAGGGATCAAAACCGGCGATCGTCAAAACCACAGGCGGGGTCGCAGCCATGTCGTCACTCTACACCAGCCCTCAGCCGTCAGCCATCAGCTTTCAGCCTTCGGGGATCGGCGCAAACTGGGGGCTGGTTGCTGAGCGCAGACAGACGTTTCCTTGCCCTGCGCTTACGCATGAGCCACAATTTTTCATCGTATCTCAATGATTATACAATGTTTATCTTCTTATTTTCGTAAGTCCAACATTCCACAGCCAATTGCCAGAATTCAGCGAAACCACACATTCCTGTACGTAACTAGTACGCAAACACTTACCGCTGACTGGTTTCAACGACATACGAGGGATAACCCATATATTATCGGGATAAGCCATTGATTAGATTACCACTTAGTAAATTTCCGTTCTTCATTTTTTGATTGACACACCCCGCTCACCCCGGTAGCATCTTCAGATCGTCTGACCAAAGGAGCATACGACCCAAAAACGACTTTCCACGATTGAGAGGTAACTGAATGCGACGACGTTTAGCCGAAGGCCTGGCGGTGGTTTTATCAGTCGCCAGTCTGGGGGCCGGAGCCGCATCCAGGCCAAGCAGCCTGGAAGCCGCCAAGGTCACACAGCCGCAGGTCATTGCGACCAGCGGGAAAAGAACCCCTAAGACCAACAACCCGAAGCCGAAAGCCTACCAAGTAGGGACCGCGTCCTGGTATGGAGAATATTTCCAGGGCAAACAGACCGCCAGCGGCGAACTCTACGACATGCGCGACTTCACCGCCGCTCACCCCAGCCTTCCGCTGGGCTCGTTCGTCAGGGTGACCAACCTGAGGAACGGCAAGGCCGTGGTGGTTCGTATCAATGACCGGGGTCCCGTCGTGGACGGCCGGATCATCGACGTTTCCTACAACGCCGCGCGTGCGCTGGGTTTTAAGGAGCACGGTTTGCAGAAGGTCCGCCTGGATCTCTACCAGCCCAAGATTTACCGGACGAATTCCCGGACAACGACCATGGCGCTGCTGCAACCCGTAGCCAAGCCGAACTAAACCCGATACACTCAGCAACGATAGTTCGAGAGCATAGCCCGAGAATCTAGTCCGAGAATATGGACCCGCGCCAGCGTCTCATCGTTGCCTTGGATGTATCTACGGCCGCAGCCGCCCGGAAGATCGTGGCTGCTGTTGGCGACTCCGCCCATGCTTATAAGGTCGGCATGCAGCTCTACACTGCCGAAGGTCCTTCCATAGTCCGCGAACTGGTCGGTTCCGGCCGCCGCGTCTTTCTCGACCTCAAGTATCACGACATCCCGAACACCGTTGCAGCCGCCGTCCGGGAGGCGGCCCAACTGGGCGTGAGCATGCTGACCGTGCACGCCTCCGGCGGCGGCAAGATGTTGCGAGCTGCCGTCGAAGGCGCGCAACCAGCCCGAGCCGGCCTGCTGGTCCTGGCGGTCACGGTGCTGACCAGCTTGGACGACGTCGACCTGGGCAAGATTGGCCTGCGCGAAGGAGTGCTCGATCAAGTCCTGCGCCTGACCGCGCTGGCGCTTTCGAACGGATGCCAGGGAGTCGTGGCTTCGGCACAAGAAGCCGTGCCTTTGCGTCAGGAGTTTGGACTCGATTTCACCATTGTGACGCCGGGTGTCCGCGCTGCGGGAAGTGGACCGCACGACCAGGTGCGCATCGTCACACCCGCGGAAGCGATTGCCGCCGGAGCCTCGCACATCGTGGTCGGCCGCCCGATCACGGAAGCCTCCGATCCCGCAGCCGAAGCGCGCGCGATTCTGGCACAGATCGGGTAGATTCAGTTCCCGGTTCTCAGTTTTCAGTTTTCCGTTCTCGATTCTCAGAAAAACTCGGACGATCAGCTAGGATTGGATTGTCGAAAATGCAGCCCCGGAGGGGCGACCGAGCTTAGCCCAGCGCTTCAGCGCTGGGAAAAGCGGAAAAATGACCAAAGTCCCGGAGGGACGACCGAGTTCCACCCACACCC
>PKXK01000024.1 GCA_003132325.1 Acidobacteriaceae bacterium
CCGAAGGGCCGGCGCGGCCGCTCCGGACGGGGGATTTCCTGACGATTCGTCCGCATCGCTGCATGACGCACGACAACACGTCGGCGGTGATGAGCAAGTTCAAGGGCATCGGGGCGAAGAAAGTGAAAGACCCGCAGCAGCTTACGTTCGCGCTCGATCACGACATCCAGAATCGGGATGAGGCGAACCTGAAGAAGTACCGCGCGATTGAAGCGTTCGCGAAAGAGCAGGGCGTGGATTTCTATCCTGCGGGGTCGGGTATCGGGCACCAGATCATGGTGGAGCGCGGGTATGTGGTTCCCGGTTCGTTCGTGGTGGCCTCGGATTCGCACTCCAATATGTATGGCGCGCTGGGCGCGATCGGAACGCCGATCGTTCGCACCGACGCGGCCGCGGTGTGGGCCACGGGCGAGTTCTGGTGGCAGATTCCGCGCTCGATTCAGGTCGTGCTCGAAGGGAAGTTGCCGGGCGGCGTTACGGGCAAGGACGTCATTATTACTTTATGCGGGCTCTATAACCACGACGAATGCCTGAATGCGGCGGTCGAATTTACGGGGCCGGGAGTGGCGTCACTCTCGATGGACGCTCGGCTTTCGATTTCGAATATGACGACGGAGTGGGGACCGCTGGTGGGGTGGTTCCCGGTGGACGCGGTGACGATCCAGTATTTGCGCGGCGTTCAGCAGCGGCTGAAGGCGAATGGTGCGGAACGGTTTTCAGAAGAACACATTGATGGTTGGGAGAAACATCCGTTGGGACCGGATGCGGACGCGGTCTATGCGGCGCGGATTACGCTTGATCTCGCGCAAGTGACGCCGCATGTGTCGGGGCCGGACACCGTGCAGGCGATGCAGTCGCTGGCTGAAATCGAGAAGAAGAAAGTTGTAATTCAGAAGGCATATCTAATTTCGTGCGTGAATTCGCGGCTGGAAGATTTGGCGGCGGCGGCGAAGGTTCTCGAAGGTCAGAAAGTTGCCCCGGGCGTGAAGTTCTACTTAAGCGCAGCGAGTAAGTGGGTACAGGAAGAAGCTGAGAAACGTGGCATTTGGCAGACGTTGCTGGATGCGGGCGCGCTTCCGCTGCCGTCCGGTTGCGGGCCGTGCATTGGGCTGGGCGTGGGATTGCTTGAGGCGGGTGAGGTTGGAATCTCGGCGACGAATCGAAACTTCAAGGGCCGCATGGGATCGCGCGATGCGAAGTGTTACCTGGCGAGCCCCGAGATCGTGGCCGCGTCGGCGGTGGCCGGTTTCATTCGAGGGCCGCACGAGTTTGCGAATCGGGCGCCGCAGCGCGCTTACACGGAATTGGGAGCTGCGTCGGGCGGGGCGGAAAAAGTTGAAATCCTGGCAGGGTTTCCGCAGCGCGTGAAAGGGCGGATGGTGTTTATGCCGCAGGATAACGTCAACACCGACGCGATTTATGGCAAGGATTACACCTATCGNNCAGTTCAACTTTGGCACGGGGTCGAGCCGCGAACAGGCGGTCACGTGTTTGAAAGCGAAGGGCATTCCGCTGGTGATCGCGGCTAGCTTCTCGCAGACTTATCTGCGGAACGCGTTCAACAATGGATTCTTGTGCATTGAAGTTCCGGAGTTTGTGGCGCGCGTGCGCGAGCAGTTTGCGGGGGAGATCGCGGCGAAGCAGAAGACAGTTATTCCCGGCGACGAAATCGACATTGACTTCACATCGAGCACGATCCGTTGGCGTGGGGAACAATTTACATTTCCGGCGCTGGGCAGCGTTCCGCAGTCGCTGGTGATCGCTGGGGGAGTGGAGAATCTGGTAGCGAAGCGGTTGGGCGTGGCGTAGTTTTCTCGCCGGCGAGACGCAGAGAGCGCCGCGATAGAAGCAGGTCCTTCGCTTCGCTCAGGATGACAATCCTTTTTTAGTTTTGGTTTCTTGGCGATCTTGGCGTCTCGGCGGTAGATATCTTAAGGAGCAATAATGGCGAAATATACAGTTATTACCATGCCGGGAGACGGCATCGGGAATCAGGTTCTGCCGGAGTCATTGCGGGTTTTGAAGGCGGTCGGCTTTGACGCTGAGTATATTCATGCCGATATCGGATGGGACTGCTGGCGGGCTCAGGGCAATGCGCTGCCGGAACGGACAATCGAGTTACTGACCAAGCATAAGTTGGGCCTGTTTGGCGCGATTACTTCGAAGCCGAACAAGGCGGCGCAGGCGGAGCTTAAGCCGGAAGTCCAGGGGAAAGGTTTCGTTTATTACTCGCCGATCGTGACTATGCGGCAGAAGTTCAATCTCGATATCTGCGTGCGTCCGTGCGTCGGGTTCACGGGCAATCCGCTGAATTACATTCGGAAGAAATCGGATGGCGGATTCGACGAGCCGCGCATTGACACCACCGTGTTCCGGCAAAACACGGAAGGCATGTACGCAGGTGTGGAGTGGACGAACCCTCCCGAGAACGTGCGCGCCGCGTTGAATAGCCACACCAGGTTCAAGGCGTTTGCCAATGTGCCGGGGCCGGAGATCGCTGTGAGTTGCCGCATCATCACTCGCAAGGCGGCCCAGCGCATCGTGACCGCGGCTTTCGAATATGCGCAGAAGCGCGGATTCAAGGGCGTGACGATTTGCGAGAAGCCGAATGTGGTGCGCGAGACCTCGGGGATGATGGAAGAAGTGGCCAAAGAAGTGGCGAAGAACTATCCCGGAATTGCGCTTTGGTCGACGAACATCGACGCGCAACTGATGTGGCTGAACAAGAATCCGGAGGACTATAACGTAATCGTATCGTCGAATTTGTTCGGGGACATTCTTTCCGACGCGTTCGCGGGGCTGGTGGGAGGGCTGGGATTCGCGGCGTCCGGCAACATTGGCGATGACGTGGCGGTCTTTGAGCCTACGCATGGGTCCGCGCCGAAGTATGCCGAGCTGAATCCTCCGATCGTGAATCCGATTGCAATGATTCTTTCGGCGGCAATGATGCTCGATCATGTGGGCGAGGGCGAGAAGGCGAATCGCATCCGCAAGGCGATTGCGGACGTGGTGCGCGAAGGCAAGGTCCGGACATACGATATGATGCGCTTTACGGGTAGTCCGAAAGCGATCAGTCAGGGCGCGGCTTCCACGGTGCGGATGACGGACGCAATTTTGGAGAAAGTGCGATAACCACAGGGGACACAGGGGTTTACAGGGCATTCAACTCTGGATTCTTTGTTCCCGGTTGAGGAAATTATGAGCGGCGCTGTCGAGACCACATCCCCGCATTCTGCCGAGGTAGGCCATTGGGGCAAGGAAGTGCGGTCGGACTTGCACGTTGCCTTTGAAGCGCGTGACCGCGGTGGGGTCGAGATATCACTGGAGTCGCGGGTTGCGCCCTATTACGGTTCGGCGATCATGGAACAGACGCGGGAAGTTCTGGCCGAACTCGGGGTCAAGCACGCGCGAATTGCGATTCATGATGAAGGCGCACTGCCTTTTATTATCGCGGCTCGCATCGAGGCTGCGGCGCGGCGTGCTGGGATTGCGCTCGGCAAACGGTCGCTGCCGGAGCAGCATCCGCTGCCGCCACCGTCGCAAAAAGACCGGATGCGCCGATCGCGGCTCTATCTTCCCGGCTCGGAACCGAAGTACTACGTCAATGCCTCATTGCACGCTCCGGATGCCGTGATTCTCGACCTGGAAGATTCCGTGCATCGCGGCGAGAAAGATGCCGCCCGCATCCTGGTGCGAAATACTTTGCGGGCAGTCGATTTCGGATCGTGCGAGCGCATGGTGCGCATCAACCAGTTGCCGCTGGGGCTCGAAGATCTGGCGGAAGTGGTGGGCGAGAGTCCGGATCTGATTCTGATTCCGAAGGTCGAGCGGCCCGAACAGGTGCGGGAAGTGGATCGCATGATCGGAGAGATGAAGGCGCGCCACGGAATCATCCGGCCGATCTGGATTATGCCGATCCTCGAATCCGCGCTGGGAATCGAGAACGCATTTGCCGTGGCGACGGCGAGCGAAAACGTGGCGGCGCTGACGATTGGGTTGGAGGATTACACGGCCGATCTGGGCGTTGCGAAAACCGCGGAAGGGCGTGAGTCGCAGTATGCGCGGTCGCGCGTGGTGA
>PKXK01000211.1:0-32838 GCA_003132325.1 Acidobacteriaceae bacterium
GGTTCAAGGTTTTCGATGGTACATAATTCAGAGTTCCTCTAAGTCTGAGCGGCGAATCTCGCCTTCTTCAGCAGACGGTTCCAAAGTTCCCCTGGCCCTGGTCATGGAACGGCGAAAACGCACCGTGGTTGCGCATGAATAGTTACGTGCCGACAAGGGGTAAAGTTCCCGAATTCCCGCGAAACAGGTCTCTCCCAGAAGCAGTCCGGCCGGCTTACGGAGGTCAGACCTGTGGCGCAATTCATTATATCGTGCCGAGTGTCCGGGCATNNAGAGGATCGGCGCAGGAAATCTTTTTCCCGACAGGCCACTTCTCCTTGCCTTGTTGTATCCAAAGAACATAGAATTAAGCACCTGTAGTTTCTCGTGAGGTAGGCCCTTCTATGTTCTCCGCAGGTCTTCGAAATCGTTGTTCGGCTGGTGTGCTGGCTGGCGTGATGGCGCTGGGTTTTACCGTCGTTTCCCGAGCTCAGGACAAGGACGCGAAGGGCTCCGAAAGCCAGACCGATCCTTTGAAGCGTCAAATCCCGGAAAAACAGAGGAAGGCTAACGCCAAGGCGCTCAAAATTGAGTTGAGCAAGACGTATAAGAAGTGGCTGGACGAGGACGTGCGCTGGATCATCACCGACGAAGAAAAATCCGCCTTCATGCAGCTCTCCAACGACGAAGAGCGCGACCAGTTCATTGAAGCCTTCTGGCAACGCCGCGATCCCACGCCCGACACCGAAGAGAACGAGTTTAAAGAAGAACACTACCGGCGTATCGCGTATGCCAACGAGCACTACGCGGCCGGCATCCCCGGCTGGAAGACTGACCGCGGCCGGACCTACATCGTGTTTGGGCCAGCGGATGAGATCGAGTCCCATCCCTCCGGCGGCAGCTACGAGCGTCCCATGGAAGAAGGCGGCGGCGAGACTTCCACCTTCCCGTTTGAGACCTGGCGCTATCGGTACCTGGAAGGGATCGGGCAGGAAGTCATCATCGAGTTCGTCGATACCTGCATGTGCGGCGACTATCACATGACCATGGACCGCTCGGAAAAGGACGCCTTGAAGTACACCCCGAACGCCGGCCTGACGCTGTACGAGCAAATGGGCATGTCGAGTAAGGCGAACCGTTTCACCAACGGCGGCATCGAGCAACTGGGTAGCTCGCCGTTCAATAAGGATCTGCAGTCCAAGGAATTCGACCGCCTGGAACAGTTCGCCAAACTGCAGGCTGCACCGGCAGTCAAGTTCAAGGATCTGGAAGAGGTGGTCAGCCACAAGATCAGCGTCAACCTCATGCCCTTCGATGTGCGAGCCGACTTCGTGAAGGTGACCAGCGACACGGTGCTGGTTCCGGTCACGATTCAGATCAAGAACCGCGACGTCACCTTCCAGAATAAGGACGGCGTGGAGCGCGGCACCGTCAACATCTTCGGACGCGTCACCACGCTCACCGGCAAGATCGTGCAGACCTTTGAAGACACGGTGCAGGTCGATGTGCCCGTGGAATTGCTGCCCAAGACCGCCGAAAATTCTTCCGTGTACTGGAAGGCCCTGCCGTTGCGCATCAGCCAGAATCGCTACCGCTTGGACGTCGTCGTCAAGGACGTGAACGGCGACCGCACCGGCAGTTGGAGCCATGCCATCCAGATCCCCGACTTCAGCGAAGACAAGCTGAGCAGCTCCACCCTCATCATCGCCGACCAGATGGAACCGGTGGCGACCAAGAACGTGGGCACCGGCAATTTCGTGATCGGGACCACCAAAGTGCGGCCGCGCGTGGCCCCTTCCGACGGCAAGCCCATCTCGTTCAAGCGCGACCAGAAGCTGAATTTCTGGATGCAGGTTTACAACCTCAGCGTGGACGAAAAAACCCACAAACCTTCGGCCACGATCGAATACAATGTGACCGACGCGAACAATAAGGCCGTCATCCATACCGTCGAGTCGACCGACACCATGGGCAATGTGGGCGACCAGGTGACGCTGCAGAAGACGCTGTCCGCCGCCAACCTGCAACCGGGTTTGTACAAGATCGAGATCAAAGTGAACGACAACCTTTCCAAGCAGACCGTGGATCCAACGGCGACCTTCGCCGTGGAGTAAAGAGTAACGAGTAAACTGCTGCCTGGGTTCCCAGGGAGGTGGTGAGCGCGATGTTCCGAAAGTTCGGGTTCCTCGCAGTCGTCGCCATAATGGTCGCGACCGTGCCTCTTCCGGCGTGGTCGGGAACTGCCTCCGCCCCCATCCCAGGCGCGATCTCCGGATACGTCCGCGATGCCAGCGGCGCGCCCCAAATGGGCGCGGTGGTGGAAGTCCTCGGCTCCGCGGCCCAGGCCCTGAAGGCCTTCACCTTGAAGGCTTTTACCGATGACCGTGGTTTCTACTCCGTCCCGGGTCTGCTGCCAGGAACCTACAGCGTCAAGGTAAGCGCGCCTTCGTTTCTCCCTTCGCTGCGCGAGAAAATCGGCGTGCGCGCCGGCGCCAAGTTGATGGTGAATGTCACGCTGACCACCCTCTTCGAGGCCATCCAGTTGGTTCCCCTGCGCACTCCGGTGGACGATGACGACTGGAAGTGGACGCTGCGTTCGGTCGCCAATCGCCCCATCCTGCGCGTGCTCGAAGACGGCACAACCGTGGTCGCGCAGAGTGGCGAGTCAACCGCCGACCACGACTTGAGGGGCGCTTTGTCTTTCATGGCCGGATCGCCCGGCCAGGGTTTCGGCAGCCCCGCGGATATGAATGCCGGTTTTGCGGTGGAGCGTTCGCTGCTCTCGAGCGGCACCGTGCGCCTCAACGGCAGCGTCGGGTATGGAACCGATGGCCAGAGCATCCCCGCTGCTGTGCTCCGAACCACCTACACGAACCGCTTCAACGGCATGTTCGAACCGTCCATGTCGATCACCGCCCTCCGGCTGAATTCGCCGGACCAGTACGCCATGCCCGGCGCCGCGCTCGAAGCCCTGTCGGTCACCAGTTCCGATCGGATCGTCCTGGGCAGCAAATTGGAGATGAAGCTCGGCAGCGAATTGCAAGCCATCCAGTTTATGGGGCGCGTGCATGCCTTCAAGCCCTTCGGGTCGGCCGATCTGCACATCACTCCCAACACGCTGCTGGAATATCAATACACCAGTTCGGTCCCGAACCTGGGATTGGAAGATCGTTTGGGCAGGAATAACGATCGCGCCGGAGACGATCCCCTGGATTCGACTTCCGCCGACCTCAGCGAAACCGCGCCGCGCATGAGCATGACCGGCTTCCTGCCGGCGGTCGAGCGGGCCCGTCACCAGGAAGTATCGCTCTCCCAGCGCGTCGGCAAGAACAGCCTGCAGGTCGCCTTCTACTCCGACAGCATCACCGATCCGGAGCTGATCGGAATCGGCGAAATGACTCCGGGCGCAGAATCGGCCGTATCGGGCGACGTGCTGCCCGATGTGTACTCGGGTACGTTCAGCTATCAGGGGAACGATTTCGCGACGCGCGGGATGCGCGTGGTCGTGCAGCGCAAGCTGCTATCCGANNGCCGTGCCCAAGGCGAAGACGCGCTGGATCGCCTCCTACCGTTACACCGGAGGCCACCGCGCGTTAACTCCTGTCGACCTGTTCGATAGTTCGCCCGGCCAAGCCGGTCCTTATTTGAACCTCTTCATCCGCCAACCGATGCCCGCCAGCTTCCTCGCGGGACACATGGAAATTCTCATGGACCTGCGCAATCTTCTCGCCCAGGGCTACGTGCCCGTGATGGGACCGGACGGGCGCACTCTTTATCTGGTGCAATCGGCGCGCTCGGTGCGCGGCGGCGTGGCCTTCAGCTTCTAGCAGCCTGCGGGAAGTCTCCGGGTTCCTCCGTGCACCCCTGTGTACCCTGTGGTTCAAGGTTTTCGCTGGTAATTAATCAGAGCTTTCCATCGCCCCAACCTTCTAGATTCCGTAGATTCACAATCTGTTATTCCGTATTTCTCGGCCAACTTCCATCGCTTCCGAGCGCCAACCTCCGCGTCCGATCTGACCTTTGGTTGCTTCCGCGCTTCCTGTCGACCAAACTTCCCGCGCCAATCCCCTTCCTCACACTGATCTGTGAAATTCCGCACTGTTTTTTTGCAAACGCTCGTTTATAATGCGGCGTCTTTCCAATTGGCACCGCGTTTGCTGCATTGAGCTGCTACGCGAAGCGTAGGCCCGTTCAACGCCCGCGAATACTTAAGGAGACCCCGTAATGAAACTGCGCTTACTGGTAGTCTTTATTCTGCTTTCGGCAACTCTGCTCGTGGGCCAAACGTTTCGTGGCACCATCCTCGGCTCCGTCACCGATCCCTCCGGAGCAGTAGTGGCCGGGGCCACGGTCAAAGTGAGAAACCTGGGCACTGGCCTCGAGCGCACAACCGTGACCAGCACCGACGGCAGCTACAACGTGCCGGAGTTGCCCATCGGCAGCTATTCCGTAACTGTGTCGCAGGCTGGCTTCGAAACCGCAGTCACCAATAACGTCGAAGTGAACGTGGCCACCGAGCGGCACGTGGATGCGCAGTTGAAGACTGGCCAGATCACGCAGACGGTTGAGGTTTCCGGCGGAGGTGTTGCCCAGATCGAAACCACGTCCAATGACCTGGGTGGCGTGCTGACCAGCAAGGGAGTTGAGGATCTGGCCATCAACGGGCGCGATTACACCAAGTTGATTTTCTTGAATCCCGGCGTCGCCGGTTCGCCCGATCAGATCACCGATTCTCCGGGATCGTTCGGCGAGTTCTCCATGAACGGCGCGCGCGGACGCTCCAACAATTACCTGCTCGATGGCACCGACATGAACGATGGATACCGCAACGACCCCGCCATCAACCAGGGTGGCGTGTTCGCCGTTCCGTCCGAGATTTTGCCGATCGGCGCCGTCGCCGAAATGAGGGTGCTTTCCAACTTCCAGCCCGAGTATGGGCGCAACGCCGGCGCCGTGGTCAACATCGTGACCAAGAGCGGGACGAACGCTCTGCACGGAGAATTGTTTGAATACTTCCGCAACGACGCACTCGATGCACGCAACTGGTTCAACACGACAGATCAGGTACGGGCGCCCTTCCACAATAATCAGTTCGGCGGTTCGCTCGGCGGCCCCATCGTGAAGGACAAAACCTTCTTTTATATGAACTATGAAGGTCAGCGAGAGAGGGTGGGCGCGGTGACGCTCGCGTGCGTGCCGGACCCGGCTCAGGTTACCGCCGATATCACTGCCAACGGTCCGGCTAACCCTGTGACTGCAGCCATGCTGAAATTCTGGCCGTTACCGAATATTCAGGGAAGGTACGGAACCCCCAGCGCACCGGGAACTGGGGAAGATGTGGGCTGCCCCGCCGGTCCCAATGCTTCGCTAATCACTCCTTCGTACAACAACCTCAGCAGTGTGATCGGAAAGATCGACCACAATTTCAACCAGAACAATATTTTGACCGGCCGCTATTTCTTTGGCGACAGCACGCAGGCCTTCCCGCTGGCCCTGACGGCCTCCGGAGGGCAGCTCCCCGGCTTCAACACGGTCACACCGACACGCGTACAGTTGGTGTCTCTCTCTTACGTGCACACCATCGGCACCAACAAGGTGAACGAGCTGCGTTACGGCTGGAACCGGTTCGCCGAGGGTTTCTTTCCCCAGGATCTGAGCTTCCATCCCAGCTCGCTCGCCCCGGGCGGGGGTCTATGCGCCGCGAGCTCAACCGCTGATTGCTCCGGCGGCGGACCGCACGACTCCGGCCTGCCCATCATTCTGGTTTCGGGCACGCCCAGTGGAACCAGCTTTTTCGCTCAACCGGGCGCGACCTCGGGTGACTCACGGGCTCGTTGGGACACCAACAACCAGTTCATCGAAAATTTCTCATGGAAAGTTGGAAAACACGACCTGAAGGCGGGCTTTGAGTTCCGCCGCACCGGCGTTACACAGTACTTCAACAAATACTTCCGCGGGAGGCTGAAGTTCTCGGATTTAAGTTCTTTTCTGGAGGGCGATCCGTCCGGTGGCCTCCAGTACTCGGGCAACTCTCGCCGCCACACCTTCGAAAATAGCTACGGTCTCTATCTGCAGGATAGCTTCCGTGTAACCCCGCGGGTCACTGTCAACTACGGCCTGCGCTGGGACTACTACGGCGTAATCGCGGAGAAGAACAACCTGTTCGCAAACTTCCTGGTGAGCAGCTTTGATCCGGTAAGCGACACCGGTACGGGCAATTATCTGCAAGTGGGCCAACCCGGACTGAGCCAATTGTACCAACCGGACAAAAAGAACTTTTCACCGCGAGCCAGTATCGCTTGGGATCTGACCGGTAAAGGCAAGACCGTCATTCGGGTCGGAGGCGGTCTCTTCTATGACGCTTTCTCCCAAGACATGTTCCTCGGCCACCTGCCCTATCCCGCCTATTATGCCCCCGGTCCCGCCTACGGCAACTTCGGTGGCTCCAATGCGATCACTGGCGCGGCGCTAAACGTCTCCACGATTAGTGCCGGACAGCCTGTCTATAGCACATCCGACTGTACTAGCCAGGAGTGCGATATCTTCGCAGTCGATCCGCACATGAAAACTCCTTACATGGAGAACTACAACATCAACATCCAGCAGCAACTCACCAACAAGACCACGCTCCAAATCGGCTATGTGGGATCGCAGGGGCACCGGCTCTTCCGCTTTTACGACATTAGTCAGCCGACCCAGGCGGAAATCACTGCCTGTGACACTGGCGTGGATACGCGTTGCAGCGCCGGCATAAACGACTTCGGTGTGCCGCGCGTCTTCCTCAACGGCAGTGCAGCCGCGGCTGGCGCGTTCTATATCTTCCAGGAAAAATCCTCCGGGAAGTCGAACTACAACTCACTGCAGGTCAGCTTCAAGGTCAACGGCTGGCGCGGTATCACTTCAGCACTGAACTACGTGTATTCGAAGTCGCTCGACAACTCGAGCGATCTGGAAGACTTCGTCGTGAACGCGGCCCAACCTCAGGACAGCAACCGTCCCAATCTTGAAAAAGGCCCATCGAACTTCAACATCCCTCAGCGCCTTACCTGGGTGTTCAGCTACGAATTGCCACAGATGGGCGGTTCCATGCGGGGGTTGAAGAACGGCTGGGGCTTCGATAGCACTGTGTCGCTACAGAGTGGCCAGCCCTTTACCCTCAACTACAATTGCGAAGACGATTACAGCGGCGGCGGCGACTGTTTCGACCGTCCGGACGTTGTCGGCCCCATCGTCTACCATCAGCATAATCCGTACAACTACCTCGACCTGACGGCCTTTGCTATGCCCTGCATCAACAACGGGACGATCTCAGGCTATGCCTCCGACTGCGTGCCCGGTACGCGGCACTATGGCAATCTGGGCCGCAACTCGTTGGTGGGCCCAACCTACAAACAGTGGGACTTCGCCCTTTACAAGAACACCGCGATCGGCGAGCGCGTGAAAGTGCAAATGCGTGCGGAGTTCTTCAACCTTTTGAACCATCCCAACTTCTCCAGTCCCCTGTTGCCGGCGTTTATTGCCGACCCGGCTTCGAACCTCGGTGCCTGCGGTTGCGGATTTCAAGCTGGCCCCAACGCGCGTGAAGTCGGCACGACGGCCTCCAACGGTGGCGGTTACCAGCTCGGTGCCACCGCCGACGTCGGCGTCGGCAACCCGTTCCTGGGCGGCGGTGGTCCGCGCGGCATTCAACTGGCTCTCAAGTTCAGCTTCTAACTCGTAAAGTTCCTTCCCTGGCTCCTCCCGCGACCATCGCGGGAGGAGCATTCTTTTTGCGAATAGTTTCCGCTCCCAACTCCCCGCAAACTGGAGTACACTTCCACAGCGTATGACGAACAAAGACGCACAAAGTATGACGGACAAACTTACAACCGCTAAGAACGACCGGCGTTCGCGTCCGCGCCTGCCGATTCATGTACCCGTCAAAGTCCGTCACCAGGGCCATGAGCACGCGGGTCTAACTCGCGATCTGAGCTCGTCGGGAATCTTTCTCTACTCCGAGTCGAATATCAAAGCGGGCTCGAAGCTGGAACTCGTGATCATGTTGCCTCCCAACCTCGGCCTGGGCCCCGGAGGCTGGACGCTCTGCCAAGCCTCAGTCGTGCGGATAGAAGAGCGAATGGAAGAATCCGACGGCAAGCGTATGGGCATTGCCGCCACCCTCGACCGCATCGAATTGTTGCCCGAACTCAGTTAAAAGACAAGGGGCCCCAGGTCTGAAGTCTCAGAGAAGACCTGACGCCTGAGAAATTAGTTGACAGCACGAGCTACAATAGAACTAGGGCGACGGTCCAAACCAGCTAAAACTGCTCTTTGAAATTGAAAAACCAGGAAATTGAAAAACCAGTGGGTTCAGGCCAAGCCGCAAAGCAAGCTAAGCTATTGGTTCTGAAAGACTTTACCTCTAAGTGCTTTAAACCCAAAGACCTGGCTGGAACTTCTTTCTAACCCTATGATTCCAAAAGACCGGGGAAGGGAGGGGGTGGGGATGGAAAATTAGGTAATACCTCAAGAGTAAACAAGCGACCAAGATAATTCCCAGCAAAAAATAATTTGTCCCCCAAGGTGAAAGTTTCCTTCCCAATTTCCCGCCGCAGGTGCAATAATGCCCGCTTCAAAGCAAAGGCGAAATTAGCCATCTTTCCCCAGGTGAGCTAGGTCATGTGGATTGAAAAACTCGCCCGCGGCGTCCTGGAACTGGACACGCCGATCGGGCCTCGATACCTACAGCCGAATCTCGTGCAGCGCGCATCTCTGATTTGGACGTTCCGGAATTTTTTTTCCCTGCCGCAACCAGTGCTGCGCCCGTGGCAACTCCGATTGATCGATCGTCTGCGGGGCGAAAACAGGTTCGTCTCCCTGTCCGCCGCGAACCTTTCCGACAAACCGGTCATCGGAAGAATCGAACGGCGAGCTCCGGTTCAGGCGGAAGTTCTCCCGATTCGCAAACCACCCGTTCGCGAACCAGTTTCCGCTTCGACATCTGCGGTCGCGGAGCAAAGCCAGGAAGCCGCATCCGCGTAGTTGATTCCATAACAATGTCGGCTCCCACGCCCGAGTAAACTTGGTGGCGCTAAGACCAACCAAGGCCCGGGAGAAAGGAGCCGAACCCTGGAGCAGCGCAAACCGGATGATATAATTATTGTTTGTCCCCACCTTGCTGTCCACAGTGGGCGCGTAGCTCAATTGGCAGAGCAACTGACTCTTAATCAGTAGGTTGTAGGTTCGATTCCTACCGCGCTCACCATAGTTAGAATCAGTCACCTGCGTCGGAATCCACTTCTCGTCCGCGATCACCTCGCCTTCAATCTCTTGATAGCTACACATTTGTTTTCACACATTTGAGGGAAATATTGAACAACTGACCCAGAATCAGTCGCTTGATCGGCCCGTATGGGAACCCGCCGCGCGGGCCGTCGACTGGCGCACGACGAGTTCAGGCTCAATCACAATCTCCCGCGGGTAGGATTTGTCGTCGGGACGAGCAATCCGCCGCAGCAGCGCCTCGGCGGCAATCAGTCCCATCTTTTTCAGGGGCTGGCGGACGGTGGTGAGCTGCGGGCTGTGGAAGGCCGCGCTCTGAATGTCGTCAAACCCGACCACGGAGACGTCCCGGGGAACTTCAAGCTTATGATGGCGGAGCGCCCCAATCGCTCCGATCGCCGAAGTGTCGTTGAAGGCGAACAGGGCGGTAAATCGCGCTTTCCGCTCCAGCAGGCATTTGGTGACTCGGTAGCCGAGTTCGGGCGAAGCCAGGTCGCCTTCCAGTTGGACGGTGAGTTTCGGCGAAACCTGGAGGCCGAGACGGGCTCCCACTTTGACGATCGACTCCCATCGGGCCGCCGTATCCGAACTGAATTCCTGTCCCTTGATGAAGGCGATGCGTTCGTGCCCGAGTTGCTGCAGATGGCGCAGCGCGAGCTCCGCCGCCCGGTCGTGATCGAGCAGGATGTTAGTAACTCCATTCGACCGGTTGTGACCGGATACGGTGACCACGGGGACCGGCAGTTCGTGGTGCCAGGGAGTATCGACCGCGATCAATCCATCCACCGAACGCGCCAGCAGCATGCGCGGATACTCGTCGATAAGATCGTCGCGGTGGCGATGGCTGGCCACCAGATAAAAATAACCTTGCCGCAGGAGATACCCCTCGATTCCGCTCATGACCATGGAGGCATAGCCTTCGCTGACTTCGGGAACGAGAACGCCGATGGTGAAGCTGCGAGCCGTGCGCGCCCAGCGAGCGGCAAAACTGGGACGGTAATTCAGCTCGCGAGCGGCGGCGAAAATGCGTTCCTGCGTCGCCTTCGGAATGGAATCGGCCACCGCGGTCCGGTTGATGACGAGAGAAATTGTGGCCGGCGCCAGACCGAGATGATCCGCCAATACTTTGAGGGTTACACGTTTGGGACGGCCGTCGCTCCCGGGCTGGAGTCGGCCCGACTTCTTGCTCGCGGGCACGGGCGCAGTCTCGCACACCCGGACCCACGGAGCAAGGGGAGTTTCCCCGGAAGATTTGGTAGTGGTGCACTTTGAATATAGGTTGATTCACGGATGGCAGGAAAATTGTCGCAACTGGTCAATAGTGAACATTCTTTTGCATTAGGCTTGGAGCATTATTTGCTGCGATGAAGAAAGAAATCAGCCTAGAACAGATAGTCGCCGTCCCGTGTCCAACCTATGTAGCTGCTCCGGGAGAGAAATGCGAGCTTGCTACCGGACAGCCACGCACAACGCCTCACCGCGACCGCCGATTGATTGCAAAAGACTAAGAAATTCAAAGTAGCCAACTACCGAAGATTTTATGACCTTGACACGGTTTCGAGAACAATGCTATAAGGCCAACGTGATTACTAAATCACTTTAGTAGCGATTTAGTTGGCTACCATTTTTCATCGGCCGAGTATGGTTTTTCATTAACGGCCTTTTCCATTCGGTCAAATTCTGCAGAGCTGCCTCGGAGGCTGCTATGAGCCGTACCCGCATTCTGTTCCACGTCGAACTGCTGCTGTCGCTCGTATGTCTGCTGGCTGCGCCCGCGCTGGCGCAGTATCGAACTTCCATTCAGGGCGTGGTGACCGATTCCACGGGCGCAGTGATTCCAGGCGCCAACCTCACCCTGACGAATCCCGCAACCGGCGAAAAGCAGGTCCGGGTCAGCGATGATGCCGGTGTGTTCAACTTCAATGCACTGGCCGCCGCACCCTTCCGGTTGGAAGTGGAAAGGACCGGCTTCGAGAAGAAAGTCATCGACCATCTCATACTGATTCCCGATCAGGCCAACGGTCTCAACGTCCAACTCGTCGTCGGAGCCCAATCGCAGACCGTCAACGTTGAGGCCTCGTTGCTGCCCCCACTGGAGACTGAGACCGCTTCCGTTAACGGCGTCGTCTCCGACAACCAAATTCAGCACATGCCATCCTTTGGGCGGGATGTCACCAAACTCGCGCAACTGGCTCCCGGCTCCTTCGGTGATGAGGCGCAGGGCAGCGGCGGCGGCTCCGTAAACCTTCCCGGCACTCAGACTGGGGCAGGCGCTTCCGGTGGCTCGACCGGCATCTTCGCGACCGAAAACGGCGTGCAGGTTATTTCCAATGGCAACCAGACTGAGAACAACGGCATTACGATTGACGGCATCAGCACCACCAGCGCGGTCTGGGGCGGTGGCACAGTCATCACCCCGTCGGAAGATTCCGTTGACAGCGTAAAAGTAGTCTCCAACAGTTATGACGCCGAGGATGGCCGCTTCGCTGGCGCCCAACTTCAGATTACTTCCAAGAGCGGCACCAATGACTTCCACGGCAGTCTTTTCTTCACCACTCACCAACCGAACCTGAACGCCTATCAGCGGTACAACGGCGGCAATACGCCGACGAGAGACAACAGTAAGTTCAATCAGTTCGGCGGCAGCATCGGCGGCCCCATCTGGAAAAATAAGATCTTCGCCTTCTTTAACTATGAGACGGTGCGCCAGCCCAACTCCGACATCCCCGGCACAGGATGGTACGATACCGCGGCTTTCGACGCTCTGGCACCGAGTGGAAGCATCGCCGCGAAGTATCTCAGCTTCCCGGGCAACGGCGTCCTCAATCACGGCCTCAGTACGGGTAACGACTGCGGGCATGCCGGCCTGACCGAAGGAGTGAACTGCGTAACCATTGTTGGCCAGGGGATCAATATCGGCACGCCTTTGACGACAGGTTTGGGCACGCAGGATCTCGGTTGGACGAGTCCCCAGACCCCCGGCTGCGGGGGCGCCGGCACGGGCTGCGGAACCGCTGGCAGCCCGCTGGGCACTGTGGCTGACCTTGCCAACTACATAACCTCCAACCCGACCACCTTCACGGCCGTCCAATACAATGGCCGCCTCGATGCGGCTGTCACCGGCAAAGATCGCATCGGCTTTGCCCTCTACTGGGTTCCCCTGTCCACAACTCACTACAACGGCAACCGTGCCTACGACATTTTTCATCACTCGCAAATCAATGACGCGTTCTCGGCAATCTGGAATCACACCTTCTCGCCGACGTTCCTCAACGAAGCTCGCGTCAATGCCGCTGGATGGCGCTGGAATGAAATCACCGACAACTCGCAGTCGCCGGTTGGATTTCCCTCGGATTACATGGGTCAGCTCGGGAGCATCACGCCAAGTCAATTCGGGCCTGCTGTCGGCAGCATCCTGAATCAGTGGACTTACAGCTACAAAGATGTGGCCACCAAAATTATCGGACGCCACACTGTTAAGTTTGGCGGTGAAGTTACGCGGCTCTTTTATTTGCAAAACTGCGCCGGTTGCGGTGTGCCCAGCTACAACTTCTTCAACATGTGGGACTTCCTCAACGATGCGCCGCGTAACGAAGGCGGGGGCTTCAGTCCTACTACCGGGATACCGACGACTGAGCGCCAGGACGACCGCGAAGATATCTGGGGCTTCTTTGTCCAGGACGATTTCAAACTAAAACCGAACCTGACCATCAATCTCGGCCTGCGCTGGTCCTACTTTGGTCCAGTCTCCTCCAAACAGGGCAACATGCTTCAGGCCACGCCTGGCGCGGGCGCGAATTACATGACTGGATTAGTCGTTCACAGGGGCAACTCCTGGGACGCGCAGAAGGATAATCTCGGACCCCAGATCGGTTTTGCCTGGAGTCCGAATAAGTTCGGAAGCAAGCTCGTGTTCCGCGGCGGTTACGGCCTGAGCTACAACCAGGAAGAAATCGCCATTTCGTCCAATATCGTAAACAATCCCGGGTTGGTAGTGTTCCCGAGTTTGAACATGCCCACGCCGGGCTCGGCGAATCCCGGCATTATCTATGCCGTTTCGTCGGGTGTGAACAACCTTTACGGGTATCCGGCGAACTCGAACACGAAGTCGAGCTTTGGCCCAAATGGACTGCCCACAACCGGTTCCGTTGGCATCGAAATCTTCCCCAACACAGTTCCCACCATGCGTGTCCATCACTGGTCGGCGGATATGCAATACGATCTGGGTCACCAGTTCGTAATGACGGTGGGATATCAGGGAAGCTTGTCGCGTAACATCTACTTCCACGAGAACCCCAACGCCGTCCCTGCAACCAGCGGCTACACGCTGAATCCGCAGATCAATGGCGGGGACTACTGGGGCGTTAACGGTCGCGGCAACTACAACGCCATGCTCACGGAATTGAAGCATCAGTTCTCGCGCCAGTTTATGGCCGATGCTCAATTCACCTGGTCCAAGAGCATGGACACCAGCTCCGCGCCGTACTCGGAGCAGCCCTACCCGTATGACCTCAGCCTCAATTACGGACGCTCCGACTACAACGTCGGCAGGGCGTTCAAGCTTTATGGCATGTGGCAGCCGGTCTTTTTCCACGGAAGTAACAGTTGGGTTGAAAAGATCGCCGGCGGCTGGTCGCTTAGCGGCATATTCAATTGGCACTCTGGATTCCCCTGGAACCCCATAGTGAGCGTGGTCGGCGGAAACCTGTATTGCGGAGAATGCGGTTATGGGGGGCTGCTCCCCGCCGCCTACCTGGGCGGCGCTGGCGACAGCACCGGCAGCAATGCATTCAAGGGCCCGGTTAGTTCGAATTATCCGCTGGCCGGGACGAGTCCGCTTAAGGCTGGGGCGTATTTCTCGACGCCAACCTACACTGCCTACAACTGCAACACCTGCTACGGAACCGCGCTTCCTCAGGCCCCCGGTGTTGCTCGCAACTCCCTCACCGGCCCCGGATACAAAGACGTGGACCTGACGCTGTCCAAGGGCTTTGGCCTCCCGAAAATGCGGGTACTCGGCGAAAACGCCAGGCTCGAATTCCGAATGGATGCCTACAACGTATTCAACAATATGAACCTCAACCCGAATAACGTCTCGAACAACATTGGAAACTCGAACTTCGGCACGATTTCGAATGCTCTTGCTGCCCGTGTCCTCTCGCTGGGGGCGCGCTTCAGCTTCTAGTCTTTCCCATTGGAATTCTGGACGGTGGGTCAGCGATCCACCGTCCAGCCCTTTACAGCCGCAAGGATCGTTGCTAATGGGAATTAAGTCGCGATTTGTCCTTCTCGCTGTGCTGTCGCTGGCGCTGCTAAGACCACTGGCTCCGGCACAAGTCGCGAACACCTTGCAGGATCATGGGGAGGTAGTCATCGACGCCTCCGCCCCCGCCCATCCTTTCCCCCATTTCTGGGAACACATGTTCGGCTCCGAGCGCGCCATCGTGACCTTGCGCGAGAGCTATCGCAACGATCTCCGCGATGTAAAGAAGATTACCGGCTTCGAGTACGTGCGCTTCCACGCCATCTTTCATGATGAGGTTGGAATCTACGACGAGGACGCCCAGGGACATCCGCTGTACAACTTTTCTTACGTCGATCAGGTCTACGACGGCTTGCTGGCCAACGGTGTGCGTCCGTTCATCGAACTGAGTTTCATGCCCAAGAAACTGGCAGCGGACAAGAACGCGCTCCATCCTTTCTGGTACAAGCAGAACGTCTCTCCACCCAAAGACTGGAATAAGTGGGACGATCTCATCACCCAGTTCACCAAGCACCTCGTCGACCGCTACGGCATCGATGAGGTCTCGCAGTGGTACTTTGAAGTTTGGAACGAGCCGAATCTCGATTTTTGGGCGGGCGATCCGAAACAGGCCACTTACTTCCAACTTTACGATCACACCGCGCGAGCCCTTAAGGCAGTAAGCCCGCGCCTGCGCGTCGGCGGCCCCGCCACGGCCCAAGCGGCCTGGGCCGACGCCTTTATCCGTCACTGCGCGGAGAACAAGGTTCCCGTGGACTTCGTCTCGTCGCACGTCTACGGAAACGACAAGGCCGAAGACGTGTTTGGCACGCATGAAGCGATCCCGCGCGACCAGATGGTGTGCCGCGCCGTGAAGAAGGTTCACGACCAGATCATCGCCTCGCCCATGCCCGGTCTGCCCTTGTTCTGGACAGAGTTCAATGCCAGCTACATGAATGAACCGGAGGTGACCGACTCGGCGTACATGGGTCCGTGGATGGCCGACACCATCCGCCAGTGCGACGGACTTGTCAACGAGATGTCCTACTGGACCTTCTCCGATGTGTTTGAGGAGCAGGGTGTGGTGAAGCAGCCGTTCTACGGCGGCTACGGCCTGATCGCGGCGGGAGGAATTCCGAAGCCCGCCTACAACGCGTTCCGGCTTCTCCACCAACTCGGAGACGAGCGGCTGACGCTTGCTTCGGGCTCTGTTTCGAACTCTGCCTCGGATTCGGTTTTGGCCACCCGCCGCCGAGACGGCACCCTGGTGGTTGCGGCTTGGAACCTCGCCCCTCCGGGAACTGTCGGCTCCGACAAGAATGTAAAATTGACTTTCCGCGAGACGGGTGCGTCCCAGGTAATGGTATCGCGAGTCGATCCCGAGCATGGGGACGTGCATAAGGCGTACCAGGCTATGGGATCGCCGCGTTATCCAACCGAGGCACAAATCCGGCAACTGCGCAGCGCCGCCGAACTTTCCGCGCCCGAGGTGTACGAGCTAAAGGATGGATCGGTCACCATCAAGATACCGGCGCACGGACTGCTGCTGCTGGAAGTGAAACGCGCTCAGTAGGGGGGCCAGGGTTGAGGCATTCATGACACCGCAACGGCTGGCTCATTGGCTCACCCGCCGCGAACTGGCCGCGTCCTCCGACTGGAATGAGGCTAGCATTCACTCCGCTCTCGCCGAGTTCGTCCGTCCAGGCCTCACCGCCAGCCAGCTCGGCGTCGCCTGGCAGCAGAAATCCAGTTACTACGAATTGGATGGCCTCTGGCCGCTCGTGGCCTCCGTCCGCGGCAAGTATCTTCTGCTTTCCGATGATCCGAACTTAATCGCGGCCATGCTTTCCAACTTCAACCGCAAGTCGGATATGAAGCCCGTGGTCTTCGTTGCCGGCCTCAATCACGCGCGTGAACGAGCGAACTTCGCGCGCTTCTCGGACGTAGTTGACCGGCCCAACCTGAGGCAGTCCAATTTTCCCGGCAATCCTCCTGGCATGGAGCGGCAACCACAATTCTTTTCTGAGAACATGGCGAGCCTCAGTTCCACGCTCGCTGCCGTCTCCACAGAGCGCATCACGGTTCGCACCGAGGGCGACAGAATCCTGCAGACGGTGACTTACGAATGGTCGCAATAAGAAATCTCGCGCTTCTGTCGCTCGTGAGCTTGCTCGCACTGTCGCCGTCCAGCGGCATCGCCGGCGCACCTGCTTCGGATCGCGCGAACCCTCCCCGAAGCTCACTTTTTGCGCAGTCGGCGGGTCAGATATTGAATCGCGATTTTCCCAGTAGCGATATTTCATTTCTGCTGCTCGACGCTCGCACCGGCAGAGCTGGCCGCCGCTTCTGCGCCATTCGCAAGATGCTTTGATGCCTCCGATCTCGACCGAGATCGCGGCCGTCAGCCCGTTCCTTACACCCTTGGCCCTAATCCACGTGCTCGCCCACTTCGAACCCTTCTTCGTCCGCGGGTAGCACGTCGCGGTCGCCCGCGATCCACACATATAAGGTGGGCAGCAGAAAGACGCTCATGATGAGGGCTGCGATTAGGCCTCCTACGATAACGATCGCGAACGGACGCTGAGAGTCGGACCCAATCGCATGCGAGAGTGCGGCGGGCAGCAGACCTAGAGTCGCTACCAGCATCGTCATCATGATCGGCCGCAATCGCAGGACCGCTCCCTCCACGGCGGCGTCTTCGATCGAATAACGCCGCGCTCGAAGCTGATTGATGTATTCCAGCATGATGACTCCGGTCTGCACCGACACGCCGAACAGCGCCAGGAAGCCCACGCCGGGGGAGACACTGAAATTGGTGCCGGTGATCAAAAGAGCCAGCAGACCTCCAATGGGCGCGATGGCAACAGTCGCCATAATCAACAGCGCCCATTTGTAAGATTTAAACATCGTGTAAAGGATGACGAAGATGATGAGGATAGTGATAGGGAGCACGATCAGCAGCCGCTGGTCGGCTCTCTTCTGGCTTGCGTATTCCCCTTCCCAATCGATGCTATATCCATTGGGCAATTTGACCTGTTCGTTCACTTTCTTGATCGCTTCTTCGACCGTACTGCCGAGGTCGCGGCCGCGGACGCTGTACTTGATGGCAACATAACGCCGATTGCCTTCGCGATAGATTTCCGAAGCACCATCCGTCACGCCGATCTTGCACAGCTGTGCCAGCGATACCCGTTCGCCCGACGGCGATAGCAGACGGATGCTCTCAATCGCTTCCGTCGTGTCGCGATATCTTGGGAGATAGCGCAGCGTGAGATCGTAACGCGCCTCGCCCTGGAGGACCTGAGTGAGCGCCGTTCCCCCCACCGCGGTCTGAATCGCATTCTGGATCTCTGCAACGTTGATCTGGTAGCGCGCCGCCGCGTCGCGGTCGACCGTGACGTTCAAATTGGGCTGGCCCAGCACGCGGAAAACTCCAAGATCCTCGACGCCGTTAATTTTTCGCATAATGCCGACGATCTCATCGCTCTTCGCTTCCAGAACTTTCAAATCGTCGCCATAGATTTTCGTGGCCAGCGCGCCCTTCACTCCGCTCACCGCCTCTTCCATGTTGTCTTCGATGGGCTGGGAAAAGCCCCAGACGACGCCGGGAATCCTGTCGAGTTCGCGTTGCATGGCGGCGATTAATTCGTCTTTGTTCTGGTGAAAGACAGGCCGCCATTCTTCTTTGGGCTTGAGGTCAACGAAGTATTCGGTATTAAAGAATCCGGTGTTATCCGTTCCGTCATCGGGACGCCCCACTTGGCTGGTGCATTGCGGCACTTCCGGAAAGGAGCAAAGCACGATTCGAGCCTGGTTCGCGACCCGGATGCCCTCGTCCGGGCCAGTGCTGGGCGCAAGCGTGCCCCGAACCCAGAGCGCGCCTTCATCCAGGTGGGGCAGAAATTCGGAACCGATGATGCCGCTGAAGGCGAGAAAATTCCCAAAGGCCACCAGCAGCACGCACACACCAACTGTGATCACACGATGGCGAATGGCCCAGCGGAGGGCATCGCGATATCGTTCAGTCACGAAGGTCATGACTGGGTTGCGCCATTCGTGTGCACCTTTCGCGAACGCAAAACTTGCCAGCACGGGTGCAACCAGGATCGAGAACAGCAACGCCCCCAGCAGCGCGAAGGCTACGGTCCAAGCCATGGGGTGGAAAAGCCTGCCTTCGACCCGCTGCAGCGTAAAGATCGGCAAGAAAGCAGTAATGGTAATGACGATGGCGTAGAACACCGGGCGCTGCACTTCATGCGAGGCAAAGCTAATTCGTTCGGTAGTGGTCTTGACGCCATCGGCATTGCTTAAATGGCGCACAATGTTCTCGATCAACACGATGGCGCCTTCCACGATCACGCCGAAGTCCAATGCGCCAATGGACAGCAGGTTGGCGGGAATGCTACTCAAGTCCAGACAAATGGCCGCAAACAGAAGAGCAAACGGAATGGTTGCGGCGACGATGATGGCGCCTCGAACATTGCCCAGAAATAGAAGCAGAACGATCGATACCAGGATCATTCCTTCCGCCAGGTTGTGAAGCACGGTGTGGGATGTGAAGTGAACCAGATCGCTGCGATCGAGGAAAGGGACGATCTTAACTCCCGGAGGCAAGATGTGCTGGTTGAGTTCTTCCACTTTTTTGTGGATGCCCTCGAGCGCCGCGTCGGCCGTTGCGCCTTTCCGCAACAGCACGATGCCTGACACCACATCGTCGTTATCGACGATCCTTCCGTCTTCGTGGTGAATAGCTCTGGCAAACTGGCCAAGTCGAATCTTTGGACCCTGCGAAACCACAGCAATGTCCTTGACCCGGAGCGGCGTGCCATTCCTGGTCGTGATGACGGTGCGTTCGATGTCCTGGGCACGGTCCACCAATCCGACAGAACGCACGTTGATCTGCTGCAAGCCTTCCTGGATAAAGCTTCCGCCGGCGTTGACGTTATTATTCGTGAGTTGCTGCTCAACCTGGGCCAGGCTCAGGCCGTACGCAACGAGCTTGTTGGGGTCCACGCGAACCTGGTATTCGCGAGTAGGGCCGCCGAAGCTGGCTACATCGACAATGTTCGGGACCGACTTGAAGCTTTTTTCGACGACCCAGTCTTCGATCGACTTCAACTCCATCGCGTCATACGCCGGGTTGCTGCTGTGCAGGGTGAAGAAATAGATTTGGCCGACTGGGCTCCAGTCAGTGCCCATTTGCGGCACTACACCCGGCGGCAGAGTGACTTGGGCGAGACGCTCCAAGACCCGCTCGCGGTTCCAGTCGTTGTCCGAGTCGTCGTCGAAAATCAGCTTCAGGTCGGAAAGTCCGAAAAGCGAAAAAGAACGCAGATGCACGACATGCGGGATGCCGTTCATGACGACTTCCAGCGGAATCGTGACCTGTTGTTCGATTTGTTCCGCCGAAATCCCCGGCCATTGCGTAATGATCTCCACGTAGTTGTCGGCTACGTCGGGATAGGCCTCAATGGGCAGCCGCTCGAACGAAACGATGCCGCCCGCGAAAAGCAGCAGGGCGAAACCCAGCACGAGCAGGCGGTTGTTCAGAGCAAAATCAACGACTCGGCGAATCATTTATTGCTCCTAGATTTATTGCTCCGGTTTATTGCTCCCATCTATTGCTCCAAGGTGTTTTGCAGCGGAAGCGCATTCGAGACCACTTGATCTCCCGGCTTGATGCCTGAAACAACCTCCTGCAAGTTGCCGGAAAGCATGCTCCCGGTGACCACTTCCAGGCGTTTGAAATGCCCCGCGCTCACTGGCGTGTATACCCACTCGCGATCGTGCAAGTGCAAAATGGCGGTGGCGGGCACTGCAGACCGCGTCTCTGCCTGCTTCCCGTAGAAGGTGGCGGTAACGAACATGCCCACGCGCATCATTCCGGGGTTGGCGACTTCGAGACGCACCTTCGCCGTGCGTAGGCTGGGATCGAGAACCGGCAGGATGTTATCGATCCTGCCTTTGAAGACTCGGTTGGGATAGGCATTCAAGTGGATATCCGCGTACTCGCCGACGCGCACCGCGTCGAGATCGTTTTCGTGAACGTCACAGACCATCCAGACATAGGAAAGATCGGAGATGGTGTAGGGATTCGGGGAACCCAGTCCTTGCACGCCAGACGCGTTGGTAACCTGCTGGTCGGTGATTACGCCCGATATGGGCGCGAAGATGTCGACGATTCCCGAGGGATGATCCTTATCAATGCCGAGAAGCCGCAACTGTTCGGTGGCGGCATCCAGACCGGCTTTCGCGTTCTCAGCGCCGTCGACGGCCTGTTCGAGAGCGCTTTTGGCGATGGCGCCCTTATCGTAAAGAAGTTGCTGCCGTTCGAGCTGCTGGCGCGCCAGCAACTCGTCGTTCACCGCCTTGCGGTATGTCTGGTACGCTCCGGAAACATCGTTGCTCTGAACTCGCAGCAGCAGCTGGCCTTTCTTCACGGTGTCGCCCAGCCTGGCCTTAATCTCTACGACCCGTCCCGCCGCCAGCGAGATCACGGGCACGGCACGCGCGATATCGGGCTGCACCACGCCGGTGACATTCAGCGCGGGCGCGGCTTTATGCTCAATTGCCTTCACCAATGGGAACTGCTCGGGGTGGTCCACCTTGAAGTTGTAGGCATCGAGGTCGGGCTCGACGGTCGCCGCCGGCGGCGCCTCGGCCTTCGGGTCGGCTTTATTTTCGCCGCAGCTGGCGAGGGAACAAGCAAGAGCCAGACACAGCGCCGCCCCGGCTATGGATTCGAAGCCTCGGTTTTTCATTGCATCACCTCCCGGCCCACCGCCATATTTAGTTGAGCAGCGGCCGTCAAATAGGAACCAACTAAGTTCGCGTACGCCAGTTGCACGGTGCGGTATTCCGCCTGGGCGTTCAGGAAATCCAGCAGCGACGCCCCGCCGTGCTGATAGGAAAACGTAATCGTGTCCCGCACCCTGACCGACTGCTGCAGGTACTTGGCCTTGTACGGCCGCAGCAGAATCAAATTGCTGTCGACCGTGGCGTAGCTGGAATCCACGTCGCTGTACACTTGCGCTTCGGCGGCGTCGCGCAATCTCTCATTGCGCCTGATATCCAGCTGGGTGCGCAGCTTCTCTCCCTGGTTGCGGTCGAAGATGCGCAGCGGGATGCTGACACTGACGCCGGCCGTATTGACGCCAAATGGATTATTGGTGGAGGAGTTGTGCGTATACCATGCGCTCAACGTCGGATCGGTTGAGCCGTTGGCAATCGCGAGTTTGTGATCGGTTTGGGCTTTGTCCACGGCTTCGACGGCTGCCTTCAAGTCGGGCCGCGTGTCCAAAGCCATCTTCCGGAACTCGTCGCGGGGCACGAGTTGGTCGTTGAAGTCGTAGGGCCCAGTCACCTCGACCTGTTCAATCGGAGTTCGGTCGTTGACCAGCGTGAGCAGTTGGATCTTTGCGTTTTCCAGGTTCTCCTCGGCGGCCTGTAAATCGGATTCATACTGCACCCGTTGCAGTTCCAGACGATCGAGATCGATTTGCGCAATGTCGCCGGCGCTGAAACGATTTCTGCTGATCTCGAGCACGTGGTCGTAGTAGGCAAGATTGTCTTTTGCCAACTGCAGCACCGCCTTCGCTTGCAGCGTGGACACAAATGCGCTGCGTAAGTTGAAGAGCAGAGTTCTCTCCAAAGTCGGCGTGACTCGACTCAGCGATCAGAGTCCCTTTTTTTGCGCTCTCCAGGCGCAACTCTCGCTTGTGCCGCCGTTCGTGCAGATAGCTGATGCTGGGTGACTCAAAGGTGCCAGCGAAGGGCCGCCAGTAGTCTTTATGATCAGCGGTTTGATGAGGCGCGATTTGGGTCCCGTCCGCCGACAAGGTGAACGTCGGGTTCGGCCGCAGGTACGCCGTGATCTCCTGTGTCCGCGATTCGTCGATGCTCAGCCGGTCCGCCAGCAGAGTGGGATTGTTCTGCTCAAAGCGCAGGCGGACCTGTTCCCATGTCCAAGCCTCCTGCGCAGCCGCACGCCGCCCAACCCAGAGCAGAAGATACAGTGTCAGACAATGCAAATGAATCTTTCGCATTACACAACTCCATAGTCGCGACGGCACTCTTCGCGGCTGCCAACTGCCAGAGCTGCGATCCGCAGCAAATGGCGAGGGAGCGCAGCAACAATCCGTTTGGAATTTAGTAAGATCGCGCCGCTGATGACGGCGCAAAACGGCCTAAGAACTTAGGCCTCGGGAGGGGCCCGGCCATCGACGGAGCTGACGAGAGTTTGCCGGGGAAGAACATGTAGATTTTCAGAAACCGTCCCAACCGCATCGTTTTCGGGTCGGAACGAAGCCAAGTGAACCGGTCGCGCCGCCCCTCCGCCGTCATAGCTGCACATTGCAGACTTGACGCCTGGCGATTGTTTGACGGTGCGTTTGAAGGGTCCGGACTCTTCAATTTCGGCGCTTAGGGGATGCAGGTCGTCCGACGCAGAGACCACGGGAAACAGCAGCGCCAACAGGCAACCCAAAAGGACCAACGGACGAAAGCGAGCCTGCTTCCCTGAACTCCACGGCCGCGCCGGTTGGCGGCGCCAGATCAGCACCGCCGGCAATGCCAATGCCAGCCATAGAAGGTTGAGAAGTAATTCCATTCTTAGTACGCGAAATCAATACCCCTTCCGCAGTTGGGGAAATTGTATCCGCAACGTGCGGAAGATGTCGAATCGAAATCGCAGCCGAATTCGGCGCGGCATTAGAGTGCAGCAGGAGTCTGTGTCATAGCTCGATGGTCATCCGAAAAGTGAACTAGCGATACTGAATAAAGCCGCGAAGCGGCGCAAGAACGCAGCCCACGGCCTGCCCTGAGCTTGTCGAAGGGGCGCAAGCCGTGGGTGGAAAGTGGAACCAGAGCAAGCCCCAACGGGGCGAAAGAGAATCTACGACACAGACTCAGCAGACACTTTTGTGAAGTCCGAGCGGGCTACTCGGGACGCCTTGAAGCTGGCTTCGGCGCCGTCTTTTTCGGCCTCATCGTCTCCCACTCCTTTTCCGTCAACTCCCGCCCCAGTGCCGTGAACTCGCCTGCCCCTTGCAGCCACTCGCCGCCATCCATGGTCACCACTTCTCCATTGATATAGCCGGCGCCATCGCTCACCAAAAATGCCGCGAGGTTGGCAAACTCCTCCGTCGTGCCAAAGCGTCCCAGAGGATTTCGTTTCTTCGCCTCCACCTCCAGTTCCGGACGCGGCAGCAGGCGCGAGAACGCGCCCTCGGTCGGAATCGGGCCCGGAGCGATGGCGTTCATGCGAATCCCGCGATTGCCCCACTCGACGGCCAGGCTGCGCGTCAGCGCCTGCATGCCGGCCTTGGCCACCGCCGATGGCACCACATACGCCGAACCTGTAGTCGTGTAGGTGGTGGTTATGTTGAGCACCACGCCTTTGTGTCCGGTCGCCAGCCACCGGCGTCCGCAGGCCATCGTGGTGTGCAGCGTGCCCATCAGGACGATGCCAATCACCGACTGAAACGCTCCCAGCGAAAGATCTTCCGTGCGCGCCAGAAAATTTCCCGCCGCATTGTTCATAAGCACGTCGAGCGGATCGTCAGCCCAGATGCTCTCGATCATCGCTTCCACGGCCGCCGCATCGCGCACATCGCAGGCGAGGGAGTGGATCATCTTCTTTCTGCCGTCATCGTTTTTGTTGCCGCCGCCGGTGCGCTCGTGTAATTCCCGCTCAGTCGCCGCCAGAACCTCCTGCCGCCGCCCGCAGATATAGACTTCCGCTCCCAGTTCCAAAAAACGTTGCGCGGCAGCCTTGCCCAGCCCAGTGCCTCCGCCGGTAATCAGAATGCGCTTTCGCTGGAGCAAATCTTTCTGGAACATGGGGTGTCCTCCGTTGAGTTGCACGACGATTGTAAACGCCCGTGTAGAGACGGGGCTTGCCCCGTCTCTTTAGACGCGCCGGGGAACGCGGCGGGAGACGCGGCAAGCCGCGTCTCTACAGAGTCTGTGTCATAGCTCGATGGTCATCCGAAAAGCGGACCAGCGATACTGAATCAAGCCGCGAAGCGGCGCAAGAATGCAGCCCACAGCCTGCCCTGAGCTTGTCGAAGGGGCGCAATCCGTGGGCGGAAAGTGGAACCAGAGCAAGCCCCGAAGGGGCGAAAGAGAAGCTACGACCGAGACTCCGGAGGGACGACCCAGCTCTCACGCACACTCTTCAGCGCTGCGATAACCGCATTGTTTTGAATGCGGCTTCCAGCCGCTGGGGGAATGCCGCCATGGGAAAACACTGTTCCGCAGCCTCTTCAGCCGCGCCATGTGCAGTGCTACATGCTATCTCACGAAGCCCACCATCGCAGGCAGGTGTGTATGCTCACGCATCGGCTCGGATTCCCGCTTGCCCAACGAGGTGGCGTACCGCCTCTGGAATTGGGAAAAGCCGTGGAAAGAGTGCGGGTCGCCTTCGGGGTCAATGCGTGAAATCGGGATTTATCACCAATCATCCCGTGATGATGATTCCCTCACGAGCAGCACTTTGAGGACATGCGGGCGAACACCGCCCGGGCCGCCCCCGCCCCCCTGCGCTCCAACCAGCCCGCCCGAGTAGGCTACTGAAGCCGCCCCCCCGAGAACCTGCGTACCTCTTCGGAGAACCGGGCATTAAGCAAGTCGTACTCGTTCGCCTTTTCGCGTCCGTAATTGGCTTCGATGGCGGTGAGCATCACCGAGTTGAGCGCATCAAGAGCGTCGCCGAGGTTGGGTCTGCGCTTGTTCAGAAGGTCGCTTATTTCAATGGCTAAATGGCGGATCCTTTCGGGCCGCTCTTTGTCAACCATAGTCCCCTGCAAACCGCCGCCATGACCAAGCCTGTTCCGCAGGTTGGTGCCCGCGCGCGCCAGTGCTTGCCCGATACGGTGCCAGAGCCGTTTCACTGAAACGGAACGAAGGTTCTTTCGTAATCGCCGGTTCCATTCCGCGAACCTCTTATGAGAAATGCCACAAAAGCGATCACGCTTCATCGATTCCGAGAACTTCCTCACCTCTTCGGAGTAATGAGACAAAAGCAGGTCGAACTCGTTCGCCTTTTCGCCTCCGTAATTGGCTTTGAGGGCGTTGAGCATCACCGTGGTGAGCGCGTCGCTCCCGTCGGCGAGGCTGGTTTGGCGCTTGATCAGAAGTTTCATGATCTCATCGAATAAGCGCATCTTTTCAGGGCACTCTTTTTCGATAAGCGCGCGCGCACACATCGTCGGAATTTTTCTAAAAGTCCTTTCCGACAAGACTCCAGTCTTCGAGAAGACTTTGAAGTCAGCCGTAGACATCAAATATTCGTAGTAGAAGACAGGAAGATCGCCGGTTCCGGGAACGTTATGGAACTGTCCTTTGATGTTTCTTAGCTTCGCCAGCAACTTCTTGTCTCTGATTTTGATAAAGTTGCTGCCCGCATATATATCGTCAAAGACGGCTGCAGCAAGCACCATTTTGCCGTCGGGCGTGCGGACGTTCAGCAGGCTTAGGTACTGGCCGCCGACGGTAGGACCTGGCAGATATGCCGTCGTCAACAAGCCGGATAATTCCTGCCACTCTTTGCTCTTCCAGAAGTCCATTGCCTCTACGAATATTTGATGTCTACGGTTCTTTAGTAGCCATAGGTCTCATGTCTGAGAACTTGACGAAACCAGTTATCAGACGGTCAAAGACGAAAAAGCCAGGTTCAACCTCTCGTCCACCCACCGTGTCATCCAGCGACACGATACTGACAGTCATATTGCCCCAATAGTTAGATTGACGCCACTCGCCGCTGCCGTCGGCGGCTTCCCAACATCTCGAAATTGCGGGTTCCCCAGTCGAACGAATCACCCCCGGAGCGGATTCGAAGTACGCGCGGTAATCCATCTCCATGTTAAACCTCTCTCCCACGAAGTGACGTGGGTTGCTGTCGAATGGACTGATGCATCCCGTGGCGCAACGCTTCGACGGGGGAATCTTGGGCTCAAGATCAGGGAATGTCAGTGATTTGAGTCACAAGGGGTGAAGAGTGACCCGGCTACTAAGGCGCGCCGCCGACTGCGTCCCTCGGGCAACTGTCGCAATCCCTCCCTCAACTGTTGCAACCAGGCGATAGCGTAAACTGACGCCGGTGGCAGGGGAACGTAAAAATCATTGCGCTTTCGACAACTCGGCGTGACACGGGGTATATTGCACGGGTGAAGAGAAAGCCGAGACTTGGCAAGAGCAACGCGCTTACCCGCTCGTGGGTGAACAGGAAATTTCGGTCTGGCTTTCGAGGCTATCCCATCGCCACGATCGCCTTCTATGGACCCGACGACAAACTGGCGACCAAGGTCGTGGTCGGTGTCTTCCTCAGGGAAAGTAGCGAGCCGGATTTTCTCGAACGCTGGTTCTCCAAGGGCGACATCGATGTACGCGAAGATCTCGACATTGGCGAACAAATTGTAGGCTTCCTCAAGCCGCACGCATCTAGGTCCACTGTCATAACGGAGGGGATTATCGGATGCCCGCACGAAGAAGGTGTGGACTACCCCGAGGGCGCGTCTTGCCCGCAGTGTCCCTTTTGGGTCGGACGCGACCGCTTCACCCATGATCGTATTCAGTGAGTGGGCGAGCCAGAAGCGAGGCGGACGAATAAACCGGGAATAAACTGGGGACAATAAGCCCTCAGCCGTTCCGTGACACAAGTTCTTGGGTTGCTACCGTGCGCGGCTCCCTGACCGCTAAAGTATTTATTTCTCAAAGACCTAGCGCGAAATGATCCCAAAAACAAACTGAAAATGCACGCTAACCTATTGATTTATAAATACCTTACAGATAAGTCCTTATTCCTCAAAGACATGGCGTCTCTTGCCCGCTAAGCCTCTCATTCTTAAAGACCACCACTAGAGGGGTCCAAGCCTTCTCGTTGACGACAGCACAGTTCAAGTCGTCCCAAGGCCCAGCGCGCATATTCAGCGACCACCAGATCCGGATCCTCGCAAAGTGTTGTCAGCGTTGGCATAAACTTCTTGTCGCCGCTGTTTCCCATCGCCATCGCCGCATTCCTGCGCAAGCCAGAAAGCTTGGCGCGACGAATTGGCGATCCTCGAAATACCTCGCGGAACTCTTCCGGCCGCATTTCCGCCAGCCAGTCGAGCGCCGGATTGACGAGTCCTTCCCGCGGCTCAAACTCTGCCGCGGAAGTCGCTGGCGCCTTGCGGTTCCACGGGCAAACGTCCTGACAGATGTCGCATCCGAAAACGTGTCGTCCCATTCCTTCGCGCAGTTCTACGGGAATCTCGCCGCGCTTTTCGATCGTCAGATAGGAGATGCACAGCCGCGCGTCCAACTCACCTGCCGCAGTGATCGCTTGCGTTGGACAGGCAACGATACAGCGCGTACAAGTTCCGCAACGATCGGGCGCGGGCAAGTCGCCGGTGACATCGTTGTTCGTGATTCCGAGCGAAGTGAGAATCACGCCCAGAAACAGCCACGATCCAAGTTGCTGGTTGATGATGCAAGTGTTCTTGCCGATCCATCCGATGCCGGCGTACTTGGCGTAGACGCGCTCGATGAGCGGACCAGTGTCAACGTAGGAGCGAAATTGCCAGTTGCCAGTTGCGGCGAGCAGTCCGCGCAACTCGTCTTCGACCTGCTTCAGGCGGCGCAGTACGGCGTCGTGATAGTCCTCGCCAGACCAGGCGTAGCGCGAAATCCAGCCTCGGCTCGCATCTTCTGTCTGCGTCTGCACCCGGCTCGAGTAGGGATGCGCGGTGTTGTAGTTGATGGCGCATACGATCACGCTGCGGGCCCAGGGAGCGACTCGCTCAAGCGACGCGCGTTTGAGTTCTCCAGTTTTATCGCGCGCTTCCATGTACCTCATTTCGCCGTGCTTGCCATCTGCGATCCATGCGGGGAAGACGCGCAACTCGGCGAAGTCGCGGACCGGCGCGATGCCGCAGAGATCGAATCCAGCGTCGCGCGCGTACTGCTTGATGCGGGTTGGAAGGCCGGGAAACACGTGGGCAGTGGCTCGCGGCCAGTTCAGCCGCAGGATTGACTCCTCTAGAAAAGGCTACCACTGTCATGGTAACTGGTCGGGGAAGGACGAGTTCCCATGAGCGGGTTCGTACTGGCACCACGGCACTCAACCCTTGCGCGCGCGTCCAGCCGCCGCTTTCCTGACGGCGGGAGTGAAGTGCTCGACCCGGTTCCGGCCCTTCTCCTTGGCGGCGTAAAGGCCGGCATCGGCTTGATTCAGCAACGCTTCCAGTTCGTTCTTCCCATCGCCAGCCGAAACGGCGACTCCCATGCTCATGGTGATGAGTCTCTCCACGCCGGAACACAGCACGGGTGTGCTGGCAACGATCTTACGCAACTCATTCGCGCGCATCATAGTGTTGGGCAAGTCACAGTTCGGCAGGATCATCAGAAATTCTTCTCCGCCATACCGGCCAACACCGTCGTAGATACGAAGTTCAGACTGCAGCCGCCGGCCGATTTCCCGCAGCGCCTCGTCACCAAAAAGGTGGCCGAGCGTGTCGTTGACGTTCTTGAAATGGTCGATGTCGCAAAGGATCGCTCCCACCGGGGCGCGTTCCCGGCACCCTCGCTCCAATTCCCGCTGGAACATGCTAAGGATTTCTCCGCGGTTCAACAATCCGGTGAGCGAATCGTGGGTGGCGGCGTGACGCATGGACTCGCGCGCGGAAACCAGTTCTTCCTGTAAGTCGAGAATCCGCTTACCCACCAGCAGGCGGGCCTTCATTTCCAGCTCATCAACCGGCTTGACCAGAAAATCGTCCGCCCCAGCCTCCATCGCTTGGAGCATGTTCTGGCGGCCCTCTTTGCTGGTCAGCAGGATGACGTAGACGTAAGGACCGGACGCTCCGGCTTGGCGGATGCGCTTGCATAGCTCAATGCCATCGAGGTCGGGCAGCACCCAATCGAGCAGCACAAGCTTGGGAGCATCTGGTTGCTCCAGGATTCGCCAAGCGTCGGAACCGGTTTCGGCGAGGGTGACACCAAAGCCCCAACTTCGCAAATGATCGCCGATCAGCTTGCGGTAGACCGCGGAATCGTCGACCACCAAGGCCTGCATGAATCTGAACCCTCCGACCTCCGCTGAGCCAAACAACGAACGGTCGCCCATTCACGCCTCCCTGGCAGGAAGTAGCCACGAAACCCGACTCCCACCATCATAAGACCAAGAGGCTGCTTGGACAGAGCTGGCAATTGGCTGGCCCGTGTATCCGGAGATACGTCTTGAAGAATCGGCAAACTTGGGCGGAGGCTTTAGCAGCCAGGCGCCGTATGCGGGTTGACCCGACTTCGCCAGCGGCCTAACATAACCGCCGATGGCACTGAGGCCCTCGGAATGATCGGCCAGACGGTCTCCCACTATCAAATCGTGGGAAAGCTCGGCGGTGGCGGCATGGGCGTGGTGTATGAGGCGGAAGACACGCGCCTGTCCCGGCACGTCGCCCTCAAGTTCATTCCGGCGGAGATGGTGCACGACCGCAAGTCGCTCGACCGCTTCGTGCGCGAAGCACGCGCCGCTTCCCAACTGAACCATCCCGGCATCTGCACCATCCACGACATCGACGATAACGGCGGACATCCTTTCATCGTCATGGAGAAGTTGGAGGGAGTGAGCCTGAAGGAGCGGATTCGGGAAAAGCCGATCGAAGTCGACGAACTCCTCGACATTGGCATCCAGGTGGCCGATGCTTTGGCNNATCCTCGATTTCGGATTGGCCAAGTCGGCGCGCGATTCGGGATCGAGCGATGCCGCCATGGAAGACTCGTTGACAGCGATGGGCGTGATTCCGGGAACCGCGGTTTATATGTCTCCGGAGCAGGCGCGCGGCGAAGAACTGGACCCGCGGAGCGACTTATTCTCGCTCGGAGTCGTGCTTTACGAAATGGCGACCGGCAAGAAGCCATTTGCCACCGGCAACGTAATCACCACGCTGGACGCGGTCCTGAACCAGAAACCGGTCTCTCCTCGTCATCTCAATCCCAAGCTCCCCCCGGATCTCGAAGGCATTCTCGGCCGGGCCATGGAAAAAGACCGCGGACACCGCTACCCGAACGCGCTGGCGCTGAAGGGCGATCTGCAGTCGTTGCGGAAGGATACGGACTCGAGCCTAAGCCGGACCGGGACGCGGCGGCCAGCCTTGCCGTATCGCCTGGCGACGACCACCTTTCAGACCACCAGCAAGTTTTCAACCTATCTGCTGCTGGGAGTCAGTGCGCTGCTGCTCACGGTTTTGGTCGCGGTGGGCGCGTGGTGGTTCAAACAACGCCAGGCGGGCGGCGGTGCGCCCAAGAACACCATTGCCGTGCTGCCGTTGCACAACATGAATGGCGACATCAGCGTGGAGTTTCTCCGCTTCGCGCTGGCCGATGAAATCGCCAACACCCTCACTTACACCCGGACGCTGGACGTTCGTCCCTCTTCGATCACGCGAAAATTTTCCGGCAACGACGTCGACCCGCAGAAGGCGGGCCGCGAAGTGCACGTCGCCAACGTTATTACCGGGCACTTTCTGAAGCAGGGCGACCATGTTCTGATTACGCTGGAGGCGATCCAAGTGGAGGGGAATCGGCTCGTCTGGCAGTCGAATGTGACCGCGCCCGCCGAGGACTTGATCGCCTTGCAGGCGCAGATGGCTGTCCAGATACGCCAGGGATTGCTGCCGGCGCTGGGCGCGTCCGGCGATTTTCTCGATACCGGCACGCACCCCAAAAGCGCGGAGGCCTACGATCTCTACCTGCACAGCCTGGCACTGCCTCACGATGCCGGGCCGAACAAAGATGCCATCGCGGTGCTGGAGCACGTGGTCGCCGTGGACCCAACTTACGCGCCGGCCTGGGAACAACTCGGAATACGTACCTACTTTGACGCGGACTATTCGGACGGCGGCGAGCCGATGTTCCAGCGCTCGAACCAAGCCTGCGAACGCGCCCTGCAACTCGATCCGAATCGGGTCACAGCCGCCAGACAGCTGATTGCCAACCGCGTGGAGCGCGGCGAACTGGGCAAGGCGTATCAGGCGGCGCAAGCGTTGGTCAAGCGTCGTCCGGAGAGCGCCGAGGCCCACTTTGCCATGAGTTATGTCTATCGTTATGCCGGGATGCTGGAGCAATCGACGGGGGAGTGCAACACCGCGCTCACGCTCGATCCCGGCAATTACCTCTTTCGTTCTTGCGCTTGGGCATTCATGGAATTGGGTAAGACGGAACGCGCGGCAGATTTTATCCGTCTGGACGCGGGTTCGGAGTGGGCAGCATACATCATGCCGTCACTCCTTCTGCGGGAAGGGAAGTCTTCCGAAGCGCGCGAGGCGGTGAAGCTCATGCCGACGACGCCGCGCTATCACCGCGATCTGCTGGAGTCTTGTTTGCAGTTGCGGCCAGCGGCGGATCTGGACCGTATCGCGCGGGAAGCGGAAACCACTCTGCCCACCGAACCCGATCCCGAAACGTGGTATTACCAGGGAGCGCTCTTCGGGTACTGCGGCAAGAAACCAGCCGCGCTCCATCTTCTGCAGAGCGCGGTCGAGCAGAACTATTGCGCGTACTCGAATCTGCTCTCCGATCCGCTGCTCGCAACCCTCCGCGCGGAACCAGCCTTTAACCGAGTGCTGACCGCCGCGAGCAAATGCCAGGATGCGGTGCGCGCGGCAGGGAATTCGCCGAGCCCGTGAAACAGTAGCGTTCAAAATCGCGACTGATGCAATCCCGCTTGCCGGAATGATTCGCTCTACTAATAATTTTCGGAAATTAATTTCCGAAGGAAGACCAAATCTGTTTTCCGACCTATTTACTAGTCGGTAACGGTGGGGTACCCCCAGACTTCGAGCACCTACAAAGGATAGATTGTGAAATCGGATCGAATGCTGGAAAAACCTTCGATAATGAAACTATAGAAATAGACGGCAAAGAGTTTGTTAATTGTTATTTCAAAGACGTAAGATTGCTTTTTCACGGTCAAGAAACTTCATCGTTTCAGCACAACGTGTTTGACCACAGCGTAGTGTTTTCGACAGACAATCGCGCAATAGCGGCATTCGTAGAGATGCTCGCCAAAGCTGACATTCTCCAAGGCAAAGATAAAGGCGTAACATTATCTAGTGATATGAATTTGTTCTCCGTCACGTATAACGCTCCGTCGGGACGGACGAAACTCTTGAACCCGTATATGCCGGGTCCGAAGTCATACACCCCTGGCCCGCCACGATGAAGGAACGGAATATTTGAAACAGCAGGCGGGTGGGCCGTCCTATCGCGAAGCGAAGGGCGGGGCCTTTGACTTTTCTTCATCACAAAAATCCTGTACGCACCATCGCAGACTTCTAACTGTCCGTCGGCGACCATGGAATCGACCTGTGTGCCAG